>JAVZMD010000029.1:0-14871 GCA_038883435.1 Thermoproteota archaeon
AGTTGATTTTAAAAACACCGCGATTTCGATTAAGGAGGGGGGAATCTCGTTAAGAGTATTTGACAATGATGTTAGAGGCGTATTATCAAGACCTAAGACAAAGTTCAGCCCAATAATGCTTTACGCCATGTTCCTCACGAGAATCCTTGAAGAAGAGGGGTTCTATGTGTTAAACTCTTTTCAAGGATATTTTAATACTTTAGACAAGGCCATTACCTATAAAAATCTCTCGTTGAACAACCTCCCCCTACCGGATTCTATCGTATCTCCTTCGACGAAAATGCTTGTAGGGATAAGTCCTCCATTCTTCTTGAAACCCATCTACGGTTCGCGTGGAAGAGGCATTAAGCTTATTGAGGATTTTAGAAACTTAGACCTTACAGATGGTTGTGGAGTTTGGATAGCCCAATCATATGCGAGAGAAGATAATTGGGACCTTAGGATACTGGTCTTAGGGGGGCGCGTGATAGCGGTTATGAAGAGAACCTCAGAAAAGCCTGTTACAAACATATCGCAAGGTGGAATTGGGAGTAGTTTTGAAGCGAGTGAAGAGATAAAAGAGCTTGCTATCAAAGCCTCGACTGTTTTAAAATGTGATTTTGCTGGAGTAGACGTATCCATTAAGGGAGGGAAAGCCTTTATATTGGATGTTAATCCTCAACCAGATTTTAAGGGTGTTGAAGAAAATTTGAAACTTAATATTGCACGAGAATTAATAAGACACGTTTATTCTGAGGCGAGTAGGAGTTGAAGACCAGCGGCTTGGTTATGGCGATCGGCTATACTAGTGAGAGCCTTGTTGAGCTTAATAGGCTTGGGGAATACCCTATTTTCCTACACGTAATAAGGAATATTGGAGAAGTTGCGGAAGAGGTTGTTTTAGCAGTACTGAAAGGATCGCTTGAAGCTTATGATAAAGCTGTTTCAGAATATGGCTTCGATGATTGTAAGATTATTGAAATCAGTAACTCCAATAGTATGCCGGCTATTCTTAAAGAAGGAGTACGCGTTATTCGTGGAGAAGTTGTTATTACCGCTCCTGCAAATGCCCCCTTGATACCAGTTGACCTACTTGCTCTCTTAACAGAGCTTTGTGAGAAGAGGGACGCCGTCTTGACGAGAAATATAAAGGGAGATGTTGACTGGTTCCTATCAGCATACAATAGGAGAAGCCTCATGGAAGTCGTTGAAGCTGTAAAACAGGAGGACATGAGTAGTGTTGTAGAAAGGCTTAGGAGAGTCATGTACTTAGCCTACTCCACCATGAAAGACCTTGACCCGATGCTATTATCTAGCATAAGAATTACACGGGCCTCCGACATACAGTTGGTAGAGAAGATCCTTGCAAAGAGGAGTAGGAAACCTTGAAGGAAATTAGGATTTTCGGCATAAAATACGATAGAAACATAAAGAAAGGCGATAACCTAGCTAGGATAACTATAGATTCTCTAAAGAAAGAAGGTGTTAGTGTGGAGAATGGAGATATAGTTACATTAACCCATGTTGCAGTATCTAAAGCAGTTGGTTGTATAGCTAGTTTCAAACGGGTTAAGCCCGGTCCACTAGCCCTGGCAATAGCCGACCGAGTACGTAAGCCACCTGAGGAAGTTGAGATCATTCTGAGGGAGAGTAGAGAGATAATTAGACTGGTTGGAACCCGTCTCATAACAAGAACTAAGAGTGGGATAATATGTGCCAACTCGGGGGTTGATGTTTCAAATGTTGATGGCGGGTTAAGCATGGCTTTTCACCCTAGGAATCCAGATAAGGTTGCAGGGATGATAAGAAGACAATTTCTCGACGAGGGAGTAAAAGTAGGAGTGATAATAACTGATTCCTTCGACAGACCCTTTAGAATAGGCCAAGTCAACATGGCCATAGGATGTTCCGGGATTGCCCCACTTAAAGACCTCAGGGGAACTGAGGATCTTTACGGATATGTTTTAAGGTTTAAACGTATTGCCATAGTTGATGAGCTGGCTGCTGCAAGCGAGCTTGTAACGGGCAGCTCGTCTGAAGGTATAATAGGCTCCTTGATAAAAGGCTATAAGTATGATTTTTCAGAGCTTGGAGTTAAGAGCATCCTCAGACCTAGGAAGAAAGAACTTTTTCTTTAATTGCTCTAAAAGTATTTAAAATATTTTCTAGGGTTAAAAGAAAACCGTTAATAATACTCCATCAGCTGAGGAAAGCATGGTCGAGGGCTCTCCCGTCATGCACGGAGGCGAACTGCTTGGCTTCGTCAAGAAGGAGTATCAATCAGCAGGTCTAGCAGAACTAATAATGGTCTACGAACCGAGTAAGCAAATAGACCTTAAAATTCTGCAAGGGACTCTTGATAATACACGCGGATTATTGAAAGGCCCTCCTCCCGAGGCTACTGAACTTTTAGATACCGACTCCGTGACGGTGAGTAGAGCAATAGCCAATTCTGTAACACTGCCATTCCTAAAACCCGTTATTAAAACCCTGGTTCCAATGGAGCTGTTTAAACCGATCCCCGGTACTGAGTATATTCTTGAAATTGACATACCTAGTAGGGAGCTGACGATGGCAGTGGAAGATAGGCTAGCGGGAATACCCGGTTTGGCTGGGGAATGGTTTGTAGGGAAGGTTGAGGGGATAATAATCAGGAGTAGGAGAAACCTTTCCGTGGAAATACCTGTTAAGACTGGGATGATGAGTAAGTACAATAAGGAAGCCGGTGAATGCCTCACCATATTCGACTTCAACAATGGTTTCAGAACCTTCAAGACAATGGCTGATGCAGAGATTCCCATAATCCACGGGGATATTCTGCTTATAGACGGTTCCTTAGAAGAGAAGAGGCTAATGATAAAAGTGAAACTACTCTTTCTCCCACGGTCGAGGGAAATGTGGATCTTATAATAGAGAAACTGGTTTTCCTATTTCTTCGAGGATCTCCGGAGCTTCCACTAAATCTCTTATCTTCCACACCGGTATGACTATACAGTTATTCATGAATATTACCTCAGAGTCTAAGAAAGTTAAGACTAAGGAATAGACTTCTTTCAAAATGTTCTTTTCAATAAGGTATTTGAGCAATAGCTTAGACCTTTCAAACTGAAGCCTACAAGCTGTTTTAAGACTATAGTTTCTCCTAACCCATTGCTTACAGTCTATCGATAAGAATAGAGAGGGAGCTTCAACTAAGAGGTCTATCTCCCTGAGAACCTTTCCAATACGGAATCTGAAATGCTCCTGAACCTTAAAATCGTGAAGCCTGAATATCTCCGCAATAATCCTCTCGAACCCTCTCCAATTTACTGATTTAAACAATGTTTCCAAATGGAAACCAGATCCCACTAATTTTTGAAGAAGTAGTAGGCAGCATTCAGGAAGGATTTTGAAACAATTCTTATACTCAACTATAACCCCCTTAGTTAAAAGAGGCCTAAAACACTCCCAGTATTCTACAGCTTCATCCTTGCTTATTACAAGACCCCTTTCCAGAAGCCTCTTTAAAAGCTTTAATTCAATAGTTTCACCAGGCTCTTTAAGCATCATTATCCCAAAATAACGTTACCGGGAAAAATAAGGATTATATTTAGGTTCAGATTGTAAGACCCGTTGAATATAACTGGCGTACTCATGCTCGTACTGCTGGCATCTCTACAACCAGTTGGCGATATTGAGACAGTGAACATTACCGTTGTGCTCAATGTATCACCTGGAGACCCGTTTGCAAAATCCACCTTCCGGGTATATGTAAACGGGTCTTCTAATATATATGGGATGGAGCTAAAGGTCAATTCTTCTAAAGCATTGGTTTTTAAGGTTCCTAAAGGCAGTTACTTACGTATTACCGGAGAGCCTGAGGTTGTAAGCGACTACGGGTTCTGGTATAAGCTTGAAAACGTTAATGGTAGTGGACGCTCATTGGAATTTAAAGCAGATCGGGATAAATCAGTATACCTCAATTATTCCATTAATCACGTGTTATTATCACCCTACTTCATAGCTGTGTATATACTTTTGGCCTTACTAGCTGTTCGCAGGTATCTAAAGAAATAGAGGAAATGTTTAAAAAAAGCGTCGACTAACTTAAGTAGAAATGAGCAGGGGTAAACCTGTTATTCTAATTGCTGGCGAACTGGGAGCTGGCTGCACTGAAGTTGGGGAATTGCTTTCTAAAAGGCTTGGCTTAGAAATCTACAATACTGAGAAGCTTATAAGGAATCTAGTATCCTCGCCAACCCTAAGCTATAAGGCCCTTGTCGATAAATCCATATCGGGAGAAATAGAGATAGAAAGAGTCATCTATAGCATGGTTCTGGATATAGTGAATAATGGCCCAGCTATAATAGAGGGGAGAAGCGCCCTTATGGCTTTGGCACATGATGTGGATCTTAAAGTATTTCTGTACAGGGACATGGAGGATAGGATTAAGCATCTTGCTGAAAGGAGGAAGACCGAGGACCCTAGACAGATTGAAGAAGACATTAAGGCCTCAGATATAGACAGGAATAGTTTGGTGGAAAAGCTTTTCCATAGGAACTGGAGGGACCCTCTGCTGTATGATCTGATGATAAACACTTCAAAGATATCGTTTGAAGACGTTGTCTCGTTGATACTTGAAGCTCTGAAGAACAGAAGATAGTATTTAGGAATTATATTAAAGATTTATATATGACTGAAAAGAAAATATTCTATTATGAGTGAAGCAGGCACTGGCGGAGAAGCTCCTGCTGCAATACCACCTGCAGCACCCGCACCGTCTACATCGGCTGCACCGCCTAAGAAGCCGGCTAAAAAAGCTAAAGCAAAACCAAAGGCCAAGAAAGCTAAGAAAACTAAAAAGGCTAAAAAAGCTAAGAAATAGGCTATTTTATCCCCTTTTCTTTTTCGATAAGGTTGATTAGAAGGTTTGTTGCTTCTTCAAGGCTGTTAACAACATAACTTGCTCCATATGGTTCTGACAATATGCTCTGCCCTTGTTTTCTATAGAAAATAGATAAACCCGCTATTCTAAACATACTCTCATCATACACCGTGTCACCTATTGCAACCGATTCATTTAAGAGAATAGAATACTTTCTACATACATCCTCCAGAACCTTAGCCTTATTAGACGGGTTTACGTTAATTATAACCGTTCCAGTGAATAACCCTTTTTCATCAAAAACCATCTCGTTCGAGACGCATTCGTCAGCTTCTAATTCTTTACATACTCTTTCTGCCAATACATTAAGCCCGCTTGTAACTATGACTCTCTTGACTCCTAATTCTTTAAGCTGTTTAAATAGGTTCTTAGCACCTGGTCTTATTTTGACCCTGGAGAAAACGTATTCAAAAAGCGACTTTGGAAGCCCCTTTGGCCAGAGGCCCACATCATGTCTTACGAACTCTTCATAGTTTATTTCTCCTCTTGAAAACCTTTCAAGAGCTCTCGCAGCAATATGATCAGTACCAAGAAAACGATGGACTAGCCTCCAGCTACTTTCCTCTTCAACGATTGTTCCATCTAAGTCTGAAAATAGTATTCTTATCATGAGGGTGTTGCCTGGAATGCTTCAAATAAGACAGCCATTGCCAATAGGCCTACAACTATTCCTATGGTTGTTAAGTATTCCCTAAGCTCTTTTCTAAGCCTTTTCTCAACTATTGCGAAAAACCCAGCAAGGCTCTGTGCAGAGGCTAATCCAAAGGCAAGGACTTCAAACATACCTTCTGGGCTTGAAAGGAGACTTATTGCAATATGTAGCGGGTTAGAACCTGTTACTGTTGAAATAGCGGAGACCGTCATACCGTTAAGCGATGATGAAAAAACGCTGAATATGAAGCCGAACACGGGCATCATCATAATAAGGCTTAGCGCAAGGTTGTTCATGAAAACATCCAGTACGCTTAGGTTTAATTGTTCTTTAATAGATGTTGTTATTTCCTCAGCTAAGTCTCTTTCAACGGGCATCACAGAGGAGAGTATGAACGTTAATGAGAAGACCAGGATTGCAATAGGAAAAAGCCCCCATTTTGTATGTAGAAGCAACAAGCATGCCCTGCCCCGCCGCTCTTCCGCATCTTGTTTTTCAACAATCATCAAGCTTAAAGGCATTAGAAAGACAGTATTAGATAAGGTTTTATTGCCTTAGTAATCCTTTGAGAAACATGGTGGAGAGGATCTTAGGAGTGGAAAAAGTATATGAGGGGAGACTGTTATCCCTCGTTAAGTATCGTGTTTCAATTAATGGCGTTGAGACGATTAGAGAAGTTGTAGAACACCCCGGTGCGGTCGTAATAATACCTATTAAAGACGATGGTAAAATAGTTTTAGTTAGACAATATAGGCTTCCAGCAGGCGAGACCCTTGTGGAAGCACCTGCTGGAACGCTTAAAGAAGGGGAGGAGGAAGAAGAATGCGCTAAGAGAGAGCTCTTAGAAGAGACGGGATATGAAGCGACTTCTCTGCAAAAAGTCAGAAGATTCTACTTAGCACCCGGCTATTCGACAGAGAGGATAACGCTTTTTATAGCAAGAGGATTAAATAGGAAGAGTCAAAGCCTAGAATCAGATGAGGACATAGAGGTATTAGAAGTAACTATAGACGAAGTATTAAAGATGATGGAGGACGGCACCATTAAGGATGCTAAGACTATAATCGGAATTTACGATTTAACCAGTAGGATGTGGAAGAATAAAGCTTAGTTCAAGATTTATATGAAAGGAGGATGTGTGAAACGTGATGAAGGAGGCCCATGAGCTTTTACCTAGGCTTGACTACAATAGGGTTGCCGATTACTTAACCACTAATCTAAGGGGGTATTTTGAAAACGCTGGGAAAAGGACGGGGATAATAGGATTATCCGGTGGGCTCGACAGCAGTGTTGTTGCCTATTTGACCGTAAAAGCATTAGGGAGAGATAGAACCAGGCTATACATACTTCCATCTAAAGCTACACCGCAAGAAGATGTTGAAGATGCGATAACAGTCGTTAAACAGCTGAACATGCCTGATGATAATTGGAAAATCATCCGCATAGATCCGCTTGTGGATGTTTTTGAAAATATTCTTGGTCAAATGGGTAAAGTTGAGAGGGGGAATGTAATGGCTAGGAGTAGGATGATCATCCTCTACCACGAGGCTGCGGTTCACAGAGGGCTAGTAATAGGCACGGGAGATAGAAGTGAGATACTCATAGGATATTTCACCAAGTACGGTGATGGTGGTGTAGATCTTCTTCCAATAGGAGGACTCTACAAAACTATGGTTAAACAATTAGCCGAGCATCTTGGAGTCCCTGCGAGGATACGTGATAAACCGGCTTCACCAGCCCTTTGGCAAGGCCAGACTGCAGAAGGTGAGATTGGAATCGACTATAACACGCTGGATGCAATACTCTATCTGAAGTTTGAAAAAGGCCTTAGAGAGAAAGAGATCACGAAGACTCTAGGAGTCTCCCTAGAGACGGTGAAGAGGGTTATGGAGAGAGTGAAGCAGAATCAGCATAAGAGACGTATGCCGAAAACATTCCCAGTGGATTACGGGAAGATGAGGTTGAGGAAGCATGCTTGACGAGTTGAAAAACCCTTAACCATCAGGTCGAAAAATTTTGAATAGCCTAGTAGAAATACCCTTAACCTCCTTCTTAGTATCGCTCTCAGGAGCCCTCGCCCCAGGTCCTTTAATGGTCACGACTATTAGAGAATCCTCTTACATTAAAAGTTTCAAGCCAGGCTTCTTACTGGCGCTTGGACACGCCTTGGCAGAAGCACCTATCACCGTAATGTTAACGTATGGTTTACTCCATGTTAACGAAGAATATTATCCCTTAATAAGTATAGTCGGCGGTATCGTATTAGTATTAACTGGCCTTTTGGCTTCTATAAAAAGAGGCATGAATTTTAAAGCCGAGGATACTGTTAAAACCCATAGTCCCTCCACCATGGTTTTACTGGGTGCCACCATATCTATTTCAAACCCATACTGGATTACATGGTGGCTTACCATAGGATCAGCCTACATTTCTAAGTCGCTGCCTTGGGGCGCATTGGGAATAGCCTTGTTCTACATTAGCCATGAAATGGGGGATATTGCAGTATTAGGGTCGATTTCCAGGCTAATGGCTAGTGGTGCTAGAAGCCTTGGAGAAAAGGGTATAAAGATGCTGGTAACGCTATGTAACCTTGCAATAATAGTAATAGGCATTTCCTTCATGCTTGACGGTATTAGTTCTCTCGTATAGCTTAAAATAAGAACAGAGTGTGGGAAAACTGTTTTATGATTGAAAGGGAATGTTTTTCAATCGAATGCTTGAGCCTTCCTTTGTGAGAAGCTTATCTAGCGAAGAGGTTGTTTCAATGCTCGCCGAGCCTGTTGCAAAACTTGTTTTAGAGAGGAGATTATTACCATTAACAGAACCGCAGGTTAAAGCAATACCAGAGATAGTCAATGGTAATAATGTTCTAATAGTGGCCCCGACGGGAATAGGGAAGACCGAGGCAGCCTTACTACCGATTTTAAGCGCAATGGTTAGAGATAGGATCAACATTAAGAGCGGTGTTTTCATGTTGTATATAACTCCGCTTAGGGCTTTAAACAGGGATCTAGTTGAGAGAATAAGCTGGTGGGCAAGCAGGCTTGATTTCAAGCTTTCCGTAAGACATGGAGACACTCCGTCTTCCGAGAGGAGAATGCAGTCATTGAGCCCTCCCCATATTCTCGTAACAACGCCAGAGACATTCCAAATCCTACTGATAGGCTCTAGGCTCAGAAGCCATTTGAAGACGGTTAGATGGGTTGTGGTGGATGAGCTTCATGAGCTAGCCTCGGATAAGAGGGGAAGCCAGCTTGTACTCGGCTTAGAGAGGCTTAAGAGGCTCGTAGGGGAAAGAATACAGATTATAGGACTCTCTGCAACAATAGGTGAGCCAGAGCAGCTTGCGCGTTTCCTCGTAGGGTCTGAGGATGGCTTTAAGGTCATTGAAACTCCAGTACCAAAGGATATTGAAATAGGACTTTTACTCCCTGAAGTTATTGATGAAGACTACCTGCTGGCTGAGAATCTTCTAACGACTCCGGAAGTATCGGCGAGGCTGAGAGTAGTTAAAGAAATGCTTAACAAAAGCAACGCATTATTGCTCTTTACCAATACTAGGGCTACCGCTGAGGCTCTTTCAAACAGGCTGCTGGTGATGAATCTTCCAACTCCTGTTTCGATCCACCATGGATCACTCGGCGTTGAGGCAAGAGTTAGAGCTGAAGAAGGCTTGAAAGAAGGGGAGTTGAGAGGACTCGTATGTACTTCTAGCCTTGAACTAGGCATAGACATTGGTTTGATAGATTTCGTAATCCAGTACGGCTCTCCTAGGCAGGCTTCGAGGCTCATACAGAGGATCGGTAGAAGTGGACACAGGATCGGCTTAACATCTAGGGGGATGATCCTGTGCATGGATGAGGACGATGCTATCGAATCAACAGTCATAAGGAGAAGGGCCTTGAACAGCATTTACGAGGCCGTCTCACCCCCAGAGGCCCCTTACGACATTCTCGCTCATCAAGTAGTTGGGATGCTTTTAGAGAAGAGTCATTGGAGTATAGAGGAAATGTTTAAAATCGTTAGGAAAAGTATGCCGTATTCAAAGATCTCTAAAGAGGAGTTTGAAAGAGTCTTAGAGTTTCTTTCTTCACAATACCCCAGGCTT
Source organism: Thermoproteota archaeon (assembly GCA_038883435.1). Lineage (GTDB taxonomy): Archaea > Thermoproteota > EX4484-205 > EX4484-205 > JAAOZP01 > JAAOZP01. Next base: position 9,664 of record JAVZMD010000029.1, read on the forward strand.
TTATTTTTAGAAAAATACAGCGATACAATAAGGCCTGGTAGGAGGAGGGAACTAATAAGATTCTTCTTCGAACATATATCGAGCATACCGGAGGTTAAGCAATACCCTGTTTTCCACGAGGAAGAAAACCTTGTCGTTGGAAACCTTGATGAGGAATTTGTTGCAGAAAAAGGTCTCCCAGGTACGAAGTTTGTAATGGGAGGCTTAGTATGGTCGATAATCCAGGTTTTCGACGGTAAAGTTATTGTAGAGAAGGCAGATGATCCTCTGGGCGCGGTACCCTTCTGGACCGGTGAGGAAATACCCGTGACCTATGAGACGGCGATGGAAGTCGGGGCTCTTAGAAGGTTTGTTGAAGAAGAGTATGTAAAGGGACTTGGTCAAGAAGAGATAGCTGGAGAAATAGCTGAGAAATATGGTGTTGAAAGGGATTTTGCTATTAAGGTTGTCAAACCTATTTTAGAATGCCTTAAGAATGGGGTGCCAGTGGGCACAGACAAGAGAATAGTCTTCGAGAAATGGGGGGATTATACGATCATACATTCTTGCCTAGGCGACTTGGGTAATAGAGCATTGTCTAAGATCGTTGGGTCCATAGTGCTTTCCGAAGTAGGTTTAACAGTCCCGGTGAGTAGAGACCCGTATAGGGTTATGGTTGAAAGAGTAGTCTCGTCATCAATAATACTTGACAGGCTTAAGAGGCTTGATGAAAAGGAGGTTATGAGAATGCTTTTGGAAAACATTGAAAATGTTGGTCTTTTCAAGAGAAGGTTCCTACATGTTGCTAGGAGAATGGGGATAATAGAGAAGGATGCTGACCTAACTTCAATAAGACTGGAATCGCTTATAAGGGGCAGTAAGGGAAGTATTGTTTACGATGAGGCTGTTAAGGAGTTATTATCTAAAGACTATGATGTAAAACCTCTGATTAATATGATTAGAGGAATCGTATCAGGAGAAATTGAAACCCGAATATATGAAAGCGGGGCTGAACCATCACCCTTAGCTAAGCCTATTCTCAGACAAGCTGAGAGACATCTCGACGTATACCCCCCAGAGAAGGTTGATAAGATAATCTTAATGTATGCTTCAGCAAGGCTCAGGAATACTCCTCTAGAGCTAGTGTGTAGCGAATGCGGATTCCCCTATGGTACTATTAAACCAGAGGAATATACTCCAGGAATAAAGTGTAGCAGATGTGGTGGAAGATTAGGTGTGAATCCTACTCCAGGCGTCAGGGTTAGACGTGGAAAATCAAAGAGGATTAGATCAGTTTTTAAGAAGATTGCTAAGACAGCGGAGCTGCTTGAGAAGTATGGTAGGGATGCCGCACTAGCCCTGGCTGGGAGAGGATTAAGCTTGAAGACTGTTGAGAAAATACTGGTGAGGAAAAGCATTACCGGAGAGGATGTTGTCAAGATGATTGTAGACGCTGAGAGGCGGCGCTTCCAAAACGCTTAGACATAAAACATACCCATACCCTTCTTGCTCGAAGACGGGTGTGGAATATTGACTTAAAATAGAAAGGCGGTTAAGCACTCAAAATATAGTGTATGAATTTCTCAACGTCTAGTTCTGCAAAGGTTCTCCAGCCCAGCACAAGATTGTCTCCATCTTCAGCGATGTATCCTCTCCGTATATACCTGGCCAAGTTAAGCTTAACCTTCCATTCGGGAAACTTCTTCTTCAATATATCCTAGACCTCCTTAAGTGGGGCAGAACCCTTATGGGAGATTATTGTCGAAATAACAACGGCCAGTCCAGCGATTTCGTCTATAGACCAACCTAGGGTCTTCATAGCGGTAAGGCTCAATTCATCTTTAAGCGTGACGTAAAACCTTGCTGTTGAGAGCTTGCTTTCATCATCGCTCATGCTGAGTTCATTCCCATCGTCTGAAACGATCTTTATCGTTAATCCTAGTTCTTGGAAACGTGCGTTAAGAAACTTAATTATCGAAAGGTAGCCTGGCCCAAGGTTCTTCTTAAGCTCCCACCCTTTAACTCCAGGAACCCTATGGCTTTTAAATAGTAAGAGTTGCACTGCCCGCGCAACCTTGCTCCTTATCTTCTCCTCCTGCTCCAAGGCACCCACCCCTTATATTGGTAGGGCTACTGAATGCTTTCCCACATCCTTTGGAGTCGTCTTGAAAACCCAGACCCTGTTGCTCAAGGGATCTTGCATTACTCCCACCAAGCCCCTCATCATAAGGAAGCTTAAGGCTAATGCTCTGAATACTTTCTTCTCCTCCCCCTCCCTACTTATCAAATTATAGTAATCAACTGGGTCTGGGCCCATCTCGTTCAAAATCTTCTCCATTTCATTTTCGAAATCAGCCTCCTCCATTTTTAGAAACTCGTTGAGCATGTTCACTGCACTGGGCATTAAAACCTCCCCAACCTCAGGTAGTCGATATTCTCTTAAGCCAGCCCAGTAGCCGTAGGCAGTCCGCATTATGCTCATCGTAGCCTGTTCGTTTTCAGCAACCGGTCTGAATGCCTTGAGAAAGGCCTCTGCAAGCCTCTCACTATCAAGCCCCATGAGCCGTATTTCCATTAGGAAGGGATCTAGATATAGTCTGCTGGCTCTCTTCTTGACATCTTCCTGTTGAAGTAGTATTACGTAGATTAATTTCAGCAGAGCAGCCATGTTCATCGCAAGAGTTTCTTCATCCATTTCAGGCAAGCCCTCTCTAAGTCTCCTAAGGTTCTCTTTAACGTCTACAACAAAGGGGTCGATATTTTTCTCAATAACCTCGTCACAAAGGCGGATTATCCTCTCGATCAACTCAAAGTATCTGCTGGATTGGGACATTCAATTCAATCCCTCTGGATCATGTAACCCGTGGTTAATGGAATGAATATAAACATAACCTTAGAGAACTTTATTCCCATCACTATTCATAAAAATCATAGGCATGTTACCTATTGCAAAAGCTTAATTAACTCTGTTCAACCTCCAGTACTCTGGACTCATCCTGGACCTTTTGAACAACTATTATGTGCGCATCATCAACCGGAGGAGGAGTTCCAGGAGTTATGCATAAGTAGGCTACTCCAGGATTCTCCCTAACAACCTCGGAGAGTATTTTGAAGAACCTTTTTCTCATAAGCGGGTCCATATGTACATCCAGCTCATCTATTCCCCTGATGCTAGACTTAACAAGCGACTGAAGGGCCATTAGGAAGGAGACTACTGTCGCACTCCTCTCACCTCCGCTTTGAGTATAGACGTTGAACTCAGTCAGTGGACCTCCGCCGAAACCCACGAGTATTACGAGGCCAGCGTTATCGATATCCTCGATATTCGTTAAGCGTAAGTCCCCAGTTCCACCCATAGTTTCCATATTCCTCTTAAAACCCTCGTTAATCTTTTCAACAACCTCAACTATCTTCCTCCTCCAAATCTCTATCCTATCTTTAAGCTCATTTTCAGCAGCCATCCTGTTTTCAACGACAATTTTAACCTTCTGCTCAAGATCGCTATACACCTTGAGGTAGTTTTTGTAAAGCTCTTCAGCGTTCTCCGAAACCGTGCCGAGGGAGGCTATTTGAATAACACAGTCGTTAATCTTCTTCTCTATCACATCGGGCGGGTCAACTCCTTCAGGTGCTTCACCCTCAAGTTGGCCTTTAATTTCATTGATCTTCGATTCAACAGACCTCATCTTATCCTGAAGACGACGGCGCTCGGACTCAAGCTCCTTAAGCCTATACTTTATTACTTCAACTCTAACATTCAACATTACGTATTTCCTTATCAACTTGGTTATCTCCTCGTCGAGCCTACTGTACTCGTCGAGGAGGCTTTCAAAATTAGCCTTGCTTTCTGAAGCCTTAAAGAAAACCCCCCTTAGCTTCATTCTAACTTTATTTAGGTTGTTCCAGACTTTCTCACCCTTCTCAATATTTCTTGAAGCTATTTGATTACCTCTTTCAATTCTCTCCTCAATCTTAGATATTTTCTCCTGAAGCCTTGTCTTCTCGCCATTAAGCTGCTTGAAAATACTCCATTTGAGAAGCCTATTCAATTCAGCGTGGAGATTCTGAAGCTCTCTTCTCTTAATCAGCTTCTCATATTCTGCTCTCCACATCTCCAGTGTTTCACGGGCCTCGTTCAAAAGCGCTTCAACAGCCTTTTCTTCACTAATAATCTTGCTCAGCTTCTCTTGTGAAGCCTTTATATTATCCCTAAAACCTGAGAGCCCGATGGCGCCTTCCACCAGCCTAAGCTTCTCAGAGGGTTCGAGGGATGCGAATTCTTCGATCATATACTGGTGCATTATAATAAGCATGTTGGAAGGATCTATTCCAAATAATGAGAGTATTTCATCAACCTCCATCTTCGTAGCAGGATTATAGTTTATTTGACTCCAGTATTCTCCATCTCTCCTCAAGTACCTTGTTATCACAAGCTCATCGGATCTCACGAAAGATATGGGTCTCTTACCGTCAATGCCTGGAGAATTGTCGAATATCAGAGTAACCCTGGCAATATCCTCGCCAATCCTTATTAAATCGCTCAGTTTCTCAGCCCTACCGCTACGCGACTGACCGAGGCCAACCGAAATCCCCCATAGGATAGAAGATTTGCCTGAGCCATTTGGGCCTAGAATAAGATTGAGTCCGGAGCGAACAGGTATTTTACTATAACGGTAACTCATGAAGTTCTCTAAAATCACCTCTTTGAGTCGAAGTTTCTTCTCTTGTTCTACCGTCTCCACCAATGTTTGCCGCCTCAGAGGCTTAGATAAGGTTTCACCCGTGTGGAAAAATGGGATTGTTTTATCCATAGAGATTTACTGAACTTAAACATTAGACCAATGGAAAATGGTTAAAAGCCGATTGTGAACTAAGTTTTGAGATGGTTACTGCAGGCAAGGTATTCAGGCTTGATGAATACTTGGCTCAAAACGAGCTTGCTCAGCGGCTTAAGGGGTATAGGGTTGAAACCCCGCTAGAGGGAACAGACCTAACACTCGTTACAGAGGTAGCTGAGCTTAAGGCTTCTCAAAATACGCTTGAGGGCGTTTTGAGTAGGGACGTCCCTCTAACGCTAAGAAGGAGGGGTAAGGCGGAGATCGCGGTTAAGACCATTGATTCTATTTTCAGCTTTGTTTTTCGTAAAAGAAGGGTTTTCCTTATAGTATTGGAGAAAAAACCGATTGCTAATATGGTTGCAAACATGTTCAGCCAAGTTGTTTTTCTCAA
>JAVZMD010000030.1:0-14529 GCA_038883435.1 Thermoproteota archaeon
AGGCGAGGAAGAACCGCGATGAAATATGTGTTACAGATAAGGATGCTGTTGAATGGCTTGATTCCAAGGGTTATGGCTTCAGGTTTAGTGAAAACCTGCTTATTCTAAGACCATTCGAAACACTTTACCTCATGGGCTTGAATAAGCTAGTTCTCCACCAGAAGTCTAAGCAACTTGATTTCAACCAATATCTTCACACTTTAGAGAAGGAGGACCCTAACATCTGGCTCCGGTACCTGATATACAAGGATTTGAGGGACAAGGGTTACGTTGTTAAAGACGGGTATGGATTTGGAATAGACTTTAAAGTCTATGAAGCCGGCGAGTACGGTTCTAAGCCTGCTAAATATCTTGTATACGGGGTTGTAGAAGGCGTCCCCCTACCCGTTACAAAGCTTTACAACATACTTAAACATGCATACTCATTGAGGAAGACCCTTATAGTGGCAACTGTGGATAGGAGGAGTGAAATAGTTTATTACGTGCTCTCCTCACTCCTCTTGGGCAAGGAGACTAGGGGAGAGCAAGCTTGAGAGATAATCTGCTTACTCTCAGAGGGATGCGAAACATCTTACCGAAGGAGAAGGCGAAAATAAATAGGATAGAAAGCGAGATAAGAAGACTCTTCAAAGTATACGGGTTTCAAGAAGTTGAAACGCCGACGATCGAGCCCCTAGAGCTCTTCGAGCTTAAGTCGGGGGAGGAGATTAGGCATCGGATGTATAGGTTTACAGACCTTGGAGGTAGAGATGTTGTACTTCGCCCCGAGGTAACGGCCTCGGTAGCTAAGCTTGTAGTACAGGAGATGCGTAGCATGCCTCTTCCTATAAAAATAGGTTACGTCTTAAACGTTTTCAGATACGACGAGCCGCAGCATGGGAGGTATAGGGAGTTTAAACAGGGTGGGTTTGAAATATTCGGGTCGAAAAGCCCATTGGCTGATGCTGAAATACTAGAAGTGTCTTCAAGGCTTATGGATGGTCTAGGGATAAAGAACTATTACATAAAGATAGGGCATGAGGGCGTTTTAAGAGCGATACTTACTCGTTTCGAAGTGGAAGAAAACATCCAGGACAGGGTCCTCGGCCTAATAGACAAGGAGAGGCTTAGTGAAGCATTTGAAATACTTGCCTCTCTACAGAAGGGTGCAGAGGTTATAGAACTGATTAAAAGGCTCTGGGAGATTAAAAGCACAAAACCCTCTGAAGCATTGAGGAAAGCGGAAGAGGTTTTAAGGGATATTCCGGAGGCTATTGAGCAGTTGGATAATCTCAGGGAGATAATAGAGCTTTCCCAGGCCAGTGGAGTCGGAGAGTTGCTTGTCGACATGGGGTTCGCCAGGGGCCTTGACTACTATACTGGGATGATCTTCGAAGTATACGTTAAAGATTTGAGGATAGCTGTTGGCGGTGGAGGGAGGTACGATAAGCTTACAGGCCTCTTGGGATGGGACATTCCAGCAGTAGGTTGCGCACCGGGGATAGACCGGTTAAGCCTGGTGCTGAATGACGATATTGTTTCGAAAGAAGACATAGTATGCTTAATCGTAAGTATGGTTAAAGAAGGAGATCTGCTTGCGAGCAGGCTTGTAAGCATGATCAGGGCACGTGGCATACCCGCTATGATAGACCCTACCAGGAGAGACTTGAGTAAAGCTCTCTCTTACGCTTCCAAGAGAGGTGTGAAGTATGTTGCAATAATCGGTGGTAAGGAAGTGGAGAACAATACTGTATCTTTAAGAGATATGGAGGTTGGACTCCAGGAAGAGCTTAAACCAGAACAGGTCGTTGAAAAACTATTATCTTATAGTGTTTAACAACCTGTTTCTTAAGACAATAGGTGTATATTCCCTATTCTTACCTTCTTTAAGTACTTCTTCGCATTGTTATAGCATTCTTTAGCTTGTCGCCAGCTGGTGGTAGGCAGGTCATCCATAACATATTGAGGGTAAAAAGCTAAGAGTGTATATGGGATCTCCGGGTCGATTTCTGCTATGAACCTTGCGATATTCTCAACTTCAATTTCATCAACATACCCAGGCACGAGCAGTGTGCTTGCAGTTAAAACGGGTACTTCTGGGCGTTGTCTGAAAAACCTCTCTCCAATCTCTTTAAAATTATCTAAAGTTGCCTTATTGGAAACTCCACATAATACTCTGCTAAGATTCTCATCCCAAGTTTTAATGTCAAACTTAACAACCCCTCCGCTATTGAGAGATAACTCGGCAGCCTTTAAAACCAAACTTCTCGACATGTTTCCATTGCTTTCCCAGCATACTCTCAATATGCGCTTTTCTTCTTCAGCTTTTTCGAGTGCGATACGGCTAGTCTCCAGAGCATGTATCATCTGAGTTGAAGGATCTCCTCCGAAGAAGCATATGCACGAAACATTTCGCTCGACTTTTAAAGCTAGTTCAGACGCGCTCACAGCAGGCCTGAGGTTTTGCGACATCTCCCTGAAATGCCAATTCTGGCAGAATAGACAGTCAAAACTGCAGCTACCGTAGAAAACAGCCAGGTTAACATGCCCCTCTTCAACACCAGGCTTGTAAGCATACTTGGGATAGCCTGCGCCGGTGCAGCCGGGGCAGAACCACCATGCGACACAGTTTGTCGGAAGAGGGTCGTAATACCATTCTAAAATCCCTTTTTCCGGAGCACCACCAAGCCTGTTTAAACTACCGTTTGCATTCGAGACCAAGCCGCAGAATCCTTTCTCTCCCTGCCTTATTCTACAATCATTGGCACATATTCCACAGGGTAATCCATCAGAATCCCTAGGAGGAGCCGGGGGAAGCCCAAAAACCTTTCTCGTATCAGCGTGAACACGCTCAGCTATTTCTAACGCATCTTCAGGCTTGTTCCTTATGCATTTTAAACAAACACCTGGCTGGCTTGCTATTAAAGGAGACCCATCTCCGCAAATCAAACATCTTCCCAACAGGCTTTCTCTAAAATATTCTCTGAGGGGGGTATTAAACTTAGGGATTTAAAATCCGAACATATTTATAAACTCGCTACGCCGCTTAAAGATTAGATGGAGAAGGCTGAGGAGACTGTTTTAAAAGCCATCAACGAATACAATAAGTATCATAGTCCAGAGGCAAAGGCTAAGCTCATAAAGATTAGTGAGAAAGGCTTTACTGTAGATTTCGAAGGGTTGTTCTGCTTTTCCTGCGGGGTTTACGATTATTTTGAAGACTTGATATATGAGCTTAAGAATTTCGTTGATGAGGATGTTGAAATTTTAAGTTTCAAAGAATACGGACCGGATAAGATTAGAGTAAAATACGGGTTTAAAAGAACAATTCAGCATGGAAAATCCTTAAAGGATAATGCTTAGACATACGCTGATACGAAAAGCCAGATGTTTAGATAAACAACTGCGCTTAAAGACGAGATTAAGACAACTGAGGAGATTATCTCCCTATGGAAATTATAGCGGTTGCTGAGTATTATCATCGAGACCGCTAATGGAACTGAATGCATTACGATTAAAACGGTCTTCTCTAATGATGGTAGGCCGATTAACAAGGATATGAATAGGCTTATAGTCGGCAAAAACAATATTCTTAAAAGGCTTAAACCAATAGACTCATTTAATCGGACACATTTCTTACCATATAAGAGGGTTCCCAATAGGAAGATCGCCAAAGTGGCGGTTGTGTCTCCCAACATGTGTAGCACAGTCGACAATACAGAGGGAATATTCACATTCAGAAGAGATAGTAAAAACCCTATTAATACAGAAATTATCAGAGGGTTCTTAGAGAGCCTAGTCGCCAGGGTTCTTAACCCTCTTCTCAAACTTTGGGCCTCAAGCCTGTATAGCTCTAACAGACCTATTGAGATTGAAACACCTACAGTTGACATTGAAGATGCAGCAAGCGTGGCTAAATGTTCAGCAACACCGGGGAAAGCAAACATGAGGAAGGGAATACCGTAGAATGCAGTGCTTCCGAAGATGGTCGTTAATACTAATAGATAGAATGTTTCTCTTGAAAACTTTAGTATAAGATAAAGCGATAAATAAACTGTTAAGACTATGAAAATAGGCGCTACTCCAGCTAAAACAAATTTAACATGCTCCAAAGTAAATGTGGTTTCAGCTAAATCCACTAGGAAAAGCGATGGGAGAGCAAAATAGTAGACATATGCGCTTAAAACCCGCTCGTCACCCGCTTTCAAAAGATCAGTTTTACGAGATAAATAGCCTAGGAATATTAACAAAATTATTGGAACAGATGTTCTTAAAGCGATTTCATATTCCATTCTTTACGAAAGTATGAATCATTAAATTTATACTTTTCTTGACAAAATATGTAATTAGCTGATTGAATTGCTTCTAGTTCCAATTCTTCATATCGTAAAAAGGGTTTTTACCTAAGCTTTCAAATGGTAAGGCGTTGATTATTCCAATCGCACTATTGGTTCTTTACCAGAGAAGATACTATTTGCTGCTTTTTCTTCCAGTCTACGTATTGTAATAGGTCCTCCCTAAGTACTGTTAACATTTCTTTAGCACAGAACTTATGGTCGATGTCCCATTTGCCCTCTGCGGAGTAGAGTCTTGCCCTTATTGTACTACCTGGATCATCCGGCAGCAAAAGCTCTACCTTATACTTTGCCACTCTTTCACCTCTGTAGCTAACAACCATTTCAATCCCGCTGATTTTCCCATCCTTCCTACGTGGTGAAACCCACATGTAAATCGGCCCTTGGTTCATGGGCGGTGGTTTCTGAGTCAGTGAAGAAACATATTTCGCAAAATTCTCGGAATCACCAAGTATTCTGAGAGGTATGACTGCTTCAGCATGATCCTCAAATATGCTTGCTTCCTCTATTTTCCTAAGTAGGAACTGGCTTGGTACAACTTTGAGGATAACCCTCCTGGCCGGTATGATGCTTCCCAATATTGAGGATAATACTGCTATTAGGAAGCTCGCGAACATAGGACTGAAAACATAGGACTGTATTGGAGCTATCGGGTTGGAAACGTACACTTGGAGGAACTGGCTTAAGACGTATCCTATAATTCCTCCTATCAAGCCATAGCTCACTCCTTCGATAAGCATTAAGAGAGAAACATGCCCAGGGCTTGCTCCAAGAGCACTTATAGTAGAATATTCTCCCTTCCTCTGGTGTAAAGAGCCCAATAGCGTAGTTATGATCATTAAAGACGAGAGCCCTAGTAGAACTATAATGTCGAGGCTACTGGCAAAGTATTGAAACTCGCCTACTATGAGTAGACATTTAGTCTCGCTACCAGAGCTAAAGCCCACTCTAAACGAGGTGAAGGATTGGACAGTAACCTCGCCATCCGCAGTGTAGAAAGCCCTCCCAGTATCGTAACTGGCCTCTAATAGTTGTCTTGCAACATCCTCAGAAACATCTCCCTCCAGTATTAGCCTGTATAGTGAAGCAGGTTTTGCAGCATATTCTAGGCTGGTTACGATTAGGTAGTCTCCGAATTCGTCTGGTGGAATACCGTCAATAAACATTAGAGTCCCGTTCAATATTTTAACATCAACTCTCTTACCTCTGAGGAAAATAGAATCTCCCTCTCTTATTCCGAACAATTCCGCGAGTTTAGGTGATACGATAACCCCGTCTATTGTAGAAGCATTCGTAGCCACTTGGTAGACAGTGATTCTCTTTTCCTCGAATGTGACTACCGTACGAGAAGCTAATATAACATACTTTTTCTTCACCCAGTCCATGTTGGACAACCATCTCACCTGCCATTCTGGAAGGGGTTCAAAGGACTCTTGGTATAATACATCGTTCTGCTGTCCTATTCCTCTGAAAACATATGTCACAGTAGTGTTGTGGAGGCCTATGCTTATCCCCCTGAAGGTCGACGGGTAGGTGCTCTCCCTAATATTCAAAACAGTGCCTGTTGCAAGGAGGCTGCTCGAAGCGGCTGAAACAACAGCTATAGTAATTATGGTAAGCACTGTCCGCGGCACTCTTTTTCTCATGTTTTTGACAGAGTACCAGAATAAGTCGCTGAAAACCGTCCCCTTCGCTTCAAAAATTAACATTCCAATTAATAGTAACACGATGACTGCTGTAAACAACGATAGAGTTAGCGAGGTTGACGAGAGCCTGTATATCCTCTCAGGGCTGAATAGTGAAATCGCCACTCTGATTTGGGGGATTAACGCTATCTCAGCCAGAATAAGAACGGTGAATAACCCTATGTTCACTAATGTTTTCTTCTTTTCTACCATTGCACTTACGATGAAGGATAGGAAAAACGTGAAAACAGTTAAGAACAGGAACATGGATATGCAGTCGCTCTTAGCCTGGCTTAAAGCCTCTAAGGAATTCTTGGCTTTCTCAATCCCCTTCTCGAAGAGTCCAGAGCCAGCCTCGAAATCTCCTTTCTTAAAGGCACTAATACTCTCCTCAAGCAGAAGTATGGAATAGTTTACTTCCCTAAGATATCTCTCTGCATCAAATCCGGATTGAGAAGCGAATTCTTTTTCTTGAAGAACAAATCCCCTCAATGATTCTGAAATAGAGTCTGCAAGTATGTCGATTACGCTAACCTCCTGTTTTTCACTAGAGATAGTAACCGGCAACCCCTGTGGCGGAGATAGTCCATACGTGCTCAATAAGCTGTATATCTTACCTTTAGGATCCAGAGATAGGAAAAGGGTTAACGTAGCTCCCTTGGGGACAGCAACGTAATAATTGTTCCCATTCTCCCACATTCCTATTTGCCAAGGGTTAGCCGCTTGAAGTCTCACCGTCTCTCCCTCAACAGGAAGCTTCTTACCGATTACTACCAAATGTCCCTCTTGCTCCTCGTTCCCCCAGCCTCCTAAGGCTGCTTTTCCGGAGGCTTTTATTGCTACCCGACTTCCTGAGAAAACAAGTTCTCCAACGGCCTCTATAGGAATGTAAACCGCCTGCCTACCTGAGCCGTATATTACTCCAGTAAATCCAGGGTAGTTCTCTCCATAACCAAATCTCAGGCTAATAATCCCTGTTTCTTTAACACTCCATGTTGCCGCTAGGACGAGCGTATAATTATCGTCGAGATTTATAATCGTCGAATTCATCTTTCCAGACGATGCTATAATCAGGTTTGCACCAATGCTTCTTCTAGGGTCTGTCTGAACATTGAAAACCCTACTGTCAATAATAACGCTTCCAGATAGTATTCTTACAACGAAGTCTCCTGCAACGCTTCCAGAATCAAGCCTTCCCTCAAGGTTAATCCTAACAGGTACTGAAACATAACCAGACGAGAATATAACTCGAGAATTGGATAGAAGTATCAAGACAGTGAGTAGGCTTAACGCGACTTTGACGTTGGGAATATTTCTCATTTTAGACTTCTAAACGGATATCCCTAAGTGATATAAACTTTGTTAAAATTGGGAAAAAGATTCCCCTTTCTAGTTTTGCCGATGCTTAATAAAACTCGAAAAAATTTAATGACAATGATGCGGTAAGATATTTCAAACACTTGCTGGATGAATTACTGTTAAAAACAAATCAGTTACCTAAGCCTAAAGTAGACTGGACTTCTATTTTGGAGTGTTGGTTTAACGATGTTGAAAATAACTGGCTTTAACATCTTCATGTTAATTATTTTGATCCTCTTTTCCCATCCTTGTTGTAAAAACTTAAATGTCTCGCTCAATCAAAATTTACGAGCATAAAATGAGCATACCCAAGCTCAGCGGGATTATGGTTTTCCTCTTAATCATCTTCCTCGCTGTAGGCATAGCCATAGGATACTTCGTAGGGGGTACGGGTAAGGTTTCCGAGTCCCAGTATAACGAGCTCCAATCACAGTATAACCGGCTTCAGACAATGTATAGCCAACTTCAGCAGAACGTTAGTACTCTCGCCCGGAAGCTTAAAGCAGGGTTCGTATACGTAGGTCCAGTCGAAGACTTCGGCTGGACTGCTGCACATGATCAAGGCAGGAGGTATGTCGAAAAAATCTTTCCCTGGCTTAGCACCACTTTCATAGAATCCGTCCCTGAAGCTGAAGCTGCAAGGTACATAGAGAGGCTTGTTGCGGAAGAGAATGTTGACGTGGTTTTTACAACAAGCTTTGGCTTTATGGATCCGACAATAGAGGTTGCCAAGAAATACCCTGATAAAATATTCTTCCACTGCAGCGGCTTCAAGCGGCTTCCCAATTCGGGAACGTACTTTGCGGATTTCTATCAAGTATATTACTTGAATGGTCTCATGGCTGGTGCTTTGACTAAGACGAATAAAGTAGGTTATGTTGCTGCTCATCCGATACCTGAAGTAATAAGGCATATCAACGCCTTTGCCCTAGGTGTTAAGGAATCGAATCCAGAGGCAAGAGTATATGTTAGATGGCTCTTTGAATGGTATGCTCCTACTCGTGCTAGGGAGGCTGCTCAAGCATTAGTAAGTATAGGTGTCGACACAATAGCCTTTACTGAGGATTCTACAGCTATTGTTGAATTTGCTCAACAACAGTACAGGGAAGGGAAGCAGATATACGTGTTCTCGCATTATAGTCCTATGCAGGATGTAGGTCCAGACGTTGTTGTCAGCGGCCAGATAGTGCATTGGGAGGTGATATATTCAGATATACTTATGAAGATTAAAATGGGTCTCTACAATAATACTAATCTGGAAAACGTGGATTACCTCTGGATGCTTAAAGAAGGTGCTGTAGAATTAGGCGGTAAACCCGGTGTGCCGATAAATCCGAAATTTATTGACGAGTTGAATAAGAAATATCTGCCTGGGACAACGCTGAGCGTGTATGATGCTGTTATGAGTAGGCTTGCGTTAATGAAGAATGTTAATGTGCCTTTTGACCCATTCACCGGACCAATAAAGGACCAGGATGGAAACATCCGAATTCCAGAAGGACAGAGGGCAACGATAGAACAGCTTTTTACAGAAAAGATGAACTGGTTTGTTGATAACATAATTGGTTCTCCTTCAGGATGAAGAACAAAGAGAATACTCGTTTCCTTTTTTTTCTCTTATATTTTTCTCATCTTCCAAAGTGTTGATTAAACTTGAATGGTGATCGGAATTACCTGGTTGAGATGCGTGGAATCGTGAAGAGGTTTCCTACGGTAGTTGCACTAAGCAGCGTTGATTTTCGAGTGAAAAAGGGGGAAATTCATGCATTACTAGGTGAAAACGGTGCTGGCAAGACTACGCTGATGAGAATACTATACGGCATGTATCAGCCTGATGAAGGAGAGGTTTTCATGGAGGGTCGTAGGGTGAAAATTAACTCTCCTAAAGATGCTTTAAAACTTGGAATAGGAATGGTTCACCAACACTTTATGCTTATTGACAGATTAACCGTATTGGAAAACATTGCACTAGGCCTAGAAGGGATTAGGATCCCATTTAACGAGATAAGGAGTAGGGTTAACGAATTATCTAGAACATACGGTTTAAAGATAAACTTGGATGCGAAAATATGGCAGCTTTCAGTTGGAGAGCAGCAAAGAGTCGAGATATTGAAGACACTGTATAGAGATGTCAAGCTATTGATATTAGATGAACCAACTTCGATTTTAACGCCAATCGAGTCGGAAGAACTTTTCAAATCGCTTAGAAACATGGTGGAATCAGGCAAGTCTATTGTATTGATAACGCACAAGCTAGACGAGGCTTTAAGAGTCAGCGATTCCATAACCATTCTTAGAAAAGGTAGGGTTGTAGCTTCAGAGATAAAGAGGGATGAAGCAAGTAAGCTTGACATAGTGAGCATGATTGTGGACAAGTCCTTAGATTTCAAGCCGGGTAGGATTAAGAAAAGCGTTGGCGAGGCTAGAATTGTACTAGAAGTCAATAATCTTAGAGTCCTTGATGATAGGGGTAATATTGCAGTGAAAGATGTCTCCTTCACCCTAAGAGAGGGTGAGATACTTGGAATAGCTGGAGTCGCAGGTAATGGTCAAAAAGAACTGGTAGAAGCGCTTACAGGATTGAGGAGGATTGAAAAGGGCAGTGTTAAAATACTTGGAATCGACGTTACAAATAATCCGACAGAAAAGATAATAGGCTTAGGTGTCGCGTATATTCCTGAGGATAGGCTTAGATACGGCGTAGCACTGGATTTGAGCGTTGCCGACAATATCATCATGAAGCTTTATCGAAGAAAATTCTCTAGAAGGTTTTTCCTGGATGAGAAAGCGATTAGAAATGAGACTGAAAGGCTTATCCAAGATTTTGAAATAGTCGCATCCAGCATAGGGGCTCCGACTAATTCCCTCTCAGGCGGGAATATTCAAAAATTGATAGTTGCCAGAGAATTATCGATGAATCCTAAGATACTTATTGCGAGCAATCCTACCTCAGGCCTAGACGTGGCCTCGACCAACTACGTGCACTGGGTCCTCCATAGGCTTAGAACTTCTGGAAGCAGTATCCTACTCGTCTCGGAGGATCTGGATGAAATCCTAGCTTTAAGCGATAGGATAATTGTCATGCGCGACGGAAGGATAATCAGGGAGTTTGAGGAAGAGGCTTCGATAAACGATATAGGTCTTGCAATGACCTTGAAAGCGACTTGAAAATGGAGACTAAGGAGCTGAGAATTTAATGCGGGCTTTAAGCTTTAAAGTAGAAATCGAAAGAAGACTATCAACTTCTAAAATTAATAACATACTTATCAAGGCCTTCTCCATAATTCTATCCGTCCCCTTCATAGGCCTTTGGTTTGCAATATACGGTGTTAACCCATTAGACGCTTACACCAAGATATTCATGGGAGGATTCGGAAGCATATACGGCCTTTCTGAGACGATCGTTAAAATGCTCCCAATAGGGTTATGCGCACTGGGTCTTACCGTGGCTTACAAGGCTAGGGTTTTGAACATAGGTGCTGAAGGCCAGCTTATAATGGGTTCGATTGCAGCAACATGGGTTGCCCTATACTCCAACATTCCTCCGAGCCTAACCATTCCAGTAATGCTGTTAGCAGGTTTTCTCAACGGGGTTGCATGGGCCCTAGTCCCAGCCTTATTGAAAACCAAACTTGGAGTTAACGAGGTTATTGTCACGCTGTTGATGAACTACATCTCCCTCAACATCTTGAACTACGTTGTAACAGGACCATGGAGAGGCGTAGCCCAATGGGGCTTCCCGCAGACAGACCCGTTTCCAAGCTACGCTAGACTTCCCCTCTTAGCTGGAACTAGGATACATTACTACACTCTAATCATACTCCTTGCTTCAACGATAATCCTATACATCTTGATTAATAAAACCACCATTGGATACGAGATTAAACTAGTGGGAAGTAATCCTGATGCAGCTAGGTACGCTGGAGTAAGTGTTTCAAGAACCATCTTGCTGGTAATATTAGTAAGCGGCGGCCTCGCGGGAGTAGCGGGAGTAGGCGAAGTAGCTGGTATACAGGGAAGGTTGATAAGAGGGATCTCCCCGGGCTACGGGTATACAGCGATAATCCCAGCCTGGCTCGGAGGACTAGACCCCTTGGCTACACTTGCAGCATCTTTCTTCATAAGTGGGCTTATGGTTGGAGGAGACAACATACAGGTCTCACTGAGGCTCCCCTCGGGCCTTGTATACTTGTTCAACGGGACGATTCTCATATTCGTTATAAGTGGGGAATTTCTCACTCGATATAGGATTGTTCTCCATGTTGGTGATAGGAGAATTTGGATATAGCTGCATCATTATTAGCTGAGGCTGTTAAAGCTGGAACACCCTTGTTATTCGCAACACTCGGTGAAGTCTATTGTGAAAGATCGGGTGTCCTCAACCTCGGGCTAGACGGCATAATGACAATCGGAGCATTAACGGGCTTTGCTGCGGCATGCATTACGGGATCTGTTTGGCTAGGTTTTCTAGCGGCAATGGTAGCAGGAGGAGTATTCTCTCTAATTCACGCTTTCACAAGCATAAGCCTTGGGATAAACCAGACTGTCTCAGGGCTTGCAATCGTAATGCTCGGAACTGGTATTAGCAGCCTATTGGGTAAGAAGTACGTCGGCCTCTCCCTGAGCGACAGGCTTATGCCAATAAACATACCGGTTTTATCAGAAATCCCCGTTCTAGGCGGATTATTCTGCAATGACCCGCTTGCGTACGCAGGAGTTGTACTCGCAATAGTCATGTGGTACATACTCTTTAAAACAAGGATAGGCATAATCATAAGGGCAGTAGGGGAGAAACCTGAGGCTGTTGACGCAGCTGGAATCAACGTGTACCTCATGAGATACGTATGCGTGTTTCTAAGTGGTGTTCTAGGGGGACTAGGAGGAGCGTACGTTTCACTCTACTACACTCCTGGCTGGAGGGAAGGCATAATGATGGGCAGGGGATGGATTGCACTCGCACTAACAATATTCTCCATTTGGAACCCCATTGGAAGCGTCTTTGGAGCCTTCCTCTTCGGAGGCGTTGAAGTATTGCAGTTTCACCTCCAAGAATACGGTATTCCAGCTAGTCTGCTCGGTGCACTTCCATACGTTGCCACCATCATAGTGCTCATTGTAAGCTCATTCGGCTTTGTTAAAAAGAGGCTTGGCGCACCTGCAGCCTTAGGTAAACCGTACAGAAGAGAAGGCTAAATTCACTCCTGATAGTGTTTATTAGGATTAAGCGAAAGAATATAAAACACTGGACTAAATGAAATGGGAAAATGACAGAATATCTCGCTGAAAATGCATCATGTGAACACGGGATGAAAACTGTCGAAGAACAGGAGAGAAGGCTCAGAGAGAGGATGAGCAGAGTGAAACATAAGATTGCAGTGGTCAGCGGCAAGGGTGGAGTAGGTAAAACAATGGTGACTGTAAACCTTGCCATAGCTTTCGCTAAGAAGATTGGTTCGGGCAAGATAGGTATTCTAGATGCAGATATCCATGGTCCATGCGTACCCCGCATGCTTGGCATGAAAGGGAGAACGTTGAAAGCAGGTCCACTGGGTGCCTTTCCCGCAGAAGGCCCATTAGGAATCAAGGTTGTTTCAATCGACTTCTTATTACCAAGCCAAGAAACACCGGTCATATGGCGTGGTCCCCTTAAAATGTCGGCAATCAGGCAATTCCTATCCGACATTGCTTGGGGGGATCTTGATACCCTCCTCATTGATCTTCCTCCTGGGACTGGTGACGAGGCGCTTAGCGTTATGCAGCTACTGCCTGAGATGGATGGTGTTATTATTGTCACAATACCTTCAGAGGTTTCTCAGGACGTGGTTAAGAAAGCGGTAATGTTCGCGAAGGAGCTTAACATACCGGTAATAGGCGTGGTTGAGAACATGAGTGGCTTAATATGTCCTAACTGCGGGACGAGGATAGACGTTTTCAAAACGGGGGGAGGGGAAGCAATGTCTAGAGAGTTAGGAGTCAATTTCCTAGGAAGAATCCCTTTGGATCCGCGTATATGCGAAGTATCCGACGAAGGTGTGCCCTTCATAATAAACCAGGAGGGCTCGCCCGCAGCCAAAGCCTTCGCTGAAATAACTAAGAAAATATGGGTATTTCTTTCTGAAAAGGAAGGTGCATCCCAAAAATCTTCGGAGCATAAATATAAATGGGAGAGGAGCGGCGTATAATAAGGAGATGGGTGCTTAATGTCCGGTGAGAAGGAGGCTATTCAACCAAGAATTCTACATCCCTGCCACCAAGTTGCTGAACGCGAGAAAATGGTTTGGGTTTGCGACGGGGCTGCAAACGTTGGTCAAATAGGACATGAAGTAGGGGTTTTACTCACAAACATGGGTAAGGCTAGAATGTGTTGCACAACAGCCCTAGCAGCAGGCTCAAAACCACATCTAGACATAGCTGAAAGAGCTAGAATGAACATAGTAGTAAACGGTTGCGGCAACAGATGCGCCTCAAAAGTTTTAGAGAAAGCTGGGAAAAAGATCGACTATGAGATCGACATATCAAAATACCTCCGTAAAATACCGACTCTTGATATTTACGAGGCAGATGTGGAAAAAATAGCGCAAATAATAATTGAAGAAGCAAAACTATAAGCATCATACACGCTGCTTCGGGGCTTCCTTAGAAAGGTCATTCTAACTAGCTATGAACGGTTACCAAGTAAGTTGATTTAGAAAATAAACCTTAAGAAAAAGTTTAAATTCGCTGTCTAAAAAACGACTGTCTCATGGTGAAGAACACTAAACACCGTCCCAGATTCATAATGTGCTTCTGCACGGGAGAATGCCCAGGGTTCGCGAAACTAGAGCTGTGGAAACTAGTGAATTTCGTGAGAAACGAGCTTGATGTTGAGTATGCTGTTATTCACCCGCAGCTTTGCGTCACAGATGGGGATAACTTCCTGAGAGATCTCGTAAAAGACGGGGATAAGGATAGGATTTACGTGATCGGCGGATGCGACCCGAGGATGCAGAGAAAAATGTTCAAGGATGTTTTCGCCGAGAAAGGCCTTGACTTCGATAAGCAAGTGGTTTCTCTCGACCTTAGAAACATGGAGACTCAGGAGGCTATGAAGAAAGTCGCTGAAACCATTGAAAAATTAAAGGTTAGTTGAATACCGGAGGTTTACAAGAATG
>JAVZMD010000031.1:0-14452 GCA_038883435.1 Thermoproteota archaeon
CGTTCCAGTCTTGTCTGTACATATGGCTGTAACTGAGCCGAGAGTGTCAACAGCCTGAAGCCTCCTGATTATAGCATTACGCCTAGCCATCCTGTTAACCCCGATGGCGAGCGTCACCGTAATCACTACCGGAAGTCCCTCAGGAATAGCGGAAACAGCGGCTGCAAGTGCGAACAGAAACATTTCGAAAAACTCAAAGCCCCGTAAAACACCAACTATAACCATCAGGCTGCTCGAAGACAAGGCGAGAACACCGAGTTTCTTCGAAAGATCAGACGTCCGCTTCTGAATAGGCGTTTCAATCTTCTCAGTCTCCCTAATTAGATGCGCTATTTTTCCAATCTCTGTCCTAACCCCTGTGGCGAACACGACAGCCTTCCCTCTCCCCTTGGTCACAATCGTCCCGGCGAAAGCAATATTCCTACGCTCCGCCACTGGAAGATTCTTCTCAAGAGGTTCAGTTGTTTTCTCAACCGGTGTCGACTCGCCTGTAAGCATAGACTCATCTATCTCCATGTTAAAGGCCTCAAATATTCGAGCGTCCGCAGGCACCCTGTCACCAGCCTCTAGGAGGATCACGTCCCCGGGAACAATCTCCCTTGCCTTAACCCGCATTCCCACGCATCCACCCGACTCGGGACAGTCTCGAACCACCTTTGCCTCCGGCGCCGTAAGCCTTTTCAAAGCCTGAAGAGCCTTCTCAGCCTTAAACTCCTGTGTGAAGCCTATAACAGTGTTGAAAGCTATAACCACGCCTATCACAGCAGCGTCAACCACTTTACCGATAGCAAGAGAAATAAGTATCGCGGCGAACAAAACCATTATTATGGGGCTTCTCACCTGGTTGAAAACAAGATTCAGAACACTAGTCTTCTTCTCCTCTTCCAGCTCATTCGGGCCATACTCCCTAAGCCTCTTCTCAGCTTCCTGGCTGCTTAAACCCCTAACGCTAGTCTCTAGCATCTCAAACACTTCCCGAACCTCAAGAGCGTGAAAAACATTCTCCTTCTCGCCAGACATTTCCCAACTAAGCAGTAGAAAAAGGTTAATAAAGTTTCAACAACATATAAAATAATAGAATAAAATCTATCTATATCTATTACAGCATGTGTAAGAAACACCACAGTCCCCGAAAAATTAATATAGCACGCAAAAACCATATACACCAGTAGCCCGGTCGTCTAGATTTAGACCCAAAAATAGAAGGGATCTAAAGGATAACGGTCAAAGGCCAAGATCCCGACCAGGGATGAGGGGCTCTGGATCTATATGTAGAAGAAACCCCTTGACGAGAGTTCGAATCTCTCCCGGGCTACTAACTTTTTTCTCAATACTTATTTTCAGAATGCGTGATTGTTATGTTTAAGAGTTTTTGGTTCAATGATTATGATGAAATGATTAGCCCTGCGTTAAAGAAGAGATTTATCTATTCGATTGAATATCCTAGGAAGATGGATTTCTTCCAGGATTACTCCAACCTTTCCTCTGAGGAGATTCTCGATAAGATTCTCAAAGGAGAGAGGATTATAGTATATTTTTCTGGATCTATCTTTATAAACTCGGTGGTTAGGCGAGTCCAAATTCCCATGGGATGAAGCATCACCTCTGCCGAATCTTTTTTCAAAATCTTCTAAACAATTGATTAACTTCTTAAGCTTTTTGGCAAGAAAAGGACTATAAGTCTCTATTTCCCTCTTAATTTTATTTCTGAAAATTAAATCCTTTTCATCTCTGGTCGGCTTTGGATAAATGAAATCGTCTTTAGCTTCAATTTCGGGATATGAAGTTTTTGACAAATTCTCGCATAATCCATTCCATTAGTGAAATCATTAATGTATGCCATATAAATAATTTTAACTTTTCTTCTCAAATCTGAGAATCCTAAATGTCTCAGATAGGATTTTAATTATTTTACCATTGTCTTATTTACAAAACGCATAATCTAGATGTGTTGATTCTTTTATTCGCTAGCGGTAAACCGACGCGTATGGGTGCGATTAACGAGAAGATAGTGTATGATGCAGTTGAGAAGCTTATGGCGGAGCTTATACAGAAAGGATTAATCTATAAAGCTAGTCTGGTTTAATTAGCTTTAGGAATTCCGTTGAAGTAAGTATTCTAATATTTTTGAATTTACCCAATGCTAGGAGGTGTTTATCGCCCGTGATAATCGCATTGGCCTTCGCAGAAAGAGCGCATTCTAGGACTCTGTTATCCGCTGGGTCATTGCGAATGATGTTGACCGCTGTCTTAGGCTCGATTGTTCTCAATAATATCTGGTAGTACCCAATGGCGCTCGCTATCTCATCTTCGGAAAGCCTGAACTTAGGATAGTTCATAACCTTTTCAAACTCCTGCATTAACTGGGGCGAGGTGTAGCCGATAACAAGGCCGTTTTCAATCATTTCGACGATTTTAGACTCATTCCCCTCCCAAAACCAGGCTGAGACAAGAATATTAGTGTCTAACACTACTTTAAGCTTCTTCGACTGTTTTCCTCGCTTCTTCAACCACCTTCTCCACTTCCATCCTGCTTATTTTCAGCGAAGCAATCTTCCTTCTAGACGAGGCAGAGAGGATGGCAAGAATACTCTCTTCCTTTCCGATCTTCCTGATGAGTAGCATATCGCCCTTCAAGTAGGCCAGCAACTTATCCCCCTTCTTTAACCCCAGCCGGCTTCTAACCCCTTTGGGTATAACGACCTGACCCTTAGAGCTGACCCGAACAACCTCTACCTCTGCCATAAGAACCCTATTTATAAGTAAGACTAGTCTTACTTATAAACCTTGTTACCTCATAATTCTATAGGATCTCGATTTATTGGGAAAATTATTCGATTTTTGCCTTCCCCTTTCAATCTCATCTTCCCACCTCGGTACGTACACTTTATTATTAGTCTCTCATAATAAAAGGGTAGATAAATATCACCGTAGTTTTTCATCTTCTTCATCCTAGTTTTCACTATGTTTACCCTAAACTTGGACCACCTGTTGAAAGAAGTAGGAATCCAATTTGGTACCTAGACTCGTTTTTATAAGTACAACATAATAGTTTTTTACTATATTTTTGTCTTTGAATGCAGTAGGTTTATAACTGGTTAAAGAACAACTTCGCGATGGGTTACAACGTGTTTTAGAAACTCATAGTTGAACTAAATCCTTAAATAACTTTTACTATTATGAATCAATGAGGTAGAGGGGAAATGAGGAAAAGGGTTAAAGTTAAGTTTCTACTACTTCTGACTCTAACAATCTCCACCATACTCGTCCTCCAGCAGGCTTCCGCTGATCCTGAAGGACCTGCAAACGCTCCTTGGCCAATGTTCATGCATGACCCTCAACACACCGGAAGATCACCATACCTTGGACCTCAAACAAACATCACTAGATGGGAGTGCGAGGTTGAGTCTAGAATCTACTGCCCAATCATTGGCCCCGATGGAACAATATATTTCGGTACTGATAATGGTTTTCTCTATGCTCTTACCCCCGATGGTATGCTGAAGTGGAAGTATGAGGCCGGAGGCTACGCTGCTCTTCCGGCAATCGGCTCTGATGGAACAATATATTTTGGTGGCGGCAAATACCTCTACGCTATTAGCCCTGATAGAACACTAAAATGGAGATATGAAACTGAAGGCCAGATAGCTTCTTTTCCTACCATCAGTTCCGATGGCACCATATATTTCGGTGGCATGGACAATCATATTTATGCTCTTAACCCTGATGGTACGCTAAAGTGGAAGTATAGGGCTGAACATTGGGTTATTACTCCCATTGCTATTGGTTTTGATGGCACAGTATACTTTAACTCTCTTGATGGTTATCTATATGCTCTTAACCCTGATGGTACGCTGAAGTGGAAGTATGAAATCGGCCCTTGCTTCTGGTCTTCTCCAGTAATCGGCTCTGATGGTACGATATATACAGCTAGTAGTGATAATTGTCTCCTTGCGCTTAATCCCGATGGTATGCTGAAGTGGAAGTATGAGGCCGGAGGCGACGTTACTCCTCCAGCAATCGGCTCTGATGGAACAATATATTTTGGTGGCGGCAAATACCTCTACGCTATTAGCCCTGATAGAACACTAAAATGGATGTGTAAAATTGGGGATTACGTAGGTCACGTATGTTCTTCTGTTATCGACTCTGGCGGTACTATTTATGCGATTGGTAGTACTTTTTATGAAAGCCAACAACTAAACTGTGTTTGTGCTATTAACTCTGATGGAACGTTGAAATGGACATATAAGCTTGGTGCACGTCTTTCATCCCTACCGGTCATCGGTTCCGATGGCACTCTTTACGTAGGCGTTTACGTCGACTCCATAGGCAATCTAGGTTATCTATATGCTATTGGAGGAGTAGAGCCTTCTCTTCGTGTCCACAACCTTAATACTCAGAAAAGCTTTTCGACGATTCAGGCTGCTATCGATGATCCCGATACCAAGGACGGACATACTATTATTGTTGATCCTGGCATCTACATTGAAAACGTGAGAGTCTATAAGGCTTTAACTATTAAGTCCACTTCTGGGAATCCTCAAGACACATTTGTTAATGCTTTGGATGGAACTAAGAGCGTTTTTGAGATAACTACAAACCGGGTTAACATAAGCGGCTTTACAATAAGGTTTACACATAGGGCGGCGGGAATTCTTTTGAGTAGGGTAGAGGGTTGCAATATCTCCAACAATTTCCTCACGAGAAATGCTGGTTGTATTGCTCTTAATTACTCAAACAACAACATTATTTCAGGAAATGACATTAGTAATAACGACTACGGTATCATCCTTTTATATTCAAACAACAACATTATTTCAAGAAACAATGCAACCTTCAACGATTATTCCATCTCCTTATACCATTCGAATAATAATAGGATATATCTTAACAATTTAGATAATTGCGAAATTGAAAGCTCGTCAAACATTTGGAATTCTCCTGAAGAAATGAACTACGTTTTTAAAGGGAAAGCGTATAGAAATTACCTTGGCAACTACTGGTATTGGTTTGACCAATCAGGTTATCTCAAGGATACGAATGGAGATGGAATTGGAGATGACGTCCCTGTCTCCATAGGAGAAGATAAGGACAATTACCCGTTGGTTGAAAGATTTGAGAACTATGCGTTAATTCGGATCAAGGCTGAATCAAATATTATAATTCAAGTAGCTAGGACAACATTGAACAAGGGCGAAGCCATAGAAGTGGCAGGCTCACTAACTCCGGCTCTTGCAGCGGTAAGCGTTACAGTAACGTATGAGAAGCCCGATGGCTCCAAGATAGATAATGTTGTCCAGACGGGCAGTAACGGAGAATTCTCCGGCAGTTTAAATGTTGACATGGTTGGAAACTGGAGGATTAAGGCATCATGGCCAGGTAATCAAGATTACAATGGGACAGTAAGCAACACGGTAACGGTGATAGTAAGTCAGTCAGCTGAAACACAGTTCCCGGCAACAATAGTTATTATAGCGATTGTCATAGTAGTGGTAATCGCAGCGTTAATCCTAATATTGAGGAGGAAGTCTAAGCTACCCTAACAATTCTAGTTTCTAAACGGTTTACTTTTTTCTTGTTAGTGCCCTACTGATAAACCTACTTACCATAGTTTTCAAAATGTGTTATAGGAATTGCCTACTTACCGGTTGTTTTCTTCACTTCAAAAATATTGTTATTGACTCGAGAAGCTACCAAGAAACCGTCAGGTATTTTTACTCTTCGTGGTCGACTTAGTGTCGCTAAGTTCCCTAGCCTTATCTAGCATCTGTGTGGAGATATCCTATTTCACGTACTAAGTTCCCTCGTCGACAGAATAGGCTATGGTTACAATATCTGTCCTTAAACTCGTCAAGAGAAGGATGAAGGGGCTGTGGGTGCCGAAGGCCTGCTGAAAGGTGCGTTCGAACAGACGGGAAAAACATGAGCATCGATGAAAAAATGAAGCCGCAGGAGCTGGAGCAGGGAGAAGCAATAGCATCGTTGCGGGGAATTAGTGCAGTATCTGATTCTTTTAGAAGGCTATAATTACTTTCTCTGCTTTCATTCGGTAGGAGGAAAGAGAGCTCCATACTTCCCAGGTTGCTTTTCTTAGCGCTTCGATAGAGAAGATTTTTAAGCTGCTCTCCCACATTTATACAAAGGTAGACCTTGGGGTTTGTCAGGGTTAAAGCAAAGGTCTGGAATATTGAAAACCTAGAAAATGTCATAGAAGTCATGCTTCTGGCTGACACTGGCGCTATCTACACTGTTTTGCCAGAGAGCATTCTCAAATCGCTGGGTGTTAAAAGTATTGGGAAGAGAAGGTTCAGACTGGCCAATAATCAGGTTCTTGAAAAGGAGATAGGTATCGTAGGCATAGAGGTCAATGGTGTGAAGACACATACGATAGCAGTCTTCGGTGATGAAAACGTATACCTTTTAGGGGTTGTAACACTTGAAGAATTGGGTTTAGAAGTAGACCCGGTGAAAGGTGAACTGAAACCGCTTGAACTACTACTAATGTGAGTTACTCTATTAGCGTAATTGTTTGATTCACTCCCATGTTCTTCATGAATGTTTCTGTTGGGGTTGAAAAGGGAGCATTAACGTTATTGAACAATTCTGGAATATCTGACTTCATAACTTTAAGTTCTTATATATTTAATTCATTATAAGAATGTCGTCTCGCTTTACTATTTCGGGAAGTTTTCTAGTTTTAGGAGGAATCCAGGTATGTCTTCCTCTTCTAAGATGATTACGTTTCTCGGATATTTCCTATGAGGCTTTCCCGCTTTCACTTCGATCTTTAACTCGTCTGCTAAACAATCTATTTCAAAACCGTCTCGGTAATAGTAAACTTCTCCAAATCTTCTGAACAAATGCTCTTGGACAATGTTTTCATATAGGGTTGCATCCAAAAACTTTTCTTTAGTCCAGAAGGAAATAGCGTGTAGAATCAGAGGGTCTCTGAAGAAAATCTTTTTCTCCTTCTTGAAATCGATTCTCTTTCCTTCCTTCCAATAAACTAGTTTCATGACGAATAGGTTTTCAAACTTTTCTAAGTATTCAGATACAGTCTTATAACTGACTCCAATATCACTTGCTATGGACTGGTAAGAAACCGGAGACGGAAGCTTGGTTAAAAGGCTTGATAAGATCTGGTAGGATGTTTTTAGGCTTAGGCCGATTTTCAAGATGTCGCTTTCAAATGCCTTAACCCATTCCCCGTAAAAATTCTCAAAATAGTTTAATGATGCAGGGAATCCTCCGTATTTCTTATAGATCTCAAATGCTTCTCGTATCTTACTTGTTTTTTCTCCGACTTTTAAAACTTCAACAAGCTCTCTAAAGGAAAGAGGCATGACTTCAACCACTTTTCCACTTCCGGTTCTCCCAGGGAATAGTTCTGCTTGTTTCCTTAGCTTCAGACTTATTGACCCCGAAACGGTTAGAGAGGATTTTTTGAAGCACCCTGCGTCTATCAGGCCTTTCAGCGGCATCCACCAGTTTTCCAGGCTGGTTACCTCGTCTATGAATATGAAGTCGAAGTTTTTTCTTGAAATAGAAATCAGTGTTTTTTCGAATTTCCCTATTTCGGGAATAAGCTCTGCATTAAGATAGATTATTTTCTCTTTTTCAATACCTTTTTCAATAAGGCTTTTTATCAAGAGTTTTATTCCCGTAGTCTTACCAACTTGCCTAGGACCAACGATAAAGTTTAGGCTGAAGGGTTTTAACGAAATGTGCTCTATCCACTTTGGCACCCATTTCACTTTCTGCTTCTCCCATTTGCCCAAGTCGTTATCTTTTTCCCCGAACCACCAGGGATTCAGTATTTCAAGAGCGTCTTTCATTATAGAAATTAAAGTTCTAATAGTTTATAAATCTTTAGAAATTATTTTTCTAATATACTGTCCCTTTCTTTCTACCCTGCCCTATGAATATAATTGCATTGTTATTGCTTTTGGTAAGATTGTATGCACTGGTGCTGTTAACTGAAGATGGGTTTACGAGGTGTGGAAAAACATTAATTTTTAAAAAGACTTCTCGTAATGGAATAATGTGATCAAATATGCCGTGTTGCGGTAAGAAGGGTAAGAAGCCTAAGCCAGACGATCCATGTACTTGTGGAAGTGGCAAGAAATACAAGGATTGCTGCGGCAAGAAATAATAAGTCCTTTTTACTCTTCTTTTTTAAACATTTTAGGTTTACGCTGGTGGTGGGGGAGGCGGTGGGGGTGGTGCCTGAGGCTGGTTTACTATCGTTATGTTTACTGTCTGCTGCTGTTTCTCCCTGCTCTTCTTCCAGAAGCTCGCCGCCAAAGCGGCTATGGAGGTTGCCCAGGCTACGAAATAGCCGGCTCCAAAATCAAGCACGCTAAACGTTTCCCCGTAGGGCTTGTAAATCAGAACATATCCGACCGTCAACATTGCTAGGCCAACAATACCTAAGACTCCACAACCCAAGGGAAAGAAGCCCACGAGCCCAGCTATGGCTAGAAGTATGAAGGAGACTATAATCACGTAAGCCATGGCGATTAACCCCGGTTCCCCTATTTCCCTTATCTCTTCAAGGTTCTCCATGTTCCATCTGGCTGACTCGAAGAAGGTTTCTCCATGCCTTCCGAAAGGCAGTATGAAAACAGCTACTAGTATGACTATGCCTAGGAAAACGCCCACTATCCTACCAGGATTCATCCATGCTCGAAGCCAACTGGCTAAGACTAGCTATATAAGGCTTTAACGAATATGTCATTAAGAAGTTTTTAATATTGTTTTCAAAAGACTATATCAAACCCATTTTAACGAGCACGTGTATGCTCAGCGTCAAGTAGAATATTACGGTAAGAGGTATGTGAAGGGTCTTCCAATAATCCCTGATTACCCTAGGCCTATTCACGTATCTTCCCAATATCCCCCCTACAACTACGATAATCATAAGACCAAAGGTGAAGAAGCTGAGGAAATGCTCCGGCCTTGCGAAAAAGACCCTGTTAGCCAAATGAATACTAGTCAGTAATAATGAGATAATACCTGGGATGCAGTGAAGAGTCAACCATAGTCTAATTTTATTCGGAAAACCTCTTTTTAAAGCAGAGTAAGCCGCTGAAACCCCAAGCATAATGCCACCAGCCCATCCGAATCAGTGTGCCACATCAACGGGGAAAAGTCTCCAAGGACCGCGATGGCGAACCGGGCCTGTTCCTATCGGAAGTGAAGTAAAAAATAAGACAGCAATTATAGTTAGAACGAAAACCATTATTTTCTTAACCGCCTTACTCATACCATCTTAAACCTGCGGATGGTGCTGAACTTTTATGCTTTATCCGATAATTTATTAATTAGGGCTTTACCTAACGAACTCGGTAAACCTTCCTAAGATCGGCCATTGAGAGTTCACGCATAACCTCATCGTCTTTAAAACCGTATCCCCTGAAGTTCGCAGCACCCTCGAAAATAGTGCCAGAGCATTTCAGCAACAACTTTCTTAGCAGATGCTTCACAACTCTTCCAACCGCCCTCCTCCGGTACTTAACGAAGTATTTAGGCAGTGGATTAGAGGAGAAGCGAGAGAACCCTACGCATGCTTTTAAAAACGCTGTCTTAAATAGACACTCAGCCTGGATTTTTTAATGCGATGCTTAAGGAACGTAATAAAATGGGAAAAAGGGTAATTGAGCCTATTTCCGTAATAGAAAGGTTTAAATACCCCTAAGAGAGGGTTGAGCGAAAATGAAGTTGCTTATAAGTTTTTCCATAGGAGGTTTGGAAGATGAGCATCCTGCCAGATGAACTCCAGAGATGGAGCTGCCCCCAGTGTGGCTCCAAGAAGATAGTTGAAGATAAGCGCTCCGGTGAAATCTACTGTTCAGACTGCGGGTTCGTACTGGTTCAAAAACTGCTCGACGAAACCAAGGAGTGGAGAGAATTCGGAGACGAGGAATCAGAGAGAAGAGACAGAGTAGGAAGCCCACTGACAACAGCAATATACGACTACGGTCTCTCAACAACCCTGGAAACAGGAATCAAAGACGCCACCGGAAAAGTACTATCTGCAGAAGCAATGGCAGAAGCCCAGAAACTAAGACTATGGCAGCAGAGAAACAGAGCATACGGCTCCGCGGAAAGAAACCTCCAAGTAGCAAGCAAAACAATCGCACAAATAGCAGACCAGCTCAAAGTACCGAAACCAACATACGTCAGAGCAATACAAATCTACCGCGACGCACTTGAAAGAGGGCTCGTAAGAGGAAGACCAATAAACAGCCTCGCAGCAGCAGCACTATACGCAGCATGCAGAGACAATGGAATACCAAGAACCCTGAAAGAAGTAGCAACAGCCTCAGGCCTCAAAAGAAAAGAAGTAGCAAGAAGCTACAGGCTACTAATTAGGTCGCTAGAAAACAAAATGCCACTAAGCGACCCATCAATCTACGTGGAAAAAGTCGCGTCAAAACTAAAAGTCGGACCAGAAGTAGAAAGAGAAACACTAAAAATACTAAAAGAGGCGAAGGACAAGAAGATTACTGCTGGTAAGGACCCTCTTGGGATGGTTGCAGCTGCGATGTATCTTGCTACTCAACGATTGGGTTTACAGTTGTTTACGCAGAAGCAGATTGCTGAGGCTGCTAACGTTACTGAGGTTACTGTGAGAAACCGTTACAAGGGTTTGCGTGAGGCATTGGAAGGAGTTAGGGAAGCTTAACTTTTTCTCTAACGAGTTCTAATCCTGAGGCTGTAGTATTTACTAGAAACTCATTGCTTCAATAGAGCAGAGAGGCTAATGCTTGAGAAGGCTCTTGGAAAAAGTCAAGGTGATCCCGACTGGGACCTACCTGATTCTTATGCGGTAAGTATTCTCATCCTTTCAGCCTTATAGCATCAGGTTTCTAAAAGGCAGAGGATTGTTGCTTAGGATGGCGAGGGCTTCTTTAATCTTGTCTTGCCTTTTCCCCGCCTAAATCTCTTAAGGTTTTTAATACCTTCTCTTTTTTGTGTTGAATATCAGGAATTAAAATTACAGAGATTTATAAGCTAATTTAAACTCCATATGTAAGTACATCTAATTATGTTTTTCAATATTCTCACTATTTTCTTCTATTTAGGATTCGATCGTGGTTGTGGATGATAACGCTAAGGGGTTCTATTCTGGAACGATGTAAAAAAATGATTGCATGCTTCAGCAAAAACTCTCCCGAAAGACTTAAAAAGTTAACTTTGAATCCGTCGAGAAAAATGGCTGGCAAAAATTATGAAAACCAGGATTCCGACTTATTGATCAACAAGGCCTACAACCTCTATAATATGGGTCGCTTCGAAGACGCCATAAAGTATTGCGATGAAGTGATTAAAACAAACCCTGATGATGCCACTGCGTGGAGTATTAAGGGGGTTTGCCTAATGTTTCTACACCGGTACGAGGAGGCTTTATCATGTTGTGAAAAGGCTATAAGCCTGAATCCTAATGATGCCTCCGCTTGGTACAATAAGGCTTCTTCGGAAGATGCTTTGGGGAAAAAGGAGGAGGCTATTAAGTCCTACAACAAGTTCATTTTACTAGCCCCGGAAGACTGTGCGATGTATGTTCAATATGCTCGTTGGAGAATAAAAGTATTGGGTGGAGAAAAAAACAGTATGTAGCTTTAGCCTAAAAAGTTATTGTTTTCTAAATTAAACTGTTTCCCTTGGGAAATCTGAGGGAACTATTGCTTTAAAAAGCATAGACTTTTCATATAGCGAGGAGGTTGTATTGAGCAAGCCATATGCCTAGTGTCGATTGGCCGTGTTTTGAAACTCGAGCAATATTCTGTGTTGTAATCCGCATGTTTTAAAAACATTTAAAAAAGAAAATGCGAGGACGATTCGAACCTGAAAAGGGAAAGGCGAGGCTTGATAAGTAGGCTAAGAGAGAAGGATGCGGGAGATCTTTTAAAATGCATCCAGTGTGGCACATGCACCTCCTCGTGTATAGTTAATGCTGTAAACGAGGCTTTTAATCCCCGCAGGATCATCGGTTCGTTAGCGAGGTTTAATAAGCTTCCGGAACAGGACCCGTGGCTTTGCTCATCTTGTTCAGTATGTGTGGAAAGATGTCCGCAACGCGTTAATCCTCTAAGTGTAATCACAGCCTTAAGAATAATCAAATACGAGGACGATAATGCTCTACCTAGTAGGGTTGCTGAGCTTGTAGAGCAGATTAAGAAGACGGGTTTCGCATTCCCTTTAGGAAGGGAGGCATATGAGAAGAGGAGGAGTCTGGGGCTTTCCGAATTAAAAATCGACGAGAAGGGTCTGAGCGAGGTGAATAGGATACTTTCGGAGGCTGGGTTTTAATGAGCATGACCCTCTACTTGGGATGTGTAATCAAAACACTATACCCTGAGGTTGAGAAGGCTGTTAATGAGGTTTTAAACAGGATGGGGGTTGTGTTTGAAGAGCCTCTGGGAGCCTCTTGCTGTGCTCCCTTGGGGTTTTTCTCTCTGAGCAAAGATGCTTGGATTAAGCTCAACGAGAGAAATATGAGACTCTTCCAAAGCATTGTCTTAACTGCTTGCGATGATTGCTTCGCAAGCCTAAGCGATGCTTTCAAAATAGTTTCCGAGAAGAACGGTGTTAAGGCTCCCGAGGTAAAGCCCTTTGGAAAATTCATATTGGAGAAAATGGAGGAAAAGGGGCTTAGGTTCAGTTTTAAAGGCTTGAGATGCGCTGTCCAACACAGCTGTCATCTCTTAAGGCCCGCTAGGGGTGTTGACAATGCTGAAAGCCCCCGAGTGGTTAAGAACGTTTTAGAGATACTAGGGTATATCCCAGTATCCTACGCTGGTGAGCTCGACTGCTGCGGCGGGCTGGTGTTCGAAGAAAGGACAAGTGGGTTGATTGCTCGGAGGAAGGCTGAGGCACTGGAAGAGTCTGGAGCCGACTGCGTGGTTACAACGTGCTCACACTGCATGCGTCAGTTGAGGACAGTAAGCCATCTTCCAGTCCTCCACCTTGCTCAGCTCTCAGCGTTATCGATGGGGGCAAACCCTGAGGAGATAGGTGTTCCAGAAGTGCTTTTAAGGAGGATGATTACCACTTGAGGAGGGTTACAGTATTACTGTGCACATGCGGCTCAACACTGTTAGACGAGATCGATTTTAACGGGGTTAGTAGAGAGCTTCATAAAAACCCGCTTGTTAAAAGGGTTGAAATCGTCGACGGGCTTTGTAAAGCCAGTAGTGTTAAAAAGCTGAACCCGGATGCTGATGAGAGAATCGTCGTAGCAGCTTGTTCAAGCAAGCTGTTGGAAGCTGTTTTCAAAAACCTGCTTAATGCTAAAATTATTGAGTTCGTAAACATAAGGGAACAGTGTGCCTGGGCCTGTGAGAATAAGGAGGATGCTAGTTTAAAGGCAATACGGCTTTTAAACGGGAGTGTCGACAAGGCTGCTAGATCGCATCCACCTCAATACTCTGACGGGTTGAGAATAGTGAGGGAAGCGATGGTAATAGGAGGGGGCATAGCCGGTGTTAGGTGTGCGCTTGACATAGCTAACGCGGGTTACAGGGTTTACCTTGTTGAAAAGGAGCCTAGCATAGGTGGTGTGATGGCACAGTTGGATAAGACATTCCCAACTTTAGACTGTTCCATCTGCATCGAGGGACCGCTTCTCTCTGAAGCCGGTAGGAACAAGAATATTATCGTCATCCCAAATTCCGAGGTTGTTGGGGTTAAGGGTGAGGTTGGAGACTTCAGGGTCTTAGTAAGGGTGAATCCAACTTACGTGGACCCTGAAAAGTGCAATGGCTGTGGCGAGTGTGCTAATGTCTGCCCGGTTTACCAGCCGAATAAGTATGATGTTGACCTTAAGCCTGTTAAAGCAATATACTGTCCGTTTGCCCAGGCTGTTCCGCTTAAATACGTGATAAACAAGGACTATTGTGTTGAATGCGGCCTCTGCATGAGTGTTTGTACGAGGGCTGCGATAAACCTTGAGGACAAGCCTAAAATGCTTGAGCTGAACGTTGGTGCGATAGTTGTTGCAGTAGGCTCAGAGCTTTTCGACCCCAGGCTTAAACCCGAGTATCACTACGGAGAGTATGAAAACGTGATAACCAATATGGAGTTTGAAAGAATAATATGTGCATCAGGCCCAACTGGCGGGGTCTTGTTTAGAAGAGACGGCAAGCCTGCTAAGAGGGTCGCCTTTATCCAGTGCGTCGGGTCGAGGGAATCTGGTCCAGGTATAGAGGAGTGCTCCTACTACTGCTGTGCAGCAAGCATGAAGGAGGCTAGGCTCATACTCGAGCATGATAGGGATGCTAAAGTCTTCATATTCTACAATGAGCTTAGAGCCTTCGGAAAGGGATGGGAGGACCTTCTTTATAGAAGGTGTCTCGAAGACGGTATTGTCTTCATAAGATCCAAGCCTTCTGATATTAGAAGGAATAATAACGGTAACTTGGTAGTGGTTTACGAGGATACTTTA
>JAVZMD010000032.1:0-6314 GCA_038883435.1 Thermoproteota archaeon
ACCCGATGCCTCGATCAACGCTTAGTCTGAAGAAGACATAGAAAGATGCGGCTATGAAACCAATTGAAGCATGCTTAGGCTGATGTAAAAGGGCTGCAGAAAACGATACCATAATCCAGATAAATAGGAAGATGAGAGCTTCCTTGAAGAGGCATTTAATCCTCACTCTACTTTCTTGCTTAATGGGTAAAAGCAGCGTTGAGGAAAAGACCATGATGATAATCGTTGTCAGACTTGAAAGACCATTAGAATCAAAACCTGTAAAAATAAGCCATAAGGATTCTAAAAGTTGTTTTATGGCAATGCCGACTAAAAGTATTGCAGCGAAGGATAATATTCTAAGCAGACTCTTTAACATTTTCAATCACGTTTGAAAATGAATAAAACACCTATTTATGGCATGTGTAAATGCAAATTTTCACCATCAGGTGGAAAATTTTTCCACCAGCTTGAAGGAACTAAATACTTAAAAAGATTCTGTAAAAAGCCTTGGAACATAGGATGGGCGTAAGCGTTTCAGTAATAATTCCGTCTTTCAAGGGCTCGCCCTACTTGATAGAGCTTGTGAAGAAGCTTGTTGAAGATAATTATAAGGATAAGGAGGTCCTAGTGGTGGTTGATAACCCTCTCCCCGAGGTTGTTGAAGAACTAAAAAAACAACCGGTTAAAACAATCTTCCGCAACGGCAGGCTTGGAAGAGTTAGTGCACTTTTAGAGGCTTTTAAACACTCTTCAGGAGACCTTTTGATATTCCTAGATGATGACGTATCCATTGTTGAGAAGAATTTCCTCTCAAGAATAGTTGAATCTATGAGGAATAGTGAAATAGGCGAGATAATGAAAAGAGTAGGCGGTAAAGGTATTCTTGCACAGACAATAGACTACGAGTTCATGTCTTTCAACTACGGTAGCCTGGCTCTAGCCAAGAAGGTGGGAAGATGCGTAGGGCTGAATGGTGCAGCATTCGCAATATGGAGGAGCGCTTATGAGAAAATCGGCGGATTCAGGTATAAGATTCCCGATGATTTTGACCTTGGCATAAGAAGCTATCTTTCCGGCTTAAGATTCAACTTCATAGCCAGCCCTCATGTTGTGAATTATGCTCCACCCGGCTGGAGAGAATGGTTTAAACAACGTGTCCGGTGGGGGATTGGGGCAGCGATATGGGTAAAGGAGAACTGGCGTAATCTATTGAAGATAATTATTGAAAAACCGTCTCTAATACCTCTACTCCTATTCGTAGTTCTTCCATCTCTAGCACCATTCCTAGTGACGATTTTGATGAACACGCTTATGGAGGATAGGATTATATGGCTGGGTGTTGTTATGATATCCTCGCTTTTCGTCAACTTGCTACCCTTTACAACAATTCTTTCATACGGACTTTTCATTAAAATATTGCTGCTTTTTACTAAGACCCTGATAGCTGTATTAGCATCTTTCATTGTCTTCTTATTCTCATACTATATGATCGCTAAGAAGATGGGCTATAGGCTTAAGCTTGGAGGCTTGGCGTTCCTCTACTTTGTTTACTCACCACTCTGGTTCACGCTACTACTATCAGGATTTATCAGGGTATTTATCTTTAGGAAATACTCTATTGAAGGCAGGCCGTAGTAACCATCTCTTCATAATCCTTTTTAACAGGTCTTAGTAAGAAATGTTTAATGGACCTGACTTTAGAAGAAGGCGAATTATTAGTTAAACTTGCTAGGAGAGCTATTGAAAAGTATTTGAAAGAAGGAGTTATCGATATTCCTCCAGCCGATTTAAAGGAATTATTCTATGAACCGTGTGGGGTCTTTGTAACCTTAAACAAGACCGTGGGAACTGCTGGGCATGAACAGAAGGAGTTGAGGGGATGCATAGGGTTTCCCGAGCCTATTAAACCACTTGTGTCTGCACTCATTGAAGCAGCCGTTGCTGCGGCAGTTGAAGACCCTCGTTTCCCACCAGTCACCTTGGACGAGTTAAGCTCCATAGTTATAGATGTCAGTGTCCTTACCCCACCTAAGCCGATAGATATTGAGGATAGGAAGAGGCTCCCTAGCATGATTAAGATAGGTAGAGATGGCTTAATTATTGAAAGAGGTTTTAATCGCGGCCTACTGCTACCCCAGGTTGCCGTAGAAGAGAAATGGGACGCAGAAACCTTCCTCTCATATACTTGTCTAAAAGCAGGACTACCGCCGGGATGCTGGCAGGATAAAAAAACCAGAATCTACAGTTTCCAAGCGATAGTATTCGAAGAAACCTCTCCTAATGGTGCTGTTAGAAGACTCGAATTAGGATAGTCTCTTAAAACCTCCTCCTAGGGCCACGGCTGAACCTTCTCCCACCGTACCCTCCCTCAACCTCTTTCTCCGACATATCGTTTGAAGTATCCACCTCGCTTATTTGAGCATCGCTCTTCTCTATCGAGCCATATTTACCAACGTTGAGCCTCATACTCCTACGGTACACATTAACATAACCATTCTTAATCATTATAACATCATCTGGCTTAATCAAGTCTATATTCTCATTCCAAAGCGTTAGAAGTATCGTACCCGTCTCGTCTCCTATTCTTGCTTCCGCCACCCTGTTCGTTGAGCCCCCGTACCTCGCAGGAACCTCTTTGGTTTCCGAGAGGGAGAGCACCTTGGCGAGAAGGTTGACGTGTTTGGAGTTGGTGTTAAGGTCTTTAACCTTAACAAATTGCTCAGACACGGCTTCTCATCTCCCGAATCCCTCTAACACTGGTATATTTAACCTTAACTGGTGTGATGCTAATCTACATCTTGTTGACGAAGGGCAGCATCAATCTTGGGAAAAAACTTATCTAAAGCTTTTTCTTCTGCTAAAATGAGGCTTGGAGGCAATAATACTCGTAAAGGTTTCAAGCGGCTTCCAGGGAAATACCGAGAAGGTTCTTCAAGTCAGGGGAGTTAAGAAGGTTTATGAATTAACTGGAGACATAGACCTGTTAATAGAGGTTGCTGCATCTTCTGAAACTGATTTAAGAAGGATTGTTGATGAAATACTTGAGATTAAGGGTGTGGAATCAACCGATACGCGGATAGTACTATCCCGAGTGTCCAAGTGAAAACCTAAGGAAAAAGAATATATTCCCGATACTTCTATCTTTATACGAGTTGCAGGCGTTCGTAACAGCAAGAATAGCAAAAGGATTTGACAGGGAGAAGGTGATGCAAAAGCTACTGAATATTGAAGAGGTTAGGGAGGTTATTGAATTAACTGGAGACATAGACCTGTTAATAAGGGTTGACGTATTGGATGTTGAGAAGCTTATGAAAACAGTCCTTAAGATAAGAGGCGTAGAATCAATCGCCACAACGGATACGCGTGTAGTACTCTCAGTCCAACAGGCTAAGGCTTAGAAACATGGTTAAGCTAGTGCTCTTCGACCTAGACGGCACGCTCATAGAATTCAACTATAATTATTCTCTGGCCAGGAAGTTGATTATCCATAAACTTATTGAAATGGGTGTTGAAAGAAGCATACTTTCTGAATCTAAGCCCGCGTCAGTAAACCTTGAGGACGCTATAAGGTTCCTGCGAAGCAAGGGGCTTAAAGAAGATCAATTGAAGGCTCTAAGAAGAAGCGTATATGAAATCGTTGAACCATTAGAACTGGAGGCTGCGGAAAGGCCGATTGTGAAGAATGGAATCTTAGAATTACTTGAATGGTTAAAGGAAATGGGCATCAATATGGTTGTTTGCACAAACAATTGTAGAAAGGCCTCTAAAATAATACTTGAGAAGACTAGTCTAAAAATATTTTTTAAACATGTTTTTACAAGAGACGATGTGGAGAGAATCAAGCCCTTTCCAGATTTGATACTCAAAGCATGCGAGGCTGCTAAGACTCCTCCCTTTGAAACTGTTCACATCGGGGATTCTCCTATAGATATTGCAGCAGCTAGAGAAGCTGGTGTAGTGTCTGTTGGAATAGCCTCAAGCCTATGGAGTATTGAGAAGCTGAGAGAAGCTGGAGCCAATTATATTGCTTCAAATACCTGTGAGCTTAAGGAAATCCTTTCAACCCTGCTCAGGCCCCTCTAGGCCTGTTTGTACACTCCCCTTCTTAGAGGCCATTGTGAAAAAGGTCCAGGACATGGCGTTGGCAAGCTCTTTTAGTCTAATCCTATCTCTGAAATTCCTTACAACTATGTACTTCAGCATGCCGCTTTCCTCGATTATATCGTATGAAAACATTTGATCTGGCCTAAGCTCGTTTTTAGCAGCTCTTTCAACATCCCTCTCCCTCATCGGCTCCAGGACTTTTCTGACAAGGAAGGCTTCAAAAGGCGAGGTAACTGTGCTAAGCTTAAGCTCTGGAAGAGGCGTAACCTTAGCATATGTTTGATAGACCTCCATCTCACCTACCTTAGTACCCTTATAGACAAGTTCAAGCTTCTGTAACGCTGTTTCAGCCTCAGCCTTCTCCTCAGTGGTCTTTTTCATAATCTCAATACCAGTCTTAAAACTCTTTGAAGCAAGAAGGTCGTCTATTACGCTGATTATACTATTAAGCTTCTCAAGCTCTTCCTCAAGCATTTCCCTCTTCTGCGATAAGTACTGCTTTAATTCAGCAAGCCGCTGTGCTTCCTCATCTTTTTCTCCCAATCTACTTCAACTGTTATTCTTATCGAATGGGGATAAATATGCTTTTTCAAACATAAAACTGTCTTAGAACTAGAGCAAGCAGTCGATTAAAGGTTAAAAAGTTACACAACGCAAGACACTTGGATATGTCTGAAAGGAAGCTTCCATTAGGCGAGAACTTGGTTTTTGAAGACTCTGCCAAATTCATAGGTGGCTCAACCTTCCTAGAAGCACCATTAAAGGGTGCTTTAGTATTGACTAATCACAGGATTTTCTTTGAAGAACACGTGGGGAAGAGGGATAAGAGGATATTGATAAGGCTTGAAATTCCTTTAAGCATACTGGATCAGGTTAAGATTAGCAAGGGAAGGTTCTGGAGTAGGCCAGTCGTAACTTTAGTTTACCGCTCTAAGGAAAACACATTGGAACAGCCGAGTTTCAGCGTGAGAGACTACGAGTCTTGGAAAGCCTCGTTTTCAAGAGTGAATATAGGTGGATTAAGAATAGTTTAATCGCAGAGCAGTGTCATCGTTCTTAAAACACCCTTTATACGTCTTATCTGCGTAACAACGTTGTCAAGCTGCTTAATATCGTTAACCTCTACTGTTACTATT
This sequence comes from Thermoproteota archaeon, assembly GCA_038883435.1. GTDB lineage: Archaea > Thermoproteota > EX4484-205 > EX4484-205 > JAAOZP01 > JAAOZP01. The sequence continues at coordinate 5,223 of JAVZMD010000032.1, forward strand.
ATGTCATACTCGCCGTAGACAACATCCACGTTAGTAACGTTCTCAACCTTCCGGATGGCTTCTTCAATACTCCTCTCCAAACCAACTTCGCAGACTATCAGCAAATACGCTTTAAGCAATGCTGGTTAGCTTATGAGAAGATCCTTAATAAGCTTTAACATCGGGTTACGGAAAAAACATATATAGGAGGACCTGTGAAGAGCTGTGAAATGCTCAGAGCCCAATTCGACCTTTCAACGTTTTTCTTAATGTATATGATTGCAATATTTCTAAGCTTTCTATTTTTCCTCATAAACGCCTTGTTGAAACATAAGAGGGAGACTAAAAGGCTCAGGGAGAGATTCAGGAGATTGAGAGAAAGACCGGAACAACCCTGGTTTGAAGAAGCAGAATGATTCCAGAAGTCTAAAAATCCCTAACTGGAATGGTAATGAAGTCTAGTTCTGTCCTCCCCTCTTCTAACCTTAATCCTTCTATTTTCAGATCTTTAAGATCCCAACTAAGCCTCAAACAACCTAGTCTAGTCGTAACATCGTCTGTAAGCCTTAGGGCGGCGGGGCCGGCGTCTTTTAGAACAAGCATTTTAAGAACTTTCTCTTCTCCAGTAACCTGTATGGAGATTCTGAATCCTTCTTCTGTTTTTTCAAGGAAGAGTTTTAGTACTGTTTTTGGGAAAACAACAGTAACCTCGCCTTGTTCCAACGGATGTAGGATAAGAGTGTCCTCCTCCTGCAGATAGGTGAAGCCGAGTGTTTTCAACACTATTCCACTTATTGATGTCTCAGTTAAGTATTTTTATACTTGGTTCGTAGAATACTCGCATGATTTCTAGGCTTGAAGACGTCGTTGAAATGCTACGCCTACGAAGGCTTTCACCTGGGCTCTTCATACCTAGATACGATGGTTTTTCCCTTCCGAATTTATCAAACAGCTTAGCAAGTTTCATGGGAGTTAAACCCAAGGGGAGAACCCTTAAAGACAATATCTTCTTGGAATTCAAAGACGTTGACAGGATTATCCTCATAATCATAGATGCGATGGGTTTCAACGTATTCTTAAAATCCTCCGAGGGTCTTAGAAGATTCCTTGAGA
>JAVZMD010000032.1:6324-14224 GCA_038883435.1 Thermoproteota archaeon
TTAAAAGACGAGTCGTGTTTCAGAGTTATAACATCTGTATTTCCGTCTACTACTTCAACAGCTCTGACAAGCTTTAACACAGGCTTAACGCCTCAAGAACACGGTATAGTTGCTTACGTCCTGTTCATGAAGGAACTCAGTTCAATGGTCAATATGATATCCCTCAGCCCTGTTAATGATGAGAGGAGGAATAGGATTTTCGAACTCGGCATGAGCCCCGAGAGGCTCTTAGGAGCTAAAGTTCTAACTCAGAGGCTTAGGGAGGCGGGGCTCACGTCCAAGACTCTAATAAGATATGGTATTAGGAATAGTGGTCTCTCTACGATACTTTATAGGGATTCTGAGATAGTCCCCGCGTTAACAACCGTAGACTTTGCAACAAACCTGGCTAAGTTGGTGAATGATAGGAAGACAGATTTCGTAATGGCTTACTGGGATGGTTTTGATGCTCAATCGCATCACTACGGGCCTTTCAGCCAAGAGGCTGAGCTGGAGCTCTTGAACACTTTTACACTTTTAAAAACGGCGGTAGATAGGGTTCCCTCTAAAATCGCAGAGAAGACTCTGCTACTGATAACTTCAGACCATGGTCAATCGAAGGTAAGCGATGATAAGGCAGTTAGACTCGAGGACTTAAAGAGGTTGACTAACTGTCTGGTAATGCCACCCGCGGGAGAATCTAGGGCAGCATACCTCTATGTAAAAGACAAGACCACAAGGTTAGAGAAATTTTCCCATAAGTCTATTGGAGAAATCGTCCTATTCGATTCGCTGAAGCTCCTTAAAAAGGGGGTTTTCGGCCTTGGGGAAGCTAATCCATGCACCCCAGACAGGATAGGCGATTATGTAGCATTGTCCAGAGGGGAGGAAAGACTCATCTTCCACTATGATTTGAAGGAAAGGACTGAGCCCGAGTTCGTTAAAGCAGGGGCCCATGGGTCATTGACGTTAGACGAGCTCCTCATCCCCCTAATAGCCTGTAGGGTTTCAACATTCCAAAAGTAAAAGTTAAAACCCTCCTTTAGAAGGATGTAGGCTTTAAGGTGCGCGAAATGAGGGTTGGAGTCCTAACAGGAGGAGGAGATGCCCCTGGACTTAATGCTGTAATAAGAGCAGTGTTGAAAAGAGCTGAACAATACAGTATTGAAGTCGTCGGAATAAGATACGGCTGGGCTGGGCTTCTCAATATGGATACTGTCCCGTTACGCTATAAAGACTTGGAAGACAAGATCGGCGAAGCAGGCACTGTAATAAAAACCTCTAGGACTAACCCGGCTAAGGATGAAGCAACTATAAACAAGTGCATAGAGAACTTCAAGAAGCTCGGTCTAGACGCCTTAATAGCCATAGGCGGGGACGATACTCTTACTGCAGCAAAGAAGCTCCACGAAGCAGGTTTGAAAGTTGTAGGGGTTCCGAAGACGATAGACAACGATCTTAAAGGCACCGACTATACCTTCGGCTTCGACACCGCTGTCAACGCTGCTATGGAAGCCATAGAGTCTTTGAAGAAAACTGGAGAAGCCATGGATAGGGTGATGGTCGTGGAAATAATGGGTAGACACGCAGGCTGGATAGCATTATACTCCGGGCTTGCTGCCGGTGCTGATTTAATACTCGTACCCGAAGAACCCTTTAAAATAGGCGACGTCGTAGAATTCGTTAAGAAGAAGAAGTCTGAGGGAAGGGGGAGTTTAACGATAGTTGTTGCAGAAGGCGCTTTAATAGCCGACTATAAGGGCCCAATAACTAAGGATACTAAAGTTGACCAATTTGGACATGTCTACTTAGGGGGGATAGGAGAATTTCTAGCTAAAGAAATCGAGAAAGCGACAGGACTTGAGACAAGGTCTGTTGCACCAGCCCACATAGTGAGGGGCATGCCCCCAACCGCTTTCGACAGGGTTCTTGCTACAAGGCTGGGCTATGCTGCAATAGAGCTGGTGAGAAAAGGCGTTTTCGGCAAGATGGTTGCTTTAAGAGGCACTGAGATCGTTAGCGTCGACCTTTCCGAGGCTGTTTCGGAGACGAAACTAGTGGATAAATCTTTGATAGAGCTTAAGAACGCTTTAACAGCTTAACCCCTATTATAGAAAACGCCTTTACTATTTTAACCTTAGTTATTTCCATGTCTCCAATGGAAGTTTTTCTCATTGAAAGTAGAGTCGAGCTTTATCTCCCCCAGTTTTATTGAGTCGAATCCTGTTGCCAATGGTGTTTTAATAACAATCTCCCTACCCGTTAAGGCTTCTATTATCCCCACTCCGAGAAATTCGCTTCCTTTAGCAAGTCCAACTAATAGACCCTTCTCCCAATCCTCACCCAATAAGATAATGATATTCCCCCCTGCTTCAGTCACTACGGGTTCTTCTAGCTTCCCCCTGATCCTAACGTATGTTCCCCCCTTGTAAGATTTCGCCTCCAATGGTTCTAGGTTTTTTCTAAGGTTTTCAGGTAAGGTTATAGGCTCACCATTTATGAAAGGATGATTCATGAACACTACTTCACTAATGCTCTTCCTAACAATCCTTGATTTTGCGAAATGCCTCTTATAATTCAGCATTCTAAGAAACCTTCTCTGAACCCTACTTCTCCTCTTCACATAAAGAGGAGGCTCGACTTTAATAATCTTCAAGCTCTGATCTATCTCGCTTGCAAAAAGCTTGCAGTCTTCCTCTCCCAATAGGGACAATATTGAATATGGCCTAATCATGTTCATGAGGTCAGCCTTATGCTTTAACCCTTTTTGGCTAATCCATCCGTCTGTGTTCAAAACGATTTTCCCAACACCCTTTCGCTTAAGCCTTCTTATGACTCTGGCTATCGACTCGTTTAATTCCATAGCTACAGTCTCTGGTGCAGTTAAGCCTATGAACTCGATTATTTCAGGCCTAACCTGGCAGAGGTCGCTTAAACCCTTATTCACAATACCTGCACTAACCGTCCCAGGAACACCCAAGTCGTTTTGACCAGGGTCGCCGTCAACAATACCAACCTCCCCCTGGAAATTGAGGTAATAGTTTACCAAGAAGGTTGCTAAGCTTGTTTTCCCAGAGTCTGAGCCACCTATTATTGCTACTAACTTAGCATCATCCCCCGTTGTTTTCTCAGCACATTCTATCCAGCTACTAGGTATGGTAGAACCCTCGACTATTTGATAATTCTTACCGTCAACGATAAGGCTTGCGTCGGAGTGCTCTGCGTAAAACGGAGTCCTCCTAAACCTTCTAACCTTCACTGTGCTTCCTTCAGCAAATACTGTCCCCATCACGTTAACCATCCCCTCAGCAACCTGTATGGTAGCAGGCCCATCTACCACCAGTGTTTTCCCAATTCTTAGGCTAACCCTATTTCTCACGACTCTTTTCATCAGGAACCCTTTACCCCTGCAGATATTTATGTATAAAACGCTGGGGGGTGAGAAACTTTTTTAAATAGCTGATTGATTGAAGCCGCACGTATTGTCTGAGAAAAGCCTAGCAGAAGAAGTATTTGAAATAGTCAGAAGCCACCATACCTTCAGAGGTTCTTCTCTAAATCTCATTGCAAGCGAGAACATTACGAGTAGGGAGGTTAGAAGACTCCTCACATGTGATATGGGACACAGGTATGCCGTCGGATTTCTCTACGAGAGGATGTACAGGGGATGCGAGTATATAGATAAGCTTGAGGAACTAACACAATTCCTCGCCAGGAAGCTTTTCAGGGTTGAACATGTTAACACATTACCAGTCTCCGGGACTGTTGCAAACCTGGTTGCAATAGGTGCTTTCACAAGACCAGGGGATACTATGATGGGCCTTAGCGTTATAGACGGCGGCCACAGTAGTTTTAGAGAAGTCTCCAGGTATCACGGTGTCAGCATGGTCCCTCTGCCATTCGACGCTGAAGAATACAATATAGATGTCGATCAGTCTAAGAAGATGATTGCTAAAGTAATGCCCAAGATGGTGATGCTTGGGGCTTCTGAAATCCTATTCCCCCAGCCTGTGAAAGAGGTTTCTGAAGCTGCCGCAAACGTTGGAGCTATTACAGTATACGACGGGGCACACGTATTGGGTTTAATAGCAGGAGACAATTTTCAAGATCCTCTGAGAGAAGGAGCTGCAGTCATAACTGGCAGCACCCATAAGACGTTTTTCGGCCCCCAAGGTGGCATAATACTCTGCAAAAGGCAATATGGCGAAGCCATAGATAGGGTTGCATTAAGCATGATTAACAACCATCATATAAACAGGGTTGCAGCATTAGCCTATACCCTAGCCGAATTCCTAGCATTCGGGCGCGAGTATGCTAGAAATGTTGTGGCGAATGCTCAGGCTTTAGCAGAGTCCCTGTACAACAACGGTTTAGATGTAATATGCACCAATAAAGGATTTACTAAATCGCATCAAGTAATATTCCGAGTTAGGGAGGGTGCTGCAATGGAGGTCTCGAAAAACCTTGAGAGAGCATGTATAATAACCAGTATGACCCCGCTTCCGACAGACAAGTCTGAGACAATGGCCAGTGGAGTAAGGCTGGGTGTACAAGAAGTTACTAGGCTTGGAATGGGTAAGGAGGAGATGGACCAGATAGGAAAGCTCATAGCCAGAGTTGTTAAAGACCCTGATTCAGCCGATACCGTTAGGGAGGAGGTTAGGAACCTAACCAGCAGGTTTAGAAAAATCCACTATACTTTCAATGATAAAGAAGATGCTTATGATTGGGATTAATCTTCTTTAAAATTCTAAATGTTCAACGGGTTTTAAAACCTGCAAGCACGATCAGCATGCCTAAGCTTGCAAGAAAGGCTACGATCGGGAAAACGGATAAGTAGGTGCCTGTAAAGTCTTTAAGCATTCCGGAAAGATACGTTCCTAGAATAGCTCCAACACCATAAGCAGTGAAGACGATCCCGTAGTTTTCAGAATAGTATCTTGTACCAAAGAGTTTTTTCGTCATAGTTGGAGCCATAGCAAGCCATCCCCCTAGGTTCAACCATAGCAGGCTGAAAGATAAGAGGTATATTAGCGGATTGCCCTCACCGAATAGGTAGAGGATTATTGAAGACATGAGTATTAAGGCGAAAGAGAGCATTGCACCCCTTCTCGGATTAAGCTTATCGGTTACCCATCCGAATAGCGGCCTACCCAGGCCGTTGAATATTGAGAAAACAATTATCGTAAGATTAGCAACATACTCATTGATCTTAGCAACTTCCTTTCCGAATGGTGAAGAGATCCCTATTGCCATAAGGCCTGCGAGACAACCTATCATGTAGGCTGACCATAATGTGTAGAAGCTCGGCGTCTTAACCATTTGAACCCTATTAAGGTTGATACTTGCATCAGACTCTACTCTGCTAACGGTCTTCGATTCTCTACTCGCCTCCGACGGTGGGAATCTGAGAGTCAATGATAATACGGCTAGCACTATGAGGAAAACAAGTCCAGCATAGAGAAAAGTCTTGAGAGGACCCAGCATTTTAACGAGGCTCGTTAAGAGAGGTGCAGTTATTACTCCAGAGAGGCCGAAGCCCATTACTGTTAAACCTATCGCTAATCCGCTTCTCTGCGGGAACCATGCTGCTGACACGGCTATTGGACACCCGTATGCAACTCCAACTCCAGCACCACCGATCACCCCATACATTATAGTCATAATCTCTATGTTTGGAGAGAAACTTGCCCCAATCCATCCAGCACCTACCATTATGCCTCCCAATAAACTGGTCTTCATCGGCCCCCATTTCTTAATCAAACCCCCTGAAATCGCCATGAATATTGAGAAGAATAGGAGAAAGACCATAAAGGGTAGGCCGCTTTGAGTAGCGCTTATTCCCCATAGTGTTTCCAGAGGAGTTCTGAAAATACTGAAGGAGTATACTGCACCTAGACAAACGTTTATCAGAAACCCGGTTAAAACAAGGAACCTGCCTTTCATTTCTTCTTAAATATTTGTTTTGTAATATTCAGCCTCTCTTCTCTATAGCTTCTTTAATCATCTTGTATGCTTCCGCAACTTCTTTCACCGCAGCTTCATCTTCTAGGGTTGTTATGTCTCCGAGGGGTTTACCTGCAACCACTGCTCTTAGAAGTCTCCTCATTATTTTACCGCTCCTAGTCTTTGGAACAGAATTGATGAAAACTATCACAGCATCAGACGCTACTAATGGACCGATTGTCTTCCTTAAATGCATCTTTAACTCTTGCTCAAGCTCTGGGCTACCATTATAACCTTGTTTTAAGACTGTGAATATCATGGGTATCTCCCCTTTAACTTCATCAGGCTTACCAATGCATGCAGATTCTGCAACAGCATGATGCATAATCATCGCAGACTCCACTTCGGCAGTACCTATCCTGTGACCAGCCACCTTGATAACATCATCAGCCCTACCAAGTATCCAGAAATAACCGTCTTGATCCCTAACAGCATAGTCGCCAGTCCAGAAACAGCCTTCCCATCTTTTCCAATACACATCAATATATCTCTGGGGATCCTTATAGAGGGTCATTAACATTCCAGGCCAAGGTGTCTTTATAACAAAGTATCCTCTCACACCCGGCGGGCAAGAATTTCCATCTTCATCAATAACATCAGCCTTAACGCCTGGGAGTGTAAAACCGTTCGTACCAGGCTTAAGCGGATATATCTTGCCTAAACCTGGAAAATGTCCTGTTAATATGTGGCCAGTCTCAGTCATCCACCAAGTGCTTGAACATACAGCGTTGCTGCGGCACACATTCGTATAAAGCCATCTAAAAGCCTCAGGGTTTATCGGCTCACCGACGGAATGGGCTATCCTAATTGTAGATATATCGTGCTTCTTAACAAGCTCATCTGGAAACTTCATGAGCATCCTTATGGCTGTTGGAGTAGTGTAGAATATAGTGACCCCGTATCTTTCTATGATGCTCCACCATCTATCTGGAGCAGGGTAATCTGGAGCACCCTCGTACATAATCGAGGTCAACCCAGTCATTAAAGGACCATAGACTATGTAGGAATGACCCGTAACCCAGCCTATGTCTGCGGTGCACCAATAGATATCGTCATCCTTAACGTCGAAAATCATATTCATGGTTGCGTATAGACCCACGGCGTATCCGCCTACAGATTCCTGAGAGCCTTTTGGAGCACCCGTCGTTCCAGAAGTGTAGAGTATGTAGGAGAAATCATCCGATGGTAGGGGGACAGCTTCAACCTTAACATTTTCAGGCACGTCTTTCAGAAAATCAGAGTGCCAAATGTCTTTAAATTCATTAAATGGAACATCTGTTCTATCGGTCCTTCTAACGATAATAACCTTCTCAACACTATGGCCTCTCTCCTCCAGTATCTTCACAGCCTCGTCTACAACCTCCTTAAGCTTTATTATTCTACCCCTCCTGTAGAGACCGTCTGCTGTTACGATAATTCTCGACCCAGCTGCCTCAACTCTATCCGCTAAAGCTACGGCGCTGAAGCCACTGTAAACTATACTATGTTTTGCACCAATCCTTTGTAGAGCAAGCATGTAAAAAGGTAATTCTGGAAGCATGGGAAGGTAGAGGGTTACGACTTCACCTTTCTTAACTCCAAGCTTGTCTCTCAAGGCAGATGAAATCCTATTAGACATCCTGTAAACATCGTAGTAGGTGAATTTCCTAACCTCCTTTGGCTCCCCAGCCTCGTTAACCGGCTCACCTTCCCATATTATTGCAAGCTTATTCTTCCTGCCTTTTTCAATCTGCCAATCAGTACAGAGATAGGCAAGGTTAATCTCCCCACCTATGAACCAACGGTAGAAAGGCGGATTGCTATCGTCAAGAACCTTAATCCATTTCTTAAACCAGGGTAATTGCTCAGCCCATTTAACCCACCACTTCTCGATCGATTCCTTACTCTTGACTGTTTCCTCATGAAACTTCTTAAA
>JAVZMD010000033.1:0-14218 GCA_038883435.1 Thermoproteota archaeon
ACCCCTCGTCGGTCCACCAATATGGTTGGGAGAACCTATGAGAAGCACATCATAATTCTGGACCTCCTCTAAATCTGCCTTTTTCAACTCCTTGAGCAAAACCTCAATTCCCTCAGCTTCGTTTAAACCTTCTATGATTTCCTTAGCAACATTCCCAGTGTTACCATATTTTGATTCATAAACAACAAACACTTTCGCCATTATAACAACATCTACCCAATATGCTTCTTAAACAGAAGTATATAAAGCCACATTGTCCGTTGATAAAACATGTTCTAAAATAGAATCCTGATTTAGGACTCGGAAGCGGAAAAAACAGTCACCAAGTCCTCGTACCTCGATCTCCTCATCGTCCGAAAAAAGTTAGTAATATTGGTACCTTATTTGTATTTCTAAAAGCAAACCTCTTGTTTAATCTTGTTTTTGCTGCTTAACATATATTTTTCCACTTAGTACAGTGTTGTTTGGTATTAAGGCTCTTGTCCCATCGCTTTTGATAACAGTGGTGAAAAGAGTAGCAACGTCTTCGACAACACCTTCCTCGCCGGCAACAATCACGGAATCGCCTATTTTAAAAGGCCTGACTATGAGTACGAATAGGCCCGCAACCGCTTGCCCCAATACTTGTTGGGTTGCGAAGCCTATTACCATGCCTAAGAAGCCTCCGAGAGCTACGCCAGCAGCACCACCAGCGACACCTCCAGCAATAGCTGCCGCAAGCCCGCCTATGCCTATGATTTTAATAACATTTCTCACGGCTGCTGCCGTGGGATGAGTATACTTCACCCTGAGAGTCCAGTAAATGAGATTAGCTATACCGCTTACAATAAGGTAGCCGAATGCCAATGCTATCAGAATATTAGCGTAAACGGCATAATCCGCAATATTTATGCCAAATTCAGGTAAAAAAGTGAATAATAGATATTGTACAATCATTGTGACAACAATATAGAGAACAATATAAATCACGATCTTAATCATCGTCTTTGAAGATTCTTTAGCAATAGAATGCTTCTCGGAATTCTCAGAAGCCGAAGCCATAAAACATAATCCTCGAAAGAAGAATATAAGTATTTAGAAAGTAGCTCTTTAGAAAAATGCGGGGGGTGGGATTTGAACCCACGAACCCCTACGGGACGAGGTTTGATTCAAGCTTTTAAATTCGAATAAAGGTAATAGGTTAGGGCAGTGGTCTCTTTATGATAAAAAGTTGGTGTGGCTTTGACGGTTGTAAAGATTGTTACTATTTTGTTTCAAGACTTTGTCGTGGTTGTTCGTTTAAAACGTGCCTCGTAGCTCAGTGTCAGAGGGGTTTTCAATATACTGGGATAACTGCTCCAAGGTCTTTCTGCAGACTTAAGCCTTATTGTCCGATTAAAACTAAAGAGCGAACCCCAGTTCGGCCCCGGTCTTTAAGCGGGAAGCCTTTGGCTAAAGTTGGTTTTCAGGGATTCATACCGGAGATAGACCCTACTGACGATAGATCTTGGTTCTGGAAGCATGGTATTGAATTACCTGAGGTCTTCGTCCCTCTCTGGCAGGTGTTGGTTAACGAAGAAATCCTAAGGAAAGCTTCTTCAAAGGGTCTGCATGACTTTCTAGGATTCAACGGCAGGGTTTTCCTGTCACTAGTTATGCCTGATGAATTGCTCGATAAGTTGAGGATTGAAGACTATTTCAAGCTGATAGATACCCTTAGACCCGACGCTACGACAATACCTGATAACTACACCTATGTCGACGACCCCCTATTTCTATCATGGTCCCAGACCGTAAAGCTCGTCTCCCTAGCAGACGACTTCCTCAAGCTGGACATCCCCTTAATCGGCTTGGTTAAAGGCGCCAACCATCTTCAAATCGACTGGGCCATTAGGAAGCAGGTTGAAATGGGCTACGTCTCCTTTGCAATGCCGGCAAGGGAACTTTTAGAAGACAATTTGTTGGAAGACCTCTTGCCCAGCGCCCTGATGAGTCTGAAATACCTTTCCAAGAAGACTAAAACGGATTTCGAATTGCTACTCTATGGTGTTGGCCACAGGCTTAAGCATAAGGAGATAGGTAGTTACAGTAATCTTTCTTGGTTTCTAGAAGCAAAACACGGACGTTATTATAAGGAGGGTTGGTTATATGATCTTAGGGATCCTGAAATCCGATTTGAAGAATGTAATTGTGAGTTCTGTAAGGGACTGATGCCTCAAGAAATAATAGACCTAATGCTAGACGATAAGGAAGCTGGCTTTAGGGTTCTAGTACTTCATAACTTACTTGACATGTGGAAGGCTTTATCGAGGAGAAAATAGATGGGTGGGGGTTCGAGGATAGGTCAATATGAGAGACGATTTCATGAGGGTGAGCAGGAGAGAGAAAGAGAGGAGATTGAGGTTTCATATGTTGTGAAGACTTTCGGGGAATATGAAATACGTGAAGCCGAGAGTGGTGGGTACGAACTTCTTAAAGGAGGCGAAGTTATAGGGACGTTTACTGAAGCGGAAATAGAAGAAGACAGGGTGGTCTTCAAGCTGGCATATGGGACGAGCTTAGAAGTCTCCGAAAAAGGAGTTAGGGAAATACTTAGTCCAGCAAAAGCCGAGCTATGTGGCCTATTGGCTTCTGATGGATGTGTTAGAGTAGGGAAGGGTGGTCGTTATGAAGTTTCTTTATCTACGGTAGATGAGGAGATGGTCGAGGCCTTTAAGAGGTTGTGTGAGGAGGTTTATGGTATAACCCCCCCATTGTTATCTTAAGCATCGAGAAGGGGAGGAGGATAGTTATGAAGTAGGTGTATATAGTAAGGAGGTATTCTATGACTTGTGGGATCTCGGTATCAAAGGGCCTGGACACTATGAATTCCATCCGCCTCTGAAACATCTCGATGAAGAGGGTAAAAGGGCATATGTGAGGGGATTCTTTTCCGGAGACGGTACGTTAAGTGTGTATGGGAAGAAAAGCGTAATCCGTATGAGCTCGACCTGTAAGGATGGCTTAGTGGAGTTGAGGGGGATGCTTATAAGCCTAGGGTTCCACCCACATGATATTCATGAAGACAGGCATGAACGCGAGAGGCCGAGGTATATTTTTAACATTCCAGCAGAAGAGCATGTGAAATTCATAGAGGAGATAGGCTCAGAGAAAGAAGAGCATAAAGATAAGTCCGAGCTAATAAGAAGGATACGTGAGGAAATAGAAGAAAGGAGAAAGCGAAAATGAGGGAAAAATATGCCACGGTTTGGGGATGGGGAGATAAGTTCGAGGAAGTTAGAATCAATAGTGAGAAGTATGTCAGTAAGAAGTGGAAAGAGACCACAAAAGAATGTGCCATAGACTTTGTAGCAACGGAAAGAAGCAGTGGGATCGGCTATTACATCACCGCGTATACAAGTAACCCGAAGAACATTGGTGATTTGGCCGATGCTCTATTCTACATAGCACTTAATGAGAAAGATACAAAGGTTCACATAATTGGTATCAAGTTATTTGATGAAGTTCGCTCCGAGGCGATAAGGTATCGTAACACTCTCGAGGAAGTCGAGAAAGCTCTTGAGGAGCATGGAAAGGCCCTCAGAGATAGATTTGCGAACCATCCTGAGGTGAAAAAAGTGGCGCAAGGTAAGAAGGTAATGGTTGTTCATCAGATTACTCTGTTCTGCGAATTAGGATGCAAGATAGCGAACAAGATAGTTATGGAGGTGGTGTACGACATCGATTTCGGGGCGATGAAAAATCTACTACATTCGTTAGTCAACAGGATGATTGAGCGAGGACTCGTGACGCGGATCCTCGGCTACGGACTAGAGGTGAAGGATATCAAAAATTACAAACTCGAGGAAGTGGATGACTTGGGAGATGAAGTCGTAGTATGGTTATTTTAGAAAAATGCGGGGGGTGGGATTTGAACCCACGAACCCCTACGGGACTGGATGACTTCCTCGCGTCTTAAGTCCAGCGCCTTTGGTCAGTCCCGTTTGACCAGGCTCGGCAACCCCCGCTTACGGTTTTTTAGTCGTATGGTTGTTTATTAAGATTTTTGACGCTGGGTTTTCTAAAATTTGTATGATGAGTATTTTCCCTCAGAAAATCTGTAAAGTATTGAGTAGTAGGAAGGTTCCGAATAATAGGAAGATCGTTCCGCTTACGATCTTAATGGATTTCAAGGGAATTAGCCGTATCAGGGTTTTACCCAATAAAACCCCTAGTCCAGTCAGTAGGATGAAGGAGATGATCACTCCTATGTAAACGAGTAGGAGTGCGTTATACTCTGCTGCGAGAGCGATTACAGCTATCTGCGTCTTATCTCCAAGCTCCATTAAAGCAACCATGGAGAAGACGGATAGTAGACCACATTTAGCGTCGAGCTTTTTAAAATCCTCCTCCTTATTCCTCGTTAGAATAATAAAGAGGCCAAATAGTAGGAAGAGTATGGCAGAAATGATGTTAACCAAATATTGTGGTAGGAATGCAGCTAAGAAATCGCCGATGATCACGCCTATCCCGGAAACTAAGATTAATGCAAGAACTGCTCCCATAAAGACATTTGATGCGTTGAAGCATGAGGATAGGGTGATAATAGCCAGCTGAGTTTTATCACCCAACTCGGCGAGAGTAACCAGTATTAAAGATGTGAATAGTGGTGTTAGGTCCATTGAAGCTACGACTAAAATAGGGTATATAAACTTAGTTCAAATTAAGATTAGAATTCAGAAAAATAAGGCTGTTTCATAATTCTTATTGGAATAAAATTTTTATCCCCCCTCTGTTTCTTGAATAGTAGGCGGCGTTCGTCTAGTCTGGTTAGGACATCAGCCTGCCACGCTGGTAACCCGGGTTCAAATCCCGGACGCCGCATTTTACTGGTTTCTTACCATTTTTCAGAAATGCTTATTAATAACCTACTATTGATAATAGTAGCTTAGAATGCATGAAAACGTTCCATACGAAGAGCTTCAAGTGAAAACATCTTTCAAAGATTTAAAAATTATCTTAATTCTAGCATGCATCGTAATAGGAATACTGATAGGATTCTCAATTGGTATTCTAACAATCCTAAATAGTATTAACGAGCTTCAGAATAGGATTTCAAATCTTGAAAGCCGTGTTTCAGCAATACAGTTTACGAACTGTAGCGTAGTAACGATATATGCTTCAGAGGGTAATTTCTCTCTTTCTGAACTATATGGGAAAGTTAGAGACTCCGTTGTCCTCATAACTGGAACTATTGTACAATATGATATCTTCTACCGTCCCTACTACAGTACTACTCAAGGCTCTGGCTTCGTATACCTTTTTGAAGATCAATTTGTAGTAATTACCAATTACCATGTTGTTAGTAATGCACGCGACATTACCGTAAGATTTAGAAGCGGCAATGCCTACCCAGCCGATTTAAAGGGATTCGACCCTTACTCTGACCTTGCTGTTCTAACAGTAAACGCTCCATTTGAAGAATTCAAGCCCCTGAAAATAGTAAGCTCATCAACGCTTAAAGTAGGCGATCCCGTCGTAGCCATAGGAAACCCCTATGGTTTGGCTGGTTCAATGAGCTCTGGAATAGTAAGTGCACTTGGCAGAACAATTACTGAAGACCTTACAGGAGGCTACCCTATAGCTAATTGTATTCAGACGACTGCTCCGATAAACCCGGGTAATTCAGGAGGGCCGCTTCTCAACCTTCGCGGAGAGGTTGTTGGAATCACCACCGCTATAGTAAAGGACTCGCAAGGACTTGGCTTCGCGATTCCTTCGAATACTATTTTACGTGAAATAGAGTCTCTTATTAAAAAGGGATATTATGATCAACATCCTTGGCTGGGAGTGACGGGTATGGATATGACTTATGACTTGGCTAAAGCTATGAATGTGAATGTAACATACGGCTGGCTTATAATCAGTATTACGCCTAACGGGCCTGCTGCTAAATCAGGTCTTCAGGGTGGAAGTAGATACGTTGTAATCAAGGGGTCAAGGTTTGTGATTGGTGGGGACATCATAATAGGGATAAATGGGTTTAAGATCTCAAACGGGGACGAGCTTTTTGCTTTCCTTGAAGAGTATACTAGTCCGGGTCAAACCGTTACCTTAACGATAGTCAGAAACAATCAAATTCTCAATGTTCCTGTTATTCTTGAAGCGAGACAACCATCAACCTGAAACGTATGGAGTCAAAATAACCTACTAGAAAACGTTTTTGGACGGGATTTCAAGTAGTTTTTAATTTTCCAACCTTCCCTTAACATGGATGAATAAATAGAACCCTTATGTTTAAGAAAACTTGGTAAATGTAAATCGTCCATCATATTATTAAAGTCCGGCTTTGAAATGAAAATTTTTTGAGGAGGCATTCTAAACAACATCCAAGAGATATACTGCCTTATGAAGAATGTTTGAATGGAAGCGAGAACATAAATGGTTAAAATGCCTGCTACAATAACCACTGCAGACAATAATATTGAAAAAATAATAGTATCGCTACTAACGTTTTTCACTCTTTTCATTTCCTCAATTTTCATTATCCTGTACTCTAGCTTTGGATGTGTTGAAAACAATGTTCTTAATGAAACAGGTGAGGTTAGGAATAGGCTTGATGTTAAGCGGATTGCAAAACCTTCCTTCGGTAATTTAGCAGCTACCTTGTTTATTTTAACTATCGCCCTTATAAGCAAGCCGGTCTTCCCTAATACTTTTACACTATCTTCATCCGCTAAGTTTTCTCTCTCCCTCTGTGCCGATATTACAGATAAGTGCGAAAACGGATTGAAGAATGAGAATAGTGATAGTGCTGTCGTTAAGGTTTTGAAAATAAAGTCATGGTTTTTAACATGGGATAATTCGTGAGCTACTACTGCAGTCAACTCTTTCTTCGTTAGAGTTTTTAAGAGTCCTAATGAAAAAACGAGCATCGTCTTTTTCCCATAACCTACGACGAAAGCGTTTGGCCTCAAATCTTCTACAAGTCCTATCTTAGGTTTACTTATCCCCATTTTAGAAGCCAGCTCCAAAACCTTTCTCTGTAAAGGCTCATATTCTCCGGAATTAAGCTCTATGATGTGAAAAGCTCTTTTAACTATAATATCGCCAAGAGTTAATGTTAAAATCACATATGTTAAAGATAATGCAAAACCAATTGTGTAAAGCAGGTTTAGAGGCTGGATGAAGACTGTTCTTCCAATATGCGGTATATTGGGAAGAA
Organism: Thermoproteota archaeon; assembly: GCA_038883435.1. GTDB lineage: Archaea > Thermoproteota > EX4484-205 > EX4484-205 > JAAOZP01 > JAAOZP01. The sequence continues at coordinate 7,184 of JAVZMD010000033.1, forward strand.
AGGGTTTGGGGCCCCAAGGCCGTATTAACAATGAATTATCAAGAAGTAATTGGTTATAGAAAAGTAATCTCTTTTCAATAGAAAAGAATCTAGTTGGCCAGGGCGAAATAAAAGTAATCAGCAAAATTGGAATGGTTAGGGGAATTAAGTACATTATGCTCTTAGTCCTTGTGGTAAGAAGTAGATTATATCTAGTGATCAGCTTGATGCAAATAAATGAGACTATTAAAATACTCGTAGAGTAGTAGAAATAGGGTTGGAAAAACTGTACTAGAAGGCTTTCTAAAACTGCCATATTAAACCACTACTTTCTTAAAGCTCTTTCAAGCTTTTGTTTAAGCTCTTGGTCTCTAGAAGAGATTCTTTCAACAAAATAGTTTGCAACTATCTCGCCGAAATTCTCTATAAGGCTGTTTAGTACTTCGTGGACTGCTGACTTCTTGAAGTTATTTTTCTCAAACTTAGGCCAGTAAACATAGAAAACTCCTCCACGCCCCTTTTCAGCCCTCCTGTCCAGCAACCCTTTGTCATATAGCCTATCCATCGTTGTCATTACGGTAGTATAAGCAATCTTTCTCTTCCGCTTTAGCTTCTCGTAAACCTCCCTGACGGTAAGCGGCTTTTTCGAACTCCAGATAATATCTACCACATTTACCTCTAGAGGTCCTAAAAATGCTTGAAGTTCTCTCTCACCAATATTATATTGAGATATCAGGGGTTTTTTGGACATTTTTTCCTGAAAAATACTATTATATGTAGTAACTATTTAACTTTTCTGTTTGAATTCTGAGCAATAAAACTTATAAAGTAGAGTTACTACTGCCAGTAGTAACAATGAATATGAAACTTGAGCATAGAATCGTTTCATATAGGTTCCTATTGCTCCTAATAATATTGGCTTCTACCCTTCCCATAATTCAGATTCATGCTCAACGTCAATACGTTCAAGAGCCAGCATACTACACAGTTTACGGAAGGGTTCTAGATGTTGAAGGAAATCCATTAGGCTATGCAACAGTAACCGTCTACGATACTTCTGGAGCATTTGTAGCAAAGACTAAGACGCTTTTAAGTGGAGGTTTTAGTATAACACTTCAATCAGGAACCTACCGGATCCAAATAGAAAAAGAAGGATATGAAAGTAAGTTGGTAGCAGTGAGTGTAAACAATTATGTTGATTTAGGGGAGATAATACTTGACTATGCGCTACGACTTTCAATATCTCAAGCATACATAAGAGTGGAGGCTTTTTCAGAGGTAAATGTGCCGCTCTCCGTAGAAAACAAGGGGTCAGGAGAGGAGAGAGTAGCAATTTCAACCGAGGCACCAGAGGGATGGGAAGTAAGTGTTTACTCAGGCTCGGCTGAAGTTATTAACCTGACGCTGAGTCCCGGGAGTGTTCAAAGCCTAACTCTAAAAATACAACCTCCGTATGCTGCGCAAGGAATTTACAACATAACGGTTAGAATATCAGGCTCAACTATCCGGGAGAGAACAATCCTAATCTACGTTAAAGAGCCAAACGTTCAAATACTTTCTTCAACATATCCAATAGTGCGAGCAGTACCAGGTTCAACGGTAGTTTTTGATTTAACGATAAAGAACGTTTTAACAAAAAGGTTTACGGGAGTACTGTCTCTTATTTTACCAGATCATTGGAATGGAATCATTATTAAAAGCGACGGCAGCAGTCTTCAAGGAGTTTCGTTAGGAGTAGGAGAATCTATTAATGCAAAAGTGAAATTAGAAGTACCGACTGACGAAATTCCTAAAGAATATGAAGCAACAGTATTGCTTAAAGCAGCGAATTTTGAATCAAAACTACCTCTTAAAATCATTGTGGTAAAAGGCACTCCTAGGTTGAAACTATATGCAAACGCACCATATGTCGATGCCTATGCTGGAAGTACTTCCAGATTTCCCATAACTGTTGAGAATAGAGGCGATTCGGATGGCGTTGTAAACATTAGTGTAACAGGGCTTCCTTCTGGCTATAGCTGGTTGGTTAAGGACGAGTCTGGGAACGTTCTGTCTAAAATATATTTGAAAACTGGTGAGAGCAAGAATCTAAACCTGTTTGTAAACATACCTCCACTCGCTGAACCAAATATAATACCCATAACATTGGAAGCTAGCTCCGGAGACTCTTTTGATAAGCTTAACCTGAGCCTGGGAATAATGGGCTCCTACACTATTTCTTACGTTACACAAAACTTCTATTGCGAAACAACGGCTGGAGAGTCAATAATATTCCAGGTTGAGGCTAAAAATACTGGCTATAGTTCGCTTTCAAATCTTATCCTTGGGGTTTCAGACGTGCCTGATGGTTTCAGTGTTAAAGTAAGTCCAGAATTAGTATCTCTGCTCAAGCCTCAGGAAAGCGCTGTTTTCTCATTAACGGTTACGAGCGATGCTGATGTAAGTCCTGGCGACTACTATATTACTCTAAGCCTTAAAGCAGATCAGAGTCAGGCCCCAGCTCGGAGCCTACACGTGTATGTGAAGCAAAGAGGAGAAACTGTCCTAATAGGAGTTTTAATCGTTGTAATCATGGCTGCAGCAACCTTCATGATATATCGAAGATATGGAAGGAGGTGATGAAAATGGATTTAGCTATAGAAGTCGAGAACCTTGTTAAGATATATGGTAAAGGTGGTTCTGGAATTAAGGCCCTTGATGGAATAAGCATGAAAATACCCAAAGCTAGTACATACGGCCTCTTTGGACCAAATGGCTCTGGGAAAACAACACTGATATCGATACTTGTAGGCCTGATTCTGCCTACGAGCGGGAATGCGAAAGTGCTTGGATTCGATGTTGTTAAAGAATCCGTAGAGATAAGAAGAAGAGTAGGGCTTCTTCCAGAGGGCTTCGGCTTCTACGACCATATGACTGCGCTTGAAAACCTCGTCTTCCTAGCTACTTTAGATAAGATACCATCAGACCAAAGGAAGAAGAGAGCGCTCGAGACACTTGAGATGGTTGGCTTAAAGGACAGGGCTAATGATAAGGTTTCAACATTTTCGAGAGGTATGAGGCAGAGGCTCGGAATAGCCCAGGCCCTGTTGAAGGATCCTGAGCTCTTAATATTCGACGAGCCCACGGTCGGGATAGATCCTGAAGGTGCTGCTGAATTCAGAAACCTTGTTAAGAGTATGAACAAGGAGGGTAAGACAATCCTCATGTCTACACACCTGCTTTACGAGGTGGGTATGGTATGTACCCATGCTGCAGTAATACGTGGAGGAAAGCTTCTCGTACAGGGAAGTGTAGAAGAACTATATCAATCTGTTAGGGAAGCGAAGGGGTATCGTTATGAGCTTCGAGTTAAATCCAGTATTGATATGCTACTGCAAGAAATAAGGTCAATATCTGACGTAATAGAGATAAAGCAGAATGAGAATCACGTTACAGTGTTATCGAGGAGAGAAATATGGGGCGAACTCTTACCCCTTGTTTCAAAGCCTCAGTTCAAGGATGCGGTGGAGTCTCTAAAGCCAATAGAGCCGTCTTGGGATGAAATATACCGTTTCTACCAGGAGGGTGGATAAAAAATGATAAGCGACGCTTTATCTATTGCAAGAAAAGAATTCACGGACACCATAACAAGTAAGAGACTCTGGTTAATCGTAGGCGTATTGCTATTGTTTTCAGTAGCCAGTACCTACTCAACCATTTTCCGGGTAATAACTGCTTTTCAACAAGCAGGTAGGCCCGTAGCTTCAGTTTTTTCTGCAATAGCCACAACAATGGCTTACATGGCTCCACTGCTCGGAATAGCATTGGCATTCGACGCCATATCTGGAGAAAGAGAACGGGGGACACTTAGAATATTACTTTCAAGACCAATATACAGAGAGGATGTTATTAATGGTAAGATAATCTCTGCCTTGGCAGTAATAAGTCTAGCAGTAACTCTATCATCCTTTGCAGCAGTATCCATCTCTATACTTCTACATAACATTGCAGTAACAATGGACGATATTGCAAGAGTCTGTTTGTTCATAGTTTTCTCAATAGTCTTCTCATTCGCATATTATGCATTCTCATTATTCATTTCAACACTCTCAAGCAAGTCAAGCCACTCACTCATAATTAGCATAGGCATTTGGATCTTCTTCGCATTTATATTGTCGGCAATAAGTAGCCTTATTGCAACTGCTGTCTTAGGGCCTCCCCCCGTGAGAAGCTTTCAAGCTTTTAACATGTCACAAAGACAATTTAGAAACTTCACATCCCCAAGCATCTTTCCACAAGAGTACTTGGACTACATGAGGAGGGAGGCGGAAATCTCGAGTATGATACAGGTTTTCTCAATAAACTATCACTATACGCAAATCACTAGCCTACTATTCGGCTATGCTACGAGGCCTATCGAATTCGGACAAGGAGGAAGAGCATTGACTAGCATTCCAACGGTTATTTCAACACGCCTCATAGACGTCGTAATACTCATAGTCTTTCCGATAGTCTTCCTATTCGCCTCCTACATGATATTCACAAGAAGACAGGAGAAATAGAAGAGATTTGAGAGATTAGGCCAGCGTCCTCATAAACGCTTGTATTTGCCAGAGTGTGAGTAGGGCGATTATCACTCCAGCTACTAATATGATTAGGCGTGCCAGAATATGGATCAGCCACATCTTCCTAAGCCTATCCCCATATATTCTCTCATACTCTTTCCTTGCCTCTTCGGACAGATATTTCGCTTCCTTACGTTGACCCTGAAAAACAATGGTCAAACCGACTAATGCGAATAATGCTGCAAGCTCAATCATTTGAACTATTATTCCAAAAGACACGCCCAGAAATAAAACGAGCAGACCAATTAGTTTAATCTGTCTAGCCTTTCTGGCAACCTCCCGCGGAATTTCATAATCAACAGCCTTTCTAAACTCCACCTTATACCATTCGGGCCCATGCTTTATCCTTGGATACAGAACAAGGTAAATAAACACAGCCACACCCATGGGAACACTAAAACAAAGACCTATCTTCAACTCCAGCTCGGAAATACCTCTGTGGAGAGCATAGTAGGCAAGTGGTATCCCAAGAATTATAAGCAATGCTATTCCGATACTTATCGAATAGGCTTTAACTTTCTCGCTAACCAACTAAAGGATGTAGTATAAATCTGCAATTATAAATGTTTTCTAGATTCCGCTTTATTTAGTAAAAATATAGGGAATAAAAAATAGTCCTAAAGTAATGCTCTAATATTGGTGATAATCCAATCGATATGCCTTTTCAACGAGACTTGAGCAATGGAGTTGATAATCCAGTCCTTTGGCTTAGGGTCTCCATCCATTTTAGCCAATATATCGTTCATCAACTTGTTAATAGCACCATGATAGGCATCCTTCTCAACCATCTTAATCACTGCATCTATCTTGTTGGATAACGCTTTCTTCACCTCTGTTACACTCTGTTCCTTTGAAAATGCTTCCCGAGACAAAGCGTCAATGTCACTAATTAAAAATGTTGGTGGCTTAGTTACTTGTATAAAGAAAAACTTAATAACAAAGAATTGTTACAAATATCATGTTGAACAGTAAGTTTAAGGCATATGCAATACTTATCATTGTAGCTTTATTAATGATACTTGGAACTCCCCTTCTCTACTTCGCTTTAACAGCATCCCTCTCGGAGGGAGAGTTCGTAATAAGTATGGCAGCAATCATTCCAACGGTTTTAATTGGATTTACCTATGCAATCTGGTATATGAGGAAGCATTTCGGCCCCGAGTGGTACCGTTTAAAGGTTGAGATTCCTCCTGAAGTAAGGAAGTCCCCCAGGGCCAGGGCCTTCAAATACGCTGGCTTAACAGTGCTCATAATCGGCTTAGCACTAGGATCATGGTTCAAAGACCCAATGCTCGCAATATTCTTCATGGCCACAAGTTACATAATCATGTACCAAGGCGCTAAAGAAGAAGCAAAATACTTCCCCCCAGCAGCAAGATGGCCACGCGAAATCGGCTACAAAATAATCCTAATCTTATGGCTCGCGCTCCTAATCGGATTCATAAACTGGCTCCTCCTAAAAATCATACCTAGGCCTTAACCTCAAAAACCTAGAAAACAGGATTCTGCCATTGTTGAGATGCTGGTGCCGTTTGGCACGCTAGTCTTTGACACCCGCTCTCACCAGTACTGTTGCATTGCTGTGGTACCTGTCTATCGCAGCATCATACAGGAGGAACGGGTTGAACAGGTCTTCCTGCTTCTTATCCCTTGTTATCGGGTGGTCGAAGTTGACTATTACCGCATCCATCGTTAAGTCTCCGTAGAAGTGGACTCCGAAAAGCTCGGCAACCTGATTGGGAGCCTTCCTGCCGTAGTACATTTGTGTGTCAACGACTTCAAGCAATCCTCCTCCGTTATAGACATACTGCCTTATTGCCTCTAACTCGACTTGGCTAAAGTCTTTCCACGGATACGTGAGAAGAAGTGCATCATAGTTTGAGAGATCAATCTCGTTCAGAGGTTTATCGTAATTCTTCTCAACAAGATAACCCCTATCACTAAGTAGCTCGCTGATGGTCTTGTAACCACCGTAGCCATCCCAACCACCGTGGTAGAAGTCCATGAGGATCCTGTACTGCTGCCTCAGGGATGAGACGCGCATTAGAAAAGGTGAGATGCTTGGAGACAAAAGCACCATAATAAACAGCATCGCCACCATATAACGCCACTTATAACCCATTTTCACCATCAAAAAGATGAATGTTGAAAACATATGTATATAAGGCTAACGGAAACAATATGCATAAAAAGCATAATAACCATTATTGCAACTTTCAATATGTTGATTTTTTAAATATCTAAAAGCAATATCCAAGGGTAGCGCATTTTTATTTCCAAAAGAGGATGGATGAAGCGAAAGCGTGTGAATAACTAATTGAGTAAAGAACTAGAGTAAGTACAAAATTCATAAAGCATGAGTACAAGCTCCTTTATACTCCATCGTTAATGCTCCTATTTTTCCTGCTAAAGGTAGCTTAATTACCACAGGGTCTCTATCATAAGTTTTAAT
>JAVZMD010000034.1:0-13722 GCA_038883435.1 Thermoproteota archaeon
CCGCCTATCATTCTTAGGATTGGATAAAAGTCGTAAGATAAGTCTTTCCAGTATCGACTACCTTGTCTTAGCTAGAGAACTCTCTAGGGAGCTGTGCGGTGCTCGGGTTGATAATGTTTACCACGAGCCGAAGTACGGTTATTACCTTTTCAAATTCAGGGTTGAGGGTGTCGTTAAAAGGCTTGTAGCAATACCTGGTGAGGCTGTTTTCATAACCAGATATGATTACCCGGTCCCTGAAAAGCCTCCTGCGCATTTAATGAGGCTTAGAAAATTTATGCAGAATCTCAGAGTTGAAAACGTTGAGCAGCATGATTTTGACAGGATACTCGTTGTCAGCCTCTCCGGGAAAGACTTTCGCGGTAGGCTAATAATAGAGTGTTTGAAAAAAGGGGCCTTGGTACTGGTCTCTGAAGACTGGCTTATCCTCTTCACATCTTACAGGCTGGAGACTGGAATCAGAGTACTCGAAGAAGGAAGGAGATACGTGTTCCCACCTTCTAACATAATAGATCCGAGGAGCTTAAGAGACTTCCAGAATCTGGAAGAATTCGCCTCAGAGAGAGTAGACCGTTTCATAGCGGGGAAGCTCGGGTTTGGCACTAAAATCATGAATGAAATCTGTGCGAGAATAGGCTTGGTTCCAAACATAATGGTCAATGGAAACATACAGGCAATAATAGAGACTGCCATGATGCTGATAAAAGAGGCGGAGGAAAAAGCTAGCCCAAGGCTTTACTACTCGGATGGTTCTCCAGTAGAAGTCTCAAGCATATTCTTAACTTCCATGAAGGACTTTGAACAAAAGGTTTTCATGAGTCTTTCAGAAGCTGTCGATGAATACTATGCTACAGTAGGTTTTGAAACCACGGTTGAAGACAAGGCTTCTAAGGAATTAGAGAGGCTTCTTAAGGCTAGAGAGAACATGGTGTTACAAGCAAATTTGCTTAAACTTAAGGCTAGGGCCCTCATGGATAACCTCCATCTTTTCCAAACCGTCTTAGAAAACGTTAGAAACGGCAAGGAGGCTCCCGAAGTTAAGGTTATTGAAAGAGATTACGGTAAGAATAGGATCAGAGTATTGTTTAACGATGTTGAATACGTTTTGGATTTGAATTTGTCAGCTGCGTCTAATGCTTCAAGAATGTTTGAGGAAGCTAAGAAGATAGAGAAGCATATTTCAGAAGTAGATGTGAAAATAGCTGCGTTGAGGGAAAAAACCGCCTGTCTAGACAGGATGATTCCTGAGAAAAGAATTGAAAAAAAGAAGTGGTATGAGAAATTCCGCTGGAATACTTCTATAAATGGGAGCCTGATTCTAGCTGGCAAGGACGCTGGAACAAACGAGCTCCTCGTAAAGAAATACGTTGGTGAAAACAGCATTGTCCTTCATGCAGACTTCACCGGAGCCCCATTCGTAACCATTTACGGCGTTGAAAACCCTTCGGAGAAGGAGCTTGAAGAAGCAGCATTAATGGCTGCATGCTACACTACTAAAGCATGGGAGAATAAATATGCTTCCCTCGATGTGTATTGGGTTAGGGGGAAACAGCTTAGCAAACAAGCACCTCCAGGCCAATATCTTCCAAAGGGTGCGTTCATGGTTTACGGCGAGAAGAATTTCATTAGGAATGTGGAAATGAAACTATGGGTGGGGATTACGGAAGAAAACGAAATAGTCTATGGTTGCTTTGAAAAAGTAAGGTCGAAATGCACCAGATATGCTTACGTAATCCCTGGGAACAAGGATAAGGATGAGGAGGCATCTAGAATAGTTGGGAAGTTTCTTAAAGATAAGTCTCTACCTCGTAGGGAGGCTGCTAGGCTGAGGGAGCTTGTTAAAAACATAATTCCAGGTAGACATTGCGAGGTTCATTACGCGTCTTGATAGAAAATTATTCTCCTTGAAATACTTTGATTAGAATACCAGTTAATGTTTAAAAACACTTTTTCCATGAGCTCCCGGGTTGAAGTACGCTTCAAGAATCGACAGGCTTGTCGAGCCTCCTCATAGGAAAATCCTGAAAGAAGCAAGGGCTAGTAGGAAAAACATAATGAATCTCAGCGTTGGCGATATTTTCATAGACCCGCATCCCTTAATCAGGGAAACCGTAAGAAAAGTTTGTGACGAAACGAGTATAACATATCCTCCAGTAGAGGGATTAAGCGAGCTCAGGAACAGTGTTGCTGAATACTTAAGAAACAGCCGTGGAATAGAAGCTAGTAGTGAAAACGTTCTAATTACTGCGGGGGCTTCCGAAGCATTTCTAATAGCTTTAATGACTATTTTAGATTCTGGAGATAGGATAATCCTGCCCGATCCAACTTATCCACAACATTTCCTGGCTACAAACCTCTTCGACAATATCGTGATTGATTATTACAGTCAAGATAAGAGTGTTAGCGATCAGGTTCCTAGAGAACGTAGTATCATACTCTTATGCTCGCCTAATAACCCTACTGGCAAGATCGTTTCCTCTAGAGATGTTGAGAGGCTCGTGGAATATGCTCGGGAAACAGGCTCTATAATAATTTCCGACGAAACCTATTTCGAAATATTCTTTAACGATAACAAGCCTGTAAGCCCAGGCAGTTTTGACAATAAGCTTGAGAATACGATGATAATAGGCAGCTTCTCTAAAAACATGGGTGTAACGGGTCTTAGAGTCGGCTTCTTAGCTTCAGAGCATAACATCATCACTAAGGCTTCTACAGTAAGATACGCTACTTCATTGACATCTAACGCATTCGGACAATACGTGGTCTTAAAAACACTCCCATTTATCAACGAGATATCTAGCTATGTAAGGATGACAATTGAAAAAAGGCTAAAAATATTCATTAACGGTTTTAAGAGAAACGATCTATTGAAAACATACGCTCCCCAAGGCTCCTTATACATATTCCCGGAAATACCATTTACATCATTCGATTTCTGTCTGGAGCTGGCTAGGGAAACTGGAGTAGTCCTAGCCCCGGGCCAGGGATTCGGCCCCTCTGGTGAGGGACACGTGAGAATAAGCTTTGGAGCTAGAGAAGAAGATATAAGGGATTCAATACCGTTGTTAAACGGGTTTGAGCCAAGGCTCAGACGTGTTTAAAGAGGGAGACGATATTCTTCTAGTGTCTTCTAAAGGCAAACGGCGTGTGGTAAAGATACAGGGAGATAGAATTCACACTCACAAAGGCTACCTTGTTACACATGATATCATCGGTAAAAAACCTGGGATAATTGTTAAAACACACGTAGGGGAGGAAATGCTTGCCCTCAGGCCTTCTGTAGCAGATTATATCCCTAAGCTGTCTAGGAGGACTCAAGTAATGTACCCTAAGGATATTGGGTACGTGGTCTTGGGCCTAGGAATCTCCTCGGGCTCTATGGTTTTGGAAGCCGGTACTGGAAGCGGTGCTGCTACCATGGTGATTGCGAGCCTTGTAAAGCCTAATGGACGAGTATTCTCCTGCGATGTGAATGAGGAATCCATAAGAATCGCCCGTAGGAATCTTGAAAGAGTCGGACTGATAGACTTTGTTGAGCTGATACATGGAGATGTTAAGAATGTTGATTTCAAAGTGTTATTCGACGCGGCAATAATGGATATTCCCGACCCCTGGGATGTTTTAAGCAGGGTAGTGGAATTCCTAAAGCCCTCTGCTAGAATATGCATAATCGTGCCGACTATGAACCAGCTTGAGAAAGTATACCGTGCGATGTTAGACACAAACGTGGCTCATTTAGAGACTGTGGAGATAATGCTCCGCAGAATAAGGCCTTTCGAAGGCAGGGTTAGGCCGGAGTCTGTTATGATTGGACACACTGCATACCTTATGATTGGGGCGAAGATACTCAGGGAAAACATTTAAAAAAAGGATTTGTAGTAGGCATCTAGCTTGCAGAAAAGGGAACTTGTCTATTCAGTCGGGAACCTCTTAACACTAATCGGCATAATAATACTCGTTACATTCACGCTTTTACCTCCTGCAACGAGTGTTTCAGGATTATCGAGAACGGGGATCAACGTTCTAAGCTCACTCCTCCTACTGGCAGGGTCAGGTATACCGATAATTCTTCAGGAGGCGGAGATTAGTCAGAGGCTTAGGAGTATAGGTCTCAGATGCTTCACTACCAGTTTCACAGTTTCTGTAATCATGGTGTTGCAAATGCTCACCCGAGGCTGGGCTTCCACAGTACCCGTCTCAGCTTCGATCATCTTGGCTTCACTAGGTATTGTTGCTTACATCCTCTCAGCAAAAGGTGGAAAGTTTACCACCCCGTCTTTTAGAGAAGTACTCTTAATCTTATCTGTAATAATTATCTTCTCAACCCCAATGATACAACTGCTTCTAACTAGGCTGGGGGTTGGTATAGATGCTTCTCGCATCATATCCATAAGTCTGCTTATAGTATTTGCCGCAATACTCTACTTCCTCTCAATTAAAGCCCCCTTGAGAGGAATAAGGATGCAAAACACACGGGAAGATAAAAGCTGAACGTAATCCTTAATACTTTCTAAGCAGACTTCTCCATCGGGTAGACCAGGCTCCTGCTGGGGAATACTCGGCAGGCCTCAACATCCTTGAGAGGGGACAAGCCGCCTCAACTACGGGGATTGGGCTTGAAACCCGTAGGGAGGTTGAAGCACCTTCCCAAGGGTGTTGCGGAGTAAAAGCATCCTTCCCAGGCTTGTTGAAAAGCGGATTGGGGAGGATGAGCCTACTAGCCTGGGCCCAAAAGTATAAAATGCTGTCCGTTAATGATGTTCGGTTGAAATGAACATTTTTTAATCAAAGAACTCGATTAAAGCCGGATTAAATTTAGCATTTAGACCGACTATATTTAAACACATCTTTTAGAAATAATTTTAAACTATTCTGAAAAGTTCTAAAACGCAATATATAGCACCATTAATCCACAACCTATGGAGGTGGTGCATGTGAAAAGATATTTGAAAAATTACTTCAGCAAAAAGGTGATCATACTCTTCTTATTGTCTTTGATCACTATAGTGTTAATCCTTTGTTTTACACTTCCTTATTCCCTCTTTTTCAATGAGCAAGCCTTTTCCAAATTCAATATCAAGGATCTAGTAATATTGTATATTGGTGACAACAGTAATGAGGTGCTTAATAATGTGCTTAACAGGATGCAACAACTAGGGGTTAAACAAACAAAGCGTCTAGAAATACAAAGCCTTCTTTCGAATAACACTCTAGAATCTATAAAGAATCTCAATGAGAAGTCATTAGTTATTTTCGATGGATATTGGATTTCTGAGAGGGTTAATGATCCTGAAATACATGTGTTCCTTAGGAAAGCCTCTTATCAAAAAGCGAGGTTTATGGCTATAGATGGTCCGACATCAAAATTCTTCGAAGCCTTAGATAAGGCTGGAATCAACAAACTTGGCCGAGATGAAAACGGAAACATTAGAAACCCTGCTTATAATGATCCACCATTCGTTGGTTTCACGTTAAAAGAGGCACGTACACCTGATGGTCATTCCTACTTCTATCCTTCAATATTTATCAGTAACACTACAACAGAAGATATTAATGCAATGGTTCAAGAGTTAATTAACTGGTTGGGAGGATGAGATCTATGAACCAGAAAAAGTTATTGTTTTATATAAACTTGAGCATGTTACTAATGACTTTATAGGATCCTATTTAATATCCTTATTGTCTACTCTGCCTCTTTCCTCTGGGCACCTCCGTATCCGAGAGGTTTTTTGGGACGGATATGTTTAAAAAAATGTTGGAGAAGTAACCCGGCACTTTGGTTATGTAAATGAAAATTAAAGGAGTATTAATCGAGGCTCTTAATGGTATTGAAAGGGTTAGAAATATATCTCCAAAAGGATGGATGGAACTTTCAGCACTAAGACAGGGACTCTACGCAATTTTCCAGAACATACTTGCCTCTATGGCAATGATTACAGCTGAGCTGGGTCTTAGAAAACCTTCATCTTATGCTGATCTTAGAAATTCCGGATTAATCGACGAGAACTTTTCACCCATAGCCAAGAAAATAGCCTTAACTAGAAACCTTCTGGTGCATGCTTACAGGAAGTTTTCGCTAGAGGATTTAAACTCCATTATAAAAGACATGCTTCCAGATGCTGAAAAGCTGGTTTCAAAACTCTTAGAGATACTTGAAAGTAGAAATATTGATCCGCAAATTTCTGCTACAGAGCTTTCTGATGCTTTAAAAAGCACAATGTTTCCTTTGCATATATATTCGGAATTAGAGCTAGGGGCACGGCTAGAGAGGACGGCGATTACAATATTGCAGTATTCTTTAAGAACAACGAGGTCAGTATACTCGATGAAACATCATTCACATTAGACATTGCTGAAGCCTTAAGGGATTTCATCAGATAGAATCGATGTTGTAGCATTAAATAGGGCGGATTCAATCTTAATAACAAGAGTTTTCAAAGAGGATGAGATATTCTTCTTGAATGATGAGAAATTAAGGAGAAAATGGGAGAGGGAAACATATCTAAAAATACTTGGAGAAAACGGCCTAACATATACTTACATGTACAGAGTATTTAAGAAAAGGATTCGTGGAAATGAGGATTCTAAAAAGACAGATACCTAGCATATAGTGGAGCTGCATTTTAACTGTGGTATTTTTCAACCATAATTGCTTTTCTCTCTAATATTTTAGCTTCCAGAAATTACACTTCGCTGGTAAACCTTATTAAATCTAGGCTACCATGTTTGAATCCTAGTATGAATAATACCTCTAAATCATCAGAGCTTCTCTTGACCTCGACAAGGATTGAACAGCTTTTGAGAAGCTTCGAAAACAAACCCCGTTACTATGTTGACATGCATATTCACTCTAAGTATAGCAGGGCTACTAGTGCCGATATGACTCTCGAGAATATCGCCTTCTGCGCTAAGCTGAAGGGGCTTAATATCGTCGGAACCGGAGATTGTACACATCCCAAATGGCTTAAGGAGCTTAAGAAGAAGCTTATGGAATCCTATCCTGGCCTCTATAGTTTAAAAAGTAAGAAGAGCCCGGAGCAGGCTACGCTCTTCCTAATTCAAGGAGAAGTTAATACGGTCTATCAAGATAAGGATGCTGTTAAGAGGATACATCATGTGATACTCTTCCCAGATTTTGACGCTGTTGAACAAGCTTGCGATGCTTTGAAACATATTGGGGACCTTAGTGGTGACGGTAGGCCTCTGATTGAATGCTCTTCTCCAGAACTCGTTGAAATTTTGAAAAGCGTCTCAGACGACATAGAGGTTTTTCCAGCACACGTTTGGACCCCTCACTTCAGTATTTTCGGTGTCCATGGTTACACTGGCGTTGAGGAATGCTACAAGGATAAGGCTGATGATATCCATGCTCTCGAAACAGGCCTGTCTTCAGACCCCTTGATGAACTGGAGGGTTTCGAGAAACGATCGCTATATACTGGTTTCAAACAGTGATTCACATTCCTACTATCCCTGGAGGCTTGGAAGAGAAGCTAACCTCATGCTTCTAGAAGAATTAAGTTATAAGAGCATATTGAATGCTATTCGTAAAAAGGGCAAGTCTAGGATAATACTAACGGTTGAAACGCATCCAGAGTATGGGAAGTATCACTATCCCGGCCACAGGGGATGTTCGTTCTACGCTGAACCAGATAAATACTTTAAGTTAAAAGGCATATGCCCAGTTTGCGGTAGGAGACTCACTCCAGGAGTGGAGACCCACATTGAGGAGCTTGCCGACCGTCCCAGGGGGATAAGGCCTAGGGATGCTTCCGACTACGTTCATTTAATACCACTTTCAGAAATAATAGGGTATGTTTACTCTATTAAGCCGGATTCTAAAAAGGCTTGGAATATATATTATGCTTTAATAAGGGAATTTGAAAACGAGTACCGTATACTTCTCGAAACCCCTATAAATGAAATTGGAAAATACGATGAGAAGCTGGCTTATGCAATAAGAATGGTCAGGGAAGATAGAATTAAGATTAGGCCGGGTTACGATGGTGTCTACGGGGAAATAAAGGGCTTCTTAAATGGAAACAGTATAACCTGCTTTTTAAGATAGGTCTTAAGATTCTGTCTTAAAACGACAAGTAATATAAATACTTGCTATAAAAATATTTTGTAATGCCAAATGTCTCGTTTTTGACATCTAAGTCTTTATTTAAATATCTCCATAAAGCTTAAAACTAGCAATGCAATAACAAATACTGTATTGGAGGGGGAATTGTGGTTAGAAGTTCAGTGTTTAGTAAAGCCTTCCGTTTAGGAAAATGGTCTGACCTAAGGCTATTCTGGAATAGGGTGTTTAGGAGAAAAATATTTAAAAAGCGGGGGGTAATCGGGGAGGCTGTTCCAAAGCTCTCTAAAATATTAACTCCTGTAATATATCCTTCTGAAGAAAATCATTGGGAGTCCGTAGCAACCTTCAATCCCGCGGCGATAAAACTAGGTGGAAAGATACACTTGCTCTACAGGGCCATAGGGAGGGATTCTATTTCAAGAATCGGTTACGCGTTTAGCGAGGATGGCATTAACTTTAAGAAATATCCGGAACCTGTTTACGAAATCCAGTTTAATCCTGAGCCAGGAGGTTATAATATTGAGAAAAGTTTTGTTTCGAGTCGTTGGGGTTGCAGCTTCGGTTGCGAAGACCCAAGGGTGACGGAGATAAAAGACGATTCTAAAATCTACATGTGCTACGTGTTTTTCGACGGTAAGAGTAATCCGAAAATAGCCTTAACTTCAATATACACTCATAATTTTGCGAGAAAATGGGAATGGGAGGAGGCGAGGATAATGTCTCCTCCGGGTATAACGGTGAAGAGTGCATGCATACTCCCGGAGAAAGTCAACAACCATTATGTTGTTTTCTTCAGGATATTCCCCTCCATATTCATCGACTTAATCAGAGATTTAAGTAATTTGGACGGTAAGTCGAGATTCCTCCAGCCCAAGCATATGATCCCGCCTAGGAAGGGTAAGTGGGATAGTCTGAAAATAGGCATGGGTGCGCCGCCGATAAGGACGAGAGAAGGCTGGCTGGGAATATACTATGGGGTTGATGAGAAAGATCCCTATTACAGGTATAGGATTGGCGCAATGCTTCTAGACTCTAAAGACCCCACTAGGGTTATCTGCAGGTCTGATGCTCCGATTCTTGAGCCTGAGCCTCCTTATGAGGATAGGATTGCATACCCATGCGGAGCGGTTGTAAACGGTGATAGACTATATGTCTATTATGGTGCAAACGATAAATTCGTTTGTGTCGCCACTGCTTATTTAGATGAGTTTTTAGATGGGCTTCTAAATCATTCAAAAACCTTCTAATATATTTCTAAGTTCGGTCATACTAATATCGATAATATCCTTTTCAATGAGGCTGTTGCAACACATACTGAATAGTCTGCCGCACCATAGTAAAGGTATACTGTGTCTCCTTTGACGACTGCGCCACATGGGAAAACGACATTCCTAGTATACCCTTCTTTCTCATACACAGTGGATGGCTCTAAGATTGCTCTGGAAGTTCTTGCTATAATGTTTTCAGGATTTTTCAAATCTAGCAGTATGGCACCAATCCTGTAAACATTATCGTGTGAAACACCGTGGTAGAAAACAAGCCAGCCCTTTGATGTTTTTATGGGTGGGGCGGCTAAACCGACTTTCTTACCGTCCCACATGCCGGTTCTAGGCCTAAGCAGCTTGAAAGACATTAGTTTGTTAGGGTCGATGTCTTCAAGAGAATCAACATAATCGTAAACGATGTTTATACCCCCCGTTCTATGGATAAACATGTACTTCCCGTTGATTGCCTCTGGTATCACGCAGGAATTCTTATCATCTATACCCGGTGGAGATATTATTCTAGGCTTAGACCAGTTCCAATTCCTGTTGAGGAAGTCTTTGACGCTTATCCATGTTAAAGCAACTTTAGGTGGATTAACATTATCGTAGGCAGTGTAGAACATGTAAATCTTCTCCCCTATTCTAACTACTCTGGGGTCTTCGCAACCGGAGTGGCCTGGGGTTAGCTTCATCTCAAAGCCCTCTCGTGGTGAATATACTGGTTCATCAAGCCTCTCAACTATCCTGAAACCGTCTTCGCTAATTGCAAGCCCTATGGTAGAGGTTTTGTCTCTGGATAATGCTCTGTATAGGATGTATATTCTCCCCTCCAGCTCTATTGCAGCCGGATTAAAAGTGGCAAGAGCCTCCCAATCATGCTTCTCATTGGACCTTATTATCGGATTCTGAGGATACCTTTCGAAAACCTGCTCGGTTCGGGAACGAATTATCTCAACCAGTTCTCTAACTCCGATTGTTGCTAAGCAGCATACCGTGTCTGCAGCACCATAGTAGAGTTTTATTTCATCCTTCTCCCGGAGTATGGATGTTGGGAATACTACTTTAGGAACATGCCCCCAATACTCGTAGTATTCTTCAGCTACGAGGAAAGGATACTCTGTTTTTGAAATCACTTTTCTCGGATCATCTGGGTCTAGTATAAGGGCCTCAACTCCGAAAACCCTTTCTTCTGGATTGGGTGAAAAATAGTTCTGAATATAAGAATATACTAGTAACCATCCTTCCTCAATCTTAATAGGCGGGGAACCTACTTCAATATGGTCCATGGGCGACCTTCTCGGATCTGGTGTTAAAACATGTTCCTTCAATTCTTTATACCACCTTTCAAATTCACCGTACCATGTGGAACAATCTTCTCCAAGCTGAGCAATCCCTATGTATGCAGGGGGCCTATCGGTATTGACTGTCAATATCATTGTCAGCTTACCCTTTATTCTCTCTGGGAATAATGCTGTAGCCTTCGCGTTAAACGGAGTTACTAAGTGTTTTTCATCCACCTTCTCTAAGTCTCTGCTTATTGCAAGCCCGACTCTTATCCCGTCTGGAGTAGGAGGTATTGTAGATATTGCCGTATAGAAAATATAGTACTTGTTATCTATGAAAGTCACCCTCGGGTCTTCACAGCCAAACCTCTCCCACCATTCTCCCGGTACTATAAACCTCCTCCTATCAGTAAAATGGATACCGTCTCTACTCTTGGCTATCCCTATTGAGCTGAAACTAGATCCTTGCTTCCTTAAGAGGTCTGAAGAAGAGACTGCTCTGTAAAGCATGTAATAAGTACCATTTCTTTTTATCACACAGGGGTTGAAGACTGCAAAAGCCTCCCAGGCATGTTCTCGAATAGGTACTAGGATAGGGTTTTCAGTAATTCTCTTCACGTATTTCGCCAATGTCCCCCTCAAAAGATTATGGTGGCTCTCTAATAATCTTTTGTTGTGATTTATTATAACTACAGGTTCAAAAAATCTATGTTAATAATTTCTAGTTAAAAATTGAAAAACCATCTTAAGACGTTATTAAATATTCAGCCTGAGATATGTTAATTCCTTCGGCATGTAGTTTATTCTCCTAGGTGAGGGCCTCGTACCGTATTCAATAGTCCTCTCTATCGAATCCAATAGGATGGGCATAATGTCCCCCCCTCTTATCCTACCAAGACCACCATGGGCTGCTTCTCTTTCAGAGAAAACCTTGGTTGAATCACTTCTCAAGCCTTTTGAAGAAATCAGTATTGGAACAGGCTCCCCCGTATGCATGCCTCTGTCGCATGGTGTTGTATGATCACCAGTAACCACTATGGTTGCAGTGTTTAAAATAGTATCGTCAATTATCTTTAAGCTTTCGTAGAAACGTTTGATAAACTCATATTTCGCAAGCGGATTCTTACTATGGCTAGCAACATCAGTGCCTTTAAAGTGGAGGTATACGAAATCGTATGATTCTAGAAGCTCAATGGCCTTAGAAGTCTTCCCTTGAATATTGGTGTTGAGTAGCCCATTGGCTCCTTCAACGTTGTAAACATCCATACCAACTGCTTTAGCAACACCCTTGTAGAGAAGTCCAGCTGCTACGCAAGCTGCTTTCAAATCCCATTTTTCTCGAAAACTCTTCATCCTCCTCATCGTTCCAGCACTCCTGACTAATATGGCGTTGGCTTGTGGAAGATTGTTTCCAGCTCTTTTCTTATTCAACTCATGCTTACTAAGTTTTTCAATGGCCTGAATGGTTATTTCGTTAACTATGTTCGCAAGTCTTTCAGCACCCTTCTTGTCCTTAGCCTCATCGATGGGTTGGCATAGGAGTATTGGTTTTCCCTCAGCATGGGGGTCGGTATCGGTAATCTCATGAGACAATCCTCTTCCAGAAATTATCATAACAAACCTGTGTTCAGACAAAGGTTTGAAAACTACCCTGCAACCCTCAGGGCACTCTATCTCGTCGTTCAAGTATTCCACTAGTTCTCTAGTCTGCTCACTGCTTATCCTGCCTGCCCTTCTATCTATCACAATTGGATAATTGTTTTCAATTCTTACTGTTGCAAGATTGCCCCTAAAAGCTATTTCCCCCTCCTTGAGTTCAACACCTTCGCCAAGCGCCTCTATTGGTCCTCTTCCAAAATATTCGTTTTCAATATCGTATCCGAACATTATTAGATGCGAGACGTCGCTGCTTGGAGGTACCCCTGGAGATATGATATCCATGAGCCCCTGGGAACCGTTTTCCTTAAACCTCTTGATGCCGTTAGAATAGGCTTTCTCAAGCGGTGTTAGACCATCTAATTCTCTACAGGCATGGTCTCCTAGGCCATCCAGTACTGTGAACAGTATCTTCTCAGGCTTCAACTTCCTGCATTCCTCAATAATACTAATGTTTAAACTTTACCCCAATGGAGTCTCATTAACTCTTATAGTAAAGGAACAGGGGTAGAAACCATGTGAACCATAGTGTGAAAATTAGCATTAAATATGATGAAAAGAGCAATGGTGCATTCGGGTATCCGTAGGCTATTAGTAGGAAAATAGTTGAAACGGCCAATAGTGCTAAGAGTAGTCTAAGCATGGTTCTACCATGTATGGCCACTAGACCCGTTTTAGAGAACGTTTCAATTAAGAGGAAGAGCGGCAGCATGTAGATCATCCCAGTTAAAAACCCTGAGGCTAATACAACTCCAATTAATCCTATTTGTGAGTAGAGGGGTAGAACTGAGGATATTATTATGGCTGCGGGGAGGAAAACTAGTTTTAAAGGCCAAAGAGGAGATCCTAATAAAATCCTAGAGAAACTCTTATAGCCAGGTAGTAGCCAGTTTAACAACTCTAAATCAGGCCCTCTTCTGTAATTAATTCTGTCCCGAAATGAATAAATGTTCTCAACTAGATTATGTAGCTTAACCGTATCGAGAACGTCTCCAAATATTCCACGTGAAGAGGCTTCATGCTCGACTTGGGCTTGGACGTTTTTAGAAAAATAGCTTATTGTAAAGATAGCTATCAAGATAGTAATGACCATTACCCAAACCGGTCTCTCTTTCATTAGGGGGAAATATCTACTGCGCTAACTGTCTTTTTAGCTTTTCTAAAAAGTACTTGAAAAAACTTAAAAACTTCCTTCAAAAAGGAAGTTTAAGGCTTTGCATAATGTTAAGGTGGTTTCTTTAGACGTTACTGGAACGCTTGTAGAGGGGAGGTCTGTTAAATATTTCTGGGATGTTCTCATACCTACAGTATACGCTAGAAAACACCGAGTGCCATTTGAAAAAGCATTGCAATATGTTAAACGGGCTTATACGACGATAAGTCCAGACGATGTTAAATGGTACTTGCCAGAATACTGGATAAAGAGGCTTAAT
>JAVZMD010000035.1:0-13461 GCA_038883435.1 Thermoproteota archaeon
AGTTTTTTAGAATTTTAGAAAAAACAATAGGAAAAAGTTCATTAAGAATATGATTCTCCATTCCTCTCATGGATTTAAAAGAGATGAAGCTTATTCAAAATTCTGCGAAAATCGTGAAGCAGTAATTTAAAATTGTTCTCCGCCTGTTATTTATTAATTAAGCCAGAAGCTCAGAAGCTTAAAACTTATATAGGTATTACCAAATAAGTTAAAAGTAATACTGGTGATAGGGAATGGCATACCTCACTGTTCGCGAAATAGTTGCTATAGCGCTTTTCGCAGCACTTTGGGGTATATTGAATGCTACGCTTGCACCGATAATATTCAATATGTTCGGCATACCTGTTTTCTGTGATATGATAGGTTTTATGTCTCTGATTCTAGCCGTCTGGTGGGTTAGGAAGCTTGGGACAGCCAGTGCAGTTGGCATCGTAGCAACTATCATAAACTTCATCTTTAGACCAGGTGCAACACACTTCTTGGGTTTTACAGCGGCTAGCGTTGTATTCGACGTACTTATTTGGATATTCCGTTACAATAATTGTTTCGAAAAAAGATTTGCAGGAGCCGTGTTTTTGATTATTGCTTCAGTCGTTTCAGCTACAGTAGCCGGCTTCATAATAGGAACATTCTTCATGGCTACTCCGCAATTGGTTAAATGGGGTGGAGTACTAGGCTGGGTTGTATTGCATATGGCTGGTGGTGCAGTAGGCTGGTTACTAGGGATTGTTCTCATGATAAGCTTAGAATCTAGGGGGTTACGTGGTGAAGTCGGAAAATGAGTTCAATAACCATTCAGAAAGAGGTTCTTGATAAGGCCATTAGTATCCATGGACACTTAGGGCCCTTCCTAATCTTGGGGTTAAAGATGGGTATGAAGGCTATTGGTATCATTGGCAAGCCTTCCTCGTGCGAAGTGTTTACTGTAATGAGAAAACCATACATCTGTGCAATAGACGGGTTGAGGACGATAATCGGTAACAATATCATCCTAAGGGAAAGCAATGGATTATCAGCCAGGTTCAGCAATGGTAAGAATAGTATTATAATAAGTGTTAAGGAAAGCATAGTCGAGAAGTATGCTAAAACTCCTTGGGGGAAGTGTGAAGAAAATGCCTATCTAATCATGAAATCCAGCGACGAGGAGCTTTTCGAACCATTAGAGTATCTAAAGTGAATAATAGAACGAGGTCGATAGAATGTTAGACTAAGAGAATCAATCGCTCTCTCTAAAACGCTTAATCGCTTCTCTGAAAGCAGGGGTTTAAAATGTTAATTCGCTCATACTGAGCTTACACGTATTAGAGGGTCTTTGGGTGAAGGGAAAACGCCGGGGAAGGGATTCGAACCCTTGCGGCCCGCATGGGCCACTGGCTCTCAAGGCCAGCGCATTTCCACTCTGCCACCCCGGCTCGTAAAACACTAGTTTCTCGGGGTTAAAAAGATAATGTTTAAAAAACAATTGTTCGCAAGTGATTTAAAGGGGATATTAATTGTCTGAGGACAAGGAACTGGAGCGTATAATGGAAGAGAAAAAAAGGCGTTTGATGCATAAGCTGATGGTTGAGAAGAAGAATGCGACCGCCACCGATGAGAATATTGATAAGGAAATCAACAAGGTTATATTTGGTCTCTTAGATGAGAAGGGTAGGGAGATTCTTACACTTGCAGAAAGAGATTTTCCGCAGGAAACTAGGAGGGCGAAGCTTATCTTATACGCTATGTTCAAAAAGGGGTTTATCGAGGGTCCTGTTGATGCAGGGGATTTCTACAGATTCCTCAGGTACTTAGGCATTCCGGTTAGGTATGAGTCTAAGATAATGGTTGCTAGTAAGGGTGAAAAGAAGCCTCTTTCACAAATACTTTCAGAGAGGATTTCCGAATTAGGATAGTCGGCTTTAGAGAAATAAATAATAATGCAGGCCGCTTTTTAAAACAGGCTTGCAGATATCTATCGCGCTCCCGGCTTCGGTGATAGGTGTTTCCGATGATCTTAGAGTTAAAACCTTCAGGGCTGGGCTCGTTGGAAGGGCTGCAGCAATATTCATGGTCGACGAGATACTAATCTACTTGGATGACTATAGTAGGGAATCTCTTGAAAACCAGAGGATTTTCTCAAAACTACTCAGATATATGGTTGTCCCACAGTATTTGAGGAAGATTGTTTTCAAGAAGGAAGAGGATCTTAGGTTCGCAGGCCTACTGCCACCTTTAAAAATCCCGTCTCATACAGTGCCTCCTTCTCTTAAACAGCTCCCACCCAAGAGCTTTAGGCTCGCTGCCGTATTAAGAGAGTCTAGGAAGAAAATCGTCTTAGAAGCCGGGCTTGAGAAGAAGCTTATTGCTCCTGTCCCAGATCCGCCTCTACAAGCACGCCCTGGAGATATAGTCCTCATAGTGGTTGAAGACCCTTCAAGGCTTCAAGCAAGAATAGTTGACTCTTCTAATCCTCCTTTCTACTCGGGTTACAGAGTGTATTCTCCGAGGGCAACCCTAGGAGATCTTTTGAAGAAGGCTGAAGGTGTTAAGATAGGTACTTCTAAATATGGGGAGCTTTTCTGGAAGAGGATAAGGGAGCTTAAGGTACTTCTTTCCCAGATGGATAGGTTACTGATAGCTTTCGGCTCGCCTTCGATGGGCGTAAAGGAGATACTTGATAAGGAGAACATTAAGATTGACGAAGTTTTTGACATTGTTTTGAATGTTGTGGGGGAACAGGGTACTGAGACAGTGCGCACGGAAGAAGCTCTTTACATCGCTCTTCCATTAGTAACCTCTCTGGTTAGGAGTTATTTAGAGGCTTAGCAACCCTTCGGCTTCGGTTACTGACCTTGTCTTAGGAAAAAGCAGTTAGTAAGGGTTTTTCAAAGGTTTAACAAGGGAGAAAAGGTTAAAACGGGCTCATTTACCCTCTTGACTACTCACGCTGGC
Source organism: Thermoproteota archaeon (assembly GCA_038883435.1). Taxonomy (GTDB): domain Archaea; phylum Thermoproteota; class EX4484-205; order EX4484-205; family JAAOZP01; genus JAAOZP01. The sequence goes on from JAVZMD010000035.1 coordinate 2,932, forward strand.
TAAAAGGGGATTATTGAAATGGGTCATAGGAAGCAGAGTGCTCCGCGGCATGGTTCGCTCGCATTCCGTCCTAGGGCACGGTTTAGGAGGCTGACTCCTAGGATAAGATTCTGGCCTGAGGTAGAGGGTAAGACTAGGCTCTTAGGGTTCGCCGGCTACCGTGTTGGGATGACGCATGGTTTCACCATAGATACTTCAGAATCCTCTCCGTTGAAGGGCAAGGAGGTTTTCACACCTATAACGCTTATTGAAACCCCTCCGCTGACTATAGTTGGTGTTAGGTTCTACGGTGATAGTCCTCAAGGCTTAAGAGTTATCTGGGAGAACTGGGCGGCAACACTACCCAAGTATATAGAAAGGAGGATAACCTCATTAAGGAACCGGGGGAAGCAATCTGAAACAGAACCTTCCCAGGAGCTTATTGAGAAGACTAAGGAAGTTAGGGCTATTGTAGCAACTCAGCCTTACAAGACTGGGATAGGGAAGAAAAAACCTGAGGTCTTTGAAATAGCGATTGGAGGGGGCAATAATACTGCTGAGAGAGTGAACTATGCGCTGACTATTCTCGGTAAAGAAGTCAGTGTTAAGGATGTTTTCCAAGAGGGTAGTTACGTCGACGTCTTCGCAGTAACTAAGGGCAAGGGGTTTGAAGGCGTTGTGAAGAGGTTCCGCGTTAAAATACTCGATAGAAAAAGCAATAAGACACGTAGAGGCGTTGCCACACTCGGCCCCTGGAAGCCCTCTGGGGTGATGTATACTGTCCCAAGGCCTGGTCAAATGGGCTATATGCAGAGACTGGTCAGAAACCTGAGAATACTTAAGATTGTAGAGAATCCCGAGGAAATTAATAAACCAGGCGGCTTCCATAAGTACGGTGTGGTCAGGAATACAGTCTTAATATTAAGCGGCAGCGTCCCGGGGGCTCCAAAGAGGCTTGTGAAAATAAGGTTCTCCGCGAGGAAGGCGGAGGCTAAAGCTGAACCCCCGATGTTGACATATGTTAACATAAGGAGGCCTGTAGCAGCATGATGAGCATGCAGGAAGAAGTTAAGATAAAGCTTCTTAAGGCCGACGGTGAGGAAGACGGTGAGGCGTCGCTCCCCTCTTTCCTAATCGCATTTGAAGTAGAAGATTACCTTATAAGAAGGGCCTTCCTAGCCCAACAGTCTAGGAGGCTCCAGCCGAAGGGTAGGGATCCCATGGCCGGTAAGAGGACTACTGCAGAGAGCTGGGGCGTGGGCTATGGGATAGCCAGGGTGCCCAGGACGGAGAGGGGGGTTGCGAGGTTCGCGCCGATGACTGTGAAAGGCAGGCTAGCCCATCCGCCGCGTGTTGAGAAGAAGATAAGGAAGGAGATAAACAGGAAGGAGTATAGAAAAGCCTTCTTATCGGCGCTTTCAGCAGTCCTCAGAAGAGAGGTTGTGGAAAAGAGGGGACACCGGCTGGGGGATGCAAAAATACCCATAGTATTCACCCAGGATGTTGAAAGCCTTTCTAAGACACGCGAAGTAGTGGAATTACTGGAGAAAATAGGCCTTGGGCAGGAGCTTGAAAGAATCTACGGCAGGCCCAGGATAAGAAGCGGAAAATCGAAATGGAGGGGCAGGAGGCTGAGGAGAAGAGTAGGCCCACTCATAGTGGTCTCGAGCATGAAGACCAGCATCGTTAAAGCCGTCTCGGGAATACCCGGTGTGGACGTTAAAACCCCTGACAGGGTTTCAATAATGGACTTAGCACCCGGGGGGCATCCTGGGAGACTAGTAATATGGAGCCTCCCAGCTTTAAACAAGATGGTGGAGAGGGTGAAGAAGTATGTCGCAGGATAACGTGGTAATAAGGCCAGTATCAACTGAGAAGGCGTTTAGAATGATAGAGAAGGAGAACAAGCTAATATTCATCGTAGACCCCAAGGCAGATAAGAGCAGGGTTAAGCAGGCTGTTGAGAAACTCCTCAACGTAAAGGTTGAGAAAGTAAACATAATAAGGAGCATAACCGGGGAGAAGAAGGCGATAGTAAAACTGGCCAAGGAGTATAATGCAATGGATGTTGCAAGCAGGCTCAAGATAGTATAGGAGGAGGGTGAAATGGGGAAGAGACCAATAGTGAGGAGGCGCGGAGTATCGCCCAACTTCATGGCGCCAACGCACAGGAGAGTAGCCCCTGCAAAATACCCACTCATAACCCAAAATAGTAAAATCGAGGGAACACTCGTAGCACTACACCACGACCCTGGAAGAGGAGCACCACTAGCAGAAATCAAGCTCGACGACGGGAGAACATTCCACACAGTAGCAGTAGAATCAATGTACGTAGGCCAGAGAATATCAATAGGATGGGGAAGCCCACTCGCAGTAGGAAACATACTACCACTAGCGGAAATCCCAGAGGGAGCAATCGTATCAAACGTTGAACGAAACCCAGGAGACGGAGGAGCACTGTTCAGAGCATCAGGAAACTACGCAACACTAGTAGGCAAAACGAACGGAACAGCAATACTACAAAACCCAAAAGCGAAAACATTCGTAGTCGACACTAGAGCACTAGCAACAATAGGAGTAATAGCAGCAGGAGGAAGAACAGAAAAACCATTCCTCAAAGCAGGCACAAAACTAAAACTGATGAAAAGCAAAGGAAGAAAATACCCAATCGTAAGAGGAGTAGCAATGATAAGCACGTATCATCCCCACGGTGGGGGGAGGCATCAACATACAGGCCACTCTACTTCTGTTAGCCGTAATGCTCCGCCTGGTGCTAAGGTTGGTCTGATTGCTCCTAGGAAGACTGGTAGGAAGAAGGTTAGACAAGCATCTGGATAAAGATTAAAATATTTTTAATACTTTTTCTTACTTCTACGATTCCTACGGTTTGTTGCATTGTTTGATTATTTTAAAATTATTTGCTTCTACGCTAAATAGCTATACGTCCAAGTTTTGATTTTGTTTTTATGATGCTTGCTGTTTCGCCATATGAGACTGGTTTGCTGGTTGATCAATTAAATATGGTTCTTCTCCAATGGTTTTCTTAATATCTTTGCATCTGCATGTCATACTGGCTATAAAGCTTATGTGTGCTTAAATTACTAGAGGGAGAACATTCTACGGTAAAGGTAAATGAGAGAAGTATCTTATGAAGATTATAAAAGATTCTTCGAACTTCATGATTATGTTGTGATTGGAAATACTAAAATACCTTTAAGGAAAAATAAGATTACAAAGTTTTCTCCTTCCTCGTTTGTTCCTGAATCTACCACTGTTTGGTCTTTTCCAGAACGTGGCGATTGGGCAACTCATTATAGTGATTACCGTGGTAACTGGTCTCCTTATATTCCTAGAAACTTAATTTTGCGTTATACAAAGAAGGGTGATTTGGTTTTAGACCAAATGGTCGGTTCTGGAACTACACTTATAGAGTGTCAACTTTTACATAGGCGTGGTATAGGTGTTGACATAAATCCCAATGCTATAATGCTTACCCGAAATCGGTTGGACTTTGATTATCTATTATGTAATCAGGAGGAGCCAGAGATTAAAACATATGTGGGAGATGCGCGTCATTTAGACTTAATCGCTGATGAAAGTGTTGATTTAATAGCAACCCATCCTCCCTATATGGATGCAATTCCTTATTCGGGAGGTCTCATAGAGGGAGATTTGTCAAATATACGGAACATAGACGAATTTATAAAAGAGATTAATAAAGTTGCTGAAGAATGTTTCCGCGTGCTTAAGTCAGGTAAGTATTGTGCAATACTTGTAGGCGATATTCGTAGGCATAAGCATTTTATTCCTCTTGCAACAAGGATTCTTCAAGGTTTCTTAGAAGTTGGTTTTATTCTTAAAGAAGATATTATTAAACTACAATGGAATATGAAATCTACTCGGGAGAAATGGAGTGGTGTTCACGATTTCTTATTGATTGTTCATGAGCATCTATATGTTTTTAGGAAGCCTGAAAAAGGAGAAAATTTGAGTAAATTAGGTGGAAGTATTAAATGGTGGTAAGTATCATAATTCCCCTTTATTGGCTTTTGCTACGAATTCTTCTAGTGTGAGAATCTTAACTTTCTCAATGTTTTTAAGATACTTGTTGAGCCCCCCACTTACATAGAAATCTCTAAGCTTCCATCCCGGCCCTCCCAAAACTAAGTACGCCCCTTCGTAACCCCCTTTCTCCACAGCATCTGCAAGACAGATAACTTCATAGGGGATTTTCTGTTCCGCAGTACCTGAGACTTGTTGCCACTTGAGAGAAATGATGTATCTCCTTCCGCCTTTTTCCGCAATAAGGTCTACATAGTGTTTTCCACCACCTATTCTTTCTCCAATAGGGCGTCCCGGCTTGAAAAAAGTATATCCTCCTTGCTTCAATGCTGGATGAACCATGTTTTCTAAAACTCTTCCTGTACTCGTGTTACGGCCGGGAGTCATGTTAATCAACTCTCCTGTTTCGCTTCAGCCATAAGAAGTAATTTCTTCCCTATTCTCTCTGAGCTGGGTATGTTTGTTACAAGTATTTCATAAACTGGTTTACGAGATTCCACTTTAGCGCTTATGTCCCGTCTTGCTTTTACTCTAATCACTTCAAATCGATTCTCATATAGTTTTCTTACCGGTTCTGCCCATGAATTGCTTAAGACAAAATATACATTTCTCCTATCTAATTCAATACAAACATCACGTAACCTTCTCTGATGCTCGAAACTAAAACCGTTACATGTGTATTGTGTGAAATTTGAAGTTTCACTAACAGGCTCATAAGGAGGATCAAAGTAAACTAAATCTCCAGGTTGAGCTTCTTCTAGAATATAGTTAAAATCCTTATTTAGAAGTTTTAAATTCTTCAATATTTTGCTGGCCTCAATAATCTGTTTTTCTCTAACAAAATCCGGTCGAGAATACCTCCCGAAGGGAACGTTAAACTCTCCTTTGGCGTTTACTCTGTAAAGACCATTATAGCATGTTCTATTTAAATAGAGAAAGAGACTAGCCTCCCTAATTTTTTCCTCCTTTGTCAAAGGAGTCTTAAAAGCTAATTTGTTAAACTCCTTTCTAGCCTTATAATAGTATTCCCTAGTATTCTTATGAGCCTTGTTTTCATTAATCAATTCTTCTGGAAAATCCCTTACTACCTCATAGAACCTCATTAGACGATCGTTCAAATCATTTATAGTGCCCTTTCTGGGACTTATTGCAAAGACGACTGCACCTCCACCAACCATGGGTTCATGATATGTTCTCTCTGGATAATCGTTGGGAAAAAGGGGCAGTATTTCATTAAGTATTTGCCTTTTTCCTCCTGCCCATTTTAGAATAGGTTCTCCCACGTTGCTATTCTCTCATTAAGGAAATTAATAAAGTCTTCTAGGTTAATCAAATACGTGGGGGCGGTGGAAAATTTTTCCACCTGATGGTGAAAATTTGCATTTCCACATGCCATAAATAGCTTTCTCCTGTTTCCCAAGTCATGGGTTTCAGCGGGAAGGCTGCCGGCCTGCTTCTTGCTCTGCTTCTTCTTACTTATGAATTTAACAGCATTATCCTGTTTCTCTCCCCCAAGGGTTCTGCCGGCGGCGCTGCCGACATGGCTTTTCTCAGGGGTCAGCTTGAAGACGGTTCTCCTCCTGATGCTCCTCTCCTGGAGCGTGGTTACGTTGCTCCGGAGGGCGTGGACAATAGTTTTGTTTACGGGATTTGGCTTGGTATTGCTCCTCTCATAAGCTTGGGCTATGCTGAGGATGAGATTGTTAAGGAGGCTCGTGGAGCGGGTTTTCCCAGGGAGCTTCAAATCAATGACAATCGTGTTTTAATCGACTATTCCAATCTTCGTGTTTCACGTAGTCTTGACGACGGGGAGGTTTCTGTTGAAATCCCGTTGGTCTGCGATTCCCCTCTGCCCTCTGCTTACTACGAGGTTAAGGGTGTTAAGAAGAGCGTCAAGCTTTACAACGTGACCTGCGTAAGGTACTATAATGTTTCGCTAAATGCCCGCGGGCTCTACGATGTGACTTACGCTGGTGAGACAAGTGGTTTCTCGAAGGCAGTGTTAAGCGTAGACGGCGATTTTAAAGGCAATGTGATCAATGCTTACCTCCCGGGTCTGGATAGTCCTGTTTCCTCACGGTTATTCTTCAACCTACCTCTCTACGGCATTGTGTTAAGCCTGGAGGTTCTAGGGCATAAGGCTTACAGGATTAATTTCAACGGGAGGGAGGTTGACTACTATTGGCTCTATGTGCGTAAGACCCTGAAGGCTACGAAGGATACTGAGCGGGTTAAGTTGGTTATAGGGCATGATGGCGGATGGATAGTTCTACCCTGGCTTGTCTTGAGGGAGGGCGAGTATGTCTCGGAGCATTGGATAAAGTGGACTAATGGTGGAAGCTTAACGGTGGAATTAATCGTAGACGACTTCGAGAACACGTTTCTGCTGTGTTTCAATAAGACCACGGGCGTTGAGAAAACGGTCCTGAGCAGGGTTTTGAGCGAAGACGAGTTGAAGGTTCTTTCCCAGCATCCCTTCTACGGGAGGCTTAACCAGAGCGGAGCTATGGGTTGGAGTGTAAGATTCGTCGGAGAAAAAGTGAGCAATGAGACGGTATGGGTTTCAAGCGAAGAGTATGAGCAGTTGGCTAGGCTCGGGTGGAAGAGGGGGAACAGCATCTTCATCGACTCAGGCGAGACGGATTGGGGATACACTGTAACGAGTAGGACAATCGGCGAATGCAAATCCATCAAACTATTCTACAGTCCTCTGAAAATTAACAGGGGGGAGTTACTACACGGCATAGCCCTGAGGAATTATGCAAACACTAACGTAAGCTACTCGCTTAGGCTTAAGACAGCTACAAACCATTTCCTCTTCTTCACTCAGACCAGGGAGAGCAGTGGGAGCATTACTCTAAACAAAACCTCTACAGGCTCCGTTTTACTAATCCAGCGAGAGCCCGCGGTTGGGGAGGCTGTTTTTGAACTCGTTAAAGACGGTAGAGTAGTTGCGGCAGTAAAGGTTTCCCTCGCCCTTAAGACGGCGGTGTTTTGGAAGGGCTTCTGGGATGGCCTGCTAACAAAGCTGCCGGGGATAGCTATTAGCGCTGGCATGATGATTGCGGTAAGCTTCCTGATCCCAAAGGCATACGTGAGATATGCTTACTATCTCATGCTGGGTATTGGCGTATTGTCGAACCTCATGGAAGTGGCTTCAGATGTTGAAGAAGTCTACAAAGCCAGGGAGGAAATGCTCGCCTTCGCTGAGGCCTTTGAAAAACGAACTGGAGAATTCCTGGCCAGGGGCGAGGTTGAGCATGCTGCCGAATGCATGGAGCTTGCAGTAGCGTCGAGGAGAGAAGCAAATGAAACTATGAGCAACATAGGGCTTAACGTCTTCTCAAACCTCGCCTTCGGCGTCAGCCTGGATGAGATAAGAATAGCGCTGGGTCTAAAGGAACCAATAGCTGAGAACGAGCTTGAGAAGCAGTATAAGATAGGATACGCGAGGGGGAGAGTCACAGGCGCAGTAGTCTCCTGTATGCTCTACGTCACGCTTTTCGTAATGGTTAACAGGGTGAAGGCTGAGAGAATAGGTCAAAGATTAACAACAAGCCAGATACTGAGAACAATAGCAAGGGGGGTCTACAACTGGGTAACACCAGCCGTATGGGATGCTATTACTCTCACCTGGGGGAGGATAAGGGGCTCCGCAGGAAGGATCGTAGACCTCCTTCTGGGAAACAAGTATAGCAGGGGGTTCGGCGAAGCCATTGGAAGCCTGCTGGAGAAGGCGGGAGAAGATCCCTCCATTCTCGAGGAAACCATTGACGCTTCCTCAAGGCTTTCGAAGCAAGTGCTGGAGAATGTTCCGAGAAGGGAGAGCGCGAGGAAGATACTGGACGTCATCGGGCTGGTCTTTGAAGAATACTCTCTGGAGGAGCTGAGAGTCGAAGGCGGTAGGGTTGTTAGAGTAATCGTCTCGGTTTGGGCGGGTTGCGGAGACGAGGCTGTCGAAGACATAGGCAGAGTATTTCGGAAGTCGAGAATGTTTGGAGAAGAACTTCTAAACTGGCTGGGGCTCGGAGACCAGTGGTCTCTGCCTAAGGCTACTAGGCTCCTCTCCAGAACAGTTGAGCTAAACCCGGAGGAGCTTGAAAACATTGGGAGAGCCCTGGCTAAGGTTGGGGAAAGCTTTGAAAACAGGCTTAGGCTATTAAACACCTACCTGGTAGTCAAAGAGAGCTATGGAGAAAATGTTGCAAAAGCCTTCTTGAATACTATAGTTAAGGATCCTGGGCTTCTCAACACGTGGCATGCAAGTCTTGAAAGCGGAGCAATAATATTCATTGCAACCTCCCACGATTCGGATAGGCTGTTGCTTCCTAAGAATATCCCCGAGGGTGTTTACCTTGTTTTAGTCCACGATCCTGATGATGGCAGCATTATCGTAGACAAGATAAGGAGGATTGTGAATGGGCAGGAGAGCCTACGCTTCTCCTCCGTGGAAACAACCGGCAGGATAAGAAGTGGCTGCACATACTTAACAGTCTTGAAGCCGGCGACCATAGATGATTTCCTTGCCAGATACCCGTCGAAATTCGTGAAGGCAGACGGCTTCAATGCATACTTAGTTGATACTAGAACCGGCAGGATTATTGAGGGGCTCGCGGGGAGACTGGATGAGTACGCAGGCTCAGCCCTAATCAGGTTCATGGTTACGAATGCAGACGGGGAGCAGCTCGAGCTCAGAGTAACTGAGGGAGGAAGGCTGATGCTGGTCTCCGGTGGGGGGAGAACGATGATAGGCGAGGTTGAGCTGAAAACCGTGAGAGATGGTGCTGGAGGCGAGGTGGCAAGGCTCCTATTCCTCAGGGAGGAGGGCTCAGACAGGTATGGTGGAATCATAACTCTAAACAGGAGGATCCCTCAAGAACCAATAGTGTTCTTAAGCAATGATGAGCACGTCATAGAGATAAGGAGTGGCCAGAAGTACCTTGACGTAAGCGGGATGATGAAGAGAATTATAGGCGAAGAGTATCGTAGGCTTGGAGAAGAGCTGAGCAATAGGGACGCGGTACTTGGAATAGTATACCGTAGGGTTGACGGTGGAGTAGATTCAGCGTGGACTCAGAGCGCGGACGCAGAGTTCAAGATTAAAGAGGCTGAAGATGTTCTCGGAATACTAATCGTAAGGAAGAACGGGCTTAGTGCAGTAAGCCCTGATGGAAGCGTTAGAGCAGAACTCTCCGGGGAATACTTGAAGTTCTACGGTGTCGAGGGTATGAGCGACGGTACCGGTTTCAAGGTAAGCGAAGCCCGTTTCAGAGAGCTCAGCGGGTATGGTCCAATTCTCGAGGTAACTCTGCATAGTAGTGAAAAAATCCTGTTTCGTATTGATGTAGGCAGGGACAGTAAATCAGTATCCTCAAAGCTGGCTTTAGCGATAAGAACACGAGCACCGGAAATAAACCCGATCAAATACTATGGGGAGCTTAAGATTAAGTTGAGTGAAAATAATCAAGTTTTCGAGTACGCATTTAAAGATACAATAGTTGTTGAATATAAGGATAACAAGGGGATTCATAGGAAGGTAATAAGCTTAAGCAAGCCTCTTCCAGATAAAGTGTTAAGCGAGTCTCAACATGTTGCTGCAAAGCTGTTTACAAAAGAACTCAGAAAAATTAGGATATATCATTCTGGAGGAGGAGAGTCTATATGACTTAGGTAATAGGAGATATGTATACTTCGATTTTAAAACGGAAACATCAGACAAAAGGATAGCAATAGTAGAATGTAAACACGGAGATGAAGAATCAGGAAACCTTATAGGCCAAGCTGATAAATATCTTGAAATTGCTGATGAAAATAATTGGAAGCTGATTTACAGCTTTCTGCACGCTCCCCAAGAGCCAGAAGCTGAGAGGCTATTTGAATATTTAGTTGAGCTCATGAGGAGATATCCAGACGTTATAGAGGTTTTTATAGGTGGCGTGAAATATGAAGGATAGAGTAAAATGACCGAATACTGGATGGTGATTAAGCCTGCGCCTAAAATACGAGGGAAAATAAAAGAGGAGTTAGAGAAAATATGGATGCCTGCAACGGGTTCCTCTTGGCTTATGGAGAGAAAGAGATTGAAATATGTTCCTGCTATTATTCGCTCGGCTTATGCTTATGGAGAGAAAGAAGTCGAGGAAGTTAAGAAGGATCCTTATGTTTCTTACTTGATGAATAAAGTTAAGGTTATTATCAGGAAATGCCCAGACAATATTAGAGTTGATCCAAAAACTAATGGTCCTGGTTTAAAGATTTTCTGGCCAATCGAAGTCTTAGAGGTTAAAGAAGTAGATGATGAATTAAAGATGCTGCTAACGAAGGTTTTCTTCTCTAAAGATAATCTAGAGGACAGAATGATAGCTGAAGAGGATATTAGGAGATTCGGAATACCTTGTCAAGAGGAGCAGATGACTTCTGATCAACGTATCGACCATCATATTGATTCTATGAATAGTTTTATGAAAGCATGGGGTGAATTCTTTAAAA
>JAVZMD010000036.1:0-13321 GCA_038883435.1 Thermoproteota archaeon
CAGTATCAGGTAGAATCAAAGGTGCGGTTGTAATCCCACGTGTCCCATCCTACCCTAAAGACATGCTTGAAATAATAGCTCCGGTAAACCTACGCGAAACACTAGGCCTAAAAGATGGCGATGAAATAGAGGTTACAGTCTTACTCTGATAAGCATAATGTTTTTTTTAAAAAAAAAAGTTACAGTAGTAACGAAATCAATGCGACTCCGAGGATTATGCCTATTATTACAGCTATGATTATGAAGATTATCGCTGCGAGAACAGCGATGATAAAAGCCTTTAGCCAGCCGCAGCCGAAGAAATGCTTGATTAAAGCCAGCCAAACTATGAAACTGACCAGAGTCCCAACCAAGCCGTGTAGGAAAGCGCCTATAACTGCACCCAGAATAACCCCGAGGACAACGATCCAAACAGCATCTGTAAACTTCGCTTTTTCTTTGCCTGCAAGCAATCTCCCAGCAATCCATAGTACTGGAGCAACTATTATGACTTCAACTATAATCTGTATAACCAACGCTATTAGATTTAAAGCTTCTTCATATTGATTATTAAAAACAAGTATTTAAGTCTTTTCAAGCATTCGTATATGATTCAAACGCCAGCTTTCAGAATAAGAAACCTCTCCAATTCTCCTCAATATTCCTACTCATTATACCATCTGCCTTATGTTTCATTAACCCTTATTGTACATCTTCTTGTTTAGCAGGATTAGGTTCGGGGAAAGAGTAAATCGCAAATATGGATGTTTCTCACCTATTCTCGCACCTGTATTACGATGCTAGCAGGAGGGACACCATCTGTAGTAGCTGTAAGAACAATTCCCCCAGGTTCCCCATCGGCACGTATAACAACCATTGCACGTCCTTCGTAAACCCTGCGTTGATTCCCAACGTACATTTCCTCACTAACCGGATTACTGTTACCGACAGCCAATATGGACCCGACGCCGTATACAGTAAAGTAAATATTGTTAGTTGCATTATGGCATATGTTCCCCGCAGCATCAACCAGCTCTACAATGACATATGAGAGGTCTCCAAACTCTGCCTTTAGCACACTGCGGTCGGGCTTTAAAATTATACGTGCGGGTTTTCCAGCAGTTCTCAACGAACTGCGGGAAACCTCGACGCCATTTTCATACCCTATCGCCACCAGTTCACCAGGCTCGTATATGGTCTCAAAGGAAGCAATGTACCGATTTGGTTTCCCTGCGGGTTTACGGCCTATTGATCTACCGTTGAGTAAAAGCTCAACTTCACTGTTAACACTGTATACATCAATCAATATCGGCTTACCTTCATAACCAGGCCAGGTCCACGAGGAAACTACATCAGGCCAGCCCCAGCGTGAGATACGGGGCTTCTTATTGTAGCTCTCCGGTTTATGAACTGCAATATACGGAGCTTTAGATATCCCCCAGACACAGTCTCGGTAATAGGATTGAGGTCTTTTAAAACCGCAAATGTCGATGTCTCCACAAAATGCCACGTGCCAGGGATATGTCCCCAGGAACGAAATTTCGTTTTCTTCATAACTGACTCTTCCAATACCAGCTTCTCCAAGATAGTCAATAGCAGTCCAGACGAAATCGCCGATGACATGTGGCAGTCTTTCAACAGCCTCCCAGTAGTCATAAGCCATCTGGGGGAAGCTTTCTGTAGCGCAGATTATACGATTTGGAAAGTTTTTTCCATCGCTCTCATAACGATGCAGCAGGTAATTGTAACCCACCACGTCAAGGGCCTCTGCGAACCTGGAGGAATGCTCAATCCAGAGCTCGTCGGGAATCCTCCAATCAGGAGTTTTTGCCAAAGAATAAAGAGTAGATTCTGTTAAAGCACTTATAACAGCCCTTGTATTATCTAGACTACGGACAAAGTCTGCTAATTTACGTGCATAAGCATAACCCTCAGAGAAGCCAGTTAATTCCGGAACCTCGTTACCAATCGACCACATGATTATGCAAGGATGGTTACGGTCGCGGAGAATCATAGAAGCAAGGTCTCTCTGCCACCAGTCTTCGAAATAAATACTGTAATCGTTTGGGTTTTTAGCCTCACGCCAACAATCGAATATCTCGTCTATTACCAGCATACCAAGCCTGTCACAAGCATCTAGAAAAGCTGGGGAAGGAGGATTATGAGCACACCTTACCGCATTGAAACCATTAGCCTTAAGCAGTTCTACCTTACGCTCTTCAGCCCGATCATACGCTGCCGCTCCCAGTATGCCACAGTCGTGGTGTACACAACCCCCTCTGAGCTTAATCGGTAAACCGTTCAACTTGAAGCCTTCTTTAACGTCGAACGATATGGATCTGATTCCTACGTTGGTAGTAGTCTCGTCGATAACTTCACCGTCTCGTAAGATTTCACTTTTCAGAATGTAAAGAAACGGGTTCTCTAAAGACCATAATTCAGGAGAGAGGACTTCAAGGTCTTGAGAAGCCTCAGCTGAACCATTAGCAGGAACCTTCAGCTCAACCTCTCCTCTTGCAGCCTCCGAACCTGAAGCAGTAAGCAACGTTGAACGAACAGTAACAATGGTTGCTATGTCGCTGTTATTTTCAACAGTAGTCTTTACCGAAACAACGGAAGCATCGCGGGAAACCTTTGGAGTCGTAACATAAACACCCCAAGGGGGGATGCATATTTTCTCGCCGACGAATAGCCATACGTGGCGGTAAATGCCTGAGCCACTATACCAGCGGGTATTCGGATGAGCACTATTATTAACGAAAACACGAATAATATTGTCTTTACCGTAGAGCAGATACGGTGTTAAATCGCAGAGGAAACTAGTATAGCCATAGGGGTGTCTGGCCACTAGGTTGTTATTGAAATGTACTGTGGCGTTCATATACACACCCTCAAACTCTAGGACGATTTTCTTACCCTTCCATTCCTCAGGGATGAAAAGAGTTTTTTCATAGGTCGCCATGCCGCCTGGGAAAAAACCATTACCAGGGCCTCCAGGTGCGTTAGGATCGCGTTTTTGAATAATACTGAAATCATGAGGTAAATCCACAATCACCCGCTCGGTCTTTTTTGCAAAATGGCTTGGAAAGCCGAAATTGAAAAGCCAATGCCTATCTAGTTTATACTTTTTCATGAGTCAACCCCTATTCTTAAAAGCTTTTCCATTATGACTAATAAATTTATCTTCATTTTCATCTACTTCTACATTTTTAGAATGACTTAGAAAAAGTGTTCAGCCAATATTTTTTAATTTCCTTTCAATTGAAACCGATTAAGCTTGTGAAGAATGACTGTACTTATCGCAATTCCCAATGCTAAGGGGGATAACACTCCACGTTATTTATAAGTGTAGGGAAAAAAGCTTTATTTGACCCATTTGTCAATCTTACTTGACTGTCGGGGTAGCCAAACCTGGTTAAGGCGCGAGCCTGCTAAGCTCGTGGCCCTTACGGGCCATGCGGGTTCAAATCCCGCCCCCGACGTTTCATAACCTCTTTTTTGGTTATTATTTCTTGATGTAATCCTCATTTCAGTTTTACTAATAATTGAGCAATATCTTATTGAAAGACATTAAGCTGACAGTATTATTGCTTTTAATGCCCACAGATCCGTTTTCGTTTAATCCTTTAATACTTACATATGGTCGTAAAGCTATATGGAAAGGAAGGTTGTTAAGAGGGACGGTAGGATTGTTGATTTTGACCCTCTGAGAATTAGGAATGCTGTTACAAAGGCGATGATGAGCGTAAAGCAGTATGATGAAAATGTTTTGGATAAGGTTGTTAACTATGTCATCGATGTTTTAAACAGGAAGTATGAAGAGGGGAAGATTCCTCATGTTGAAGAGATACAGGATATTGTTGAGCTAGCCCTTGTTAAGTTTGATCTTTACGAGGTTGCTAAAGCATACATTCTCTACAGGAAGGAGAGAGAGCGCGTAAGAGAGGAGAAGAACCCTCTTCTCCAGAAGGATTTCATAGATGATGTTGAGAAAGAATTCTCGGTAAACGCGATCAAACTCATGGTTAACCGTTACCTGCTTAAAGATGAGAATGGTAAGCTAATAGAAACCCCCAAGCAGATGTTTCAAAGAGTTGCAATGGCCGTAGTTATACCCGATATACTTCACGATCCAAGAATTTTCCATAAGGAGGGGGGTCTACCTGTTTTCACCAGGGAAGAGTTCGATGTAAAGTCTCATGCAAACAGGCTTGGACTCGGGAAGAGTAGTGAAGGCTATGCTGTTACTTGGAACGAGCACCATCTAGAGCGTATGAAAACCATTTATGATGAACTCAACTCGCAGGGTAAGATGAAGGTTTCTTGGAGCAGTTTCATCGAGATGCTATCTTCTGGAGAATTCGATAGTTACTATGAAAATTTCAAATCCTATTACAACCTCATGGTTTCAAAGAAATTCATTCCCAACTCACCTACTCTCTTCAATGCTGGAACTAGACTTGGCCAGCTTTCAGCATGTTTTGTCCTGGACATAGATGATAATATTGAATCGATAATGAATGCTGCAACTCAAGCAGCGATTATTTTCAAGTCTGGTGGAGGCGTCGGAATAAATTATTCAAAACTAAGGCCAGCAGGAGATATCGTATCCAGTACCTCTGGCGTAGCAAGCGGCCCCGTATCTTTCATGAGGATAATAGACACCGTCACGGACGTGGTGAAACAGGGAGGGAAGAGGAGAGGGGCCAACATGGGTATTCTAGAAATAGACCACCCCGACATAGAATCTTTCATAACGTCTAAATCTGAACGTGGAAGGCTTGAAAACTTTAACATATCGGTCTTAATCAAAAACGATTTTTGGGATTATCTAAAGAATAACGGTAAATACCCGTTAATCAACCCTAGGGACGGTAAGGTTTGGAAGACCGTAGACGCGCGCGATATTTTCTGGAAGATCGCTGAAATGGCTTGGAGAACTGGAGACCCAGGTGTCATATTCCTCGACAACATTAACAAGAGGAATATTCTTGCAAAATCTAAGGGACTTATAAAATCTACAAACCCATGTGTTTCCGGTGATGTAAGAATACTTACTCCTAGGGGATGGGTCAGAGCCGATGAGCTTTTCCATGAGGCGAAACTCTCTAGTATAATTAAGGCAGTGGCGATTGATGAAAGGTTGCTAGGGGAAGGGGGTGAACCTCATTCTTACAAGACGAAAATAGTAACTTTAGAAGGTAAAGAAGTAGTATATAAGACTGCTCGCGGAGAAGAGCTGAACCTACTGATTCCCAAAGAGGTAGAAGCTTGGGTTTGGCATGTTGGCAAAAAGCCTTGTTTAACGATAAAGACAGAAGAGGGATATGAGCTTACTGTTACACATGACCATAAGTTACTGACTCCAGAGGGATGGAGGAATGCTAAAAGTCTTGTACCAGGAGATAAAATATTGATTGGCAGACTTCATCCATGGTTTCTAGAGCATGCTTACAATGGCGGTCATGACCTTGATGACGATGTATCATTTGCGCTAGGATGGCTTGTTGGGGATGGGTCATTTAATAGACATTATGTTGCCTGGTTTCTTGGTAAGGATGATAAAGCGGCAGAGGAACGTTTAAGAAGGGGAATAGAAAAGATTGGTGGAAACCCATTATCCCATACTTATGTTCTGAGCAAAACCGAACATAAGATTCAGTATAATGAGGGAACAGCCGTATATAGGAATATGATGAGTCTTTTAGATTCCTTCCTGGAGAAAAGCAAAGATAGAAGACTTCCAGAAATTGTTTGGCGGCTAAGCCCTAGATCCTTAGCGTCTTTTCTTAAAGGGCTCTTTACCGCCGATGGTTATGTGGATAAGGATAGAGCTGTAAGGTTAACCAGCGCTAGCTTACAAATGCTCAAGGAAGTTCAAATACTTCTAACAACTTTCGGAATAAAGTCCAGAATTTATGAGAGGCCATATGAAGGGGAATTTAATTACATTGCCAAGGATGGTGAAGGGAGAAGTTACACTGCTTCTGGTTATTACGAGCTGGTGATAAAGGGGTATAGCAGGAGGATATTTAAAGAGATAATAGGCTTCGAAAACATAAGTAAGATTGAAAAGCTTTCCCTAAAAATAACTAAAAGAGATTCTTTACTGGCCACTGTATCTTCTATTGAAGATGTGGGATTAGCAGATTTTTACGATTTTACGGTTCCCATCTATCATAAATACATAGGAAACGGTATCGTAAACCACAATTGTGGAGAGGAACCACTGTATCCCTATGAATCATGTAACCTTGGCTCGATAAATCTATACGCCTTCGTAAGGAAGGAGGAAGGGAAGGTGTATTTCGATTGGGATGAGTATGATAAAACGGTCAGGTTGGCTTTGAGATTTCTCGATAATGTGATAGATGTTAACAAGTTTCCAATATCTGAAATAGAGCGTGAAACAAAATTAACTAGGAAAGTTGGCCTCGGAGTAATGGGGCTCGCAGATATGCTCTTCGCACTCAGGATTCCGTATAATAGCGAGGAGGGTTTTAACATGATGAATAGGATTGCAGAACACTTGACTTTCTACGCTATGAAGGAGTCTTGTCAGCTTTCTAAAGAGCGTGGGCCATTCCCCCTCTATTCTAGTTCCTCCTATCCCGATGGAGAGATGCCTATCGAAGGCTTTTACCATGAAGATTGGCAAACGCTCCCGTGGCGCGAATTGCAACACGAGATAATTAGGTTCGGCATTAGGAATGCTGAGGTAACGACCATAGCCCCGACCGGCTCCATATCGATGCTTGTAGACGTTTCATCGGGCATAGAGCCGCAGTTCGCCCTCATATACGAGAAGAGGGTTACCGTCGGTACTTTCTACTATGTTGACGTAGAGTTTGAGAAGGCTCTTAGAGAAAATGGGCTATACGATGAAAAGATTCTTAAATTAGTCTCAGATAACGGCGGCTCGCTAATAGGGCTAAATCTTCCAGAGGAATTGACTAGGGTTTTTCTAGTTGCTTACGACATACCTTGGTGGGATCATATTAGGGCTCAGGCTGAATTCACTAAGTGGATATGTGCAGCAGTAAGTAAGACGATAAACATGCCCAGCTGGGTTACTGTCGAAGATGTTCAGAAAGCATTCATACTAGCACATGCAATGGGTGTTAAAGGCGTAACAATTTACCGTGAGGGCTCTCTTCCCTCGCAAGTCCTGGTTGCACCATCGTCTAGACTTGGGAAATATGCAACTGTAATAAATAACTCTACGATAGAGATTGCCAAATCCCTTGGAGTTGAAATAAAAGGCTTTGAAGAGAAACTTGTTGGAAGCCCTCCTAAAATTGCAATGAGCATTGACAAGCCGACTTTAATCCTAGAAAGAAGCAAGTATGATAATGCATATGTTGAATGTCCCAATTGTGGTAGTAAGAGGCTAGTTAAAGAAGGAGGGTGCCTCCACTGTCTAGATTGTGGATGGAGCATATGTCCAGTAGCCTAAGCCGGAGGTGGAAGAAACTTGGGTAAAATATTCCTCTACACTGGAACCGGAGCGGGCAAGACCACTAATGCCATAGGCCTAGCTGTAAGAGCAGTCGGCCATGGGCTTAAGGTTGTAATAATACAATTCATGAAAGGCTGGAAGACTGGCGAGTATCTTGTGGCCGAGCGTTTAAAACCCGAGTATGAAATATACCTCGCAGGTAGAGAAGTCTGGGTTGACCTTAAGAACCCTTCTCAGGAAGATAGAGAGCTTGCAAAGAAGGGTCTTCAACTAGCAAGAAGCAAGCTCAAGGAAAAACCTGCCCTACTGATACTCGATGAGCTGGCTCTGGCAACTTATGTAGGTTTATTGCCCGTTAAAGAAGTGTTAGAACTATTGGACGAGCTTCCTGAAGAGACAGATGTTGTTTTAACAGGCAGATATGCACCACCTGAGCTTTTCAACAGAGCTGATTTCGTCAACATGGTGGTTGAGGTTAAAAGCCCAAGAGAGCTTTATACTAAAAAAGGCATAACTCATTGAAAAGTAATCGACTAATTGATATTTTAACTTCGACTTATAATGCTAGTAATCCCGATTAGCAATTCGAGTTTTAAACTGTTAGAAGCTCTTTTTTCAAGCTTAACTGTCAACAGCTTATCCAAACGCTCCTAGTTTTCAAAAAGACACCAGTATTTTCCAACTGGGATAGTTCAGCTTCTTAAAGCGAGAGTTAAAATCGCCAGCACAGTTTCTTACGGCATATTGACCGATTAAAACATGAGAGTAGACTCTTTAGTTTCAAGGGCCCACCTTTTATAATTTTAGAGAAAAAACTTTTCCCCATAGTTTCTGAATACTATAGTTTCTGAAAAACACCGAATGTCTTTAGTAATTCTCTTCAATAGCTTTTCAATTCAAAATGTTTTCAAGTTTCAATCCGTTTTCAAAAACGGTTTAAAAAATGCCTTGAAAATGATAATATTGTTAGAAGATGATATGGAATATTAACTGTTTTAAAGCAAAGAGTTTTTGAAAAAGCCTCTATTTACAGTTCAGAAACAGCCTTCTAAAGACTGTTTTAAAGACTTATTCCATTATTAGGACTCTTTTTTAAGAATGATTGGCTTAGAAGGTTTTTTCTAGTTTCTAATATCTTATTTTAAAGTGTTAGGTGGATGAAAGGGATTTAAAGCACACGTTTGAGATATTAAAACGAACTAACGGCATAGGATGATATTTTTAGAGAAGCTGCGGGGAGAATTTCTTTTAATAATAAGAAAGGATTGCAATTCGTTTAATGAAAAATATTTAATTATAAGAAAAATTTTATATTTTACTTTCAATCATTAGTAGCTCGCTGAAAACGAGAAGCATAAACTACATAGTGGTTGAGGAGGAGACGCCTATCACCATAGGTGTTGAGATAGAGTTCTACACCATATTAACCGAAGATAAAAGAATATCAAGAAACATACTGCTTCCTAGAAAAAGAACTTCAGAAGAAGGTGGAAAGTTCACAGTCGACAAGAGCATAGGTCCAGAATATATTACTAAGCCTTTTGAGAACATAACAGAAGCATTCTGCACTATAGTTAAAGATCTTAGTAAATACGCTGAACCATCTAACAATCTCCATGCCATTCCCCTTCCAATAGGAGGATGGAACGATAGGTTTGCAGGAGCACATTTCCACATCGGTTTTAAAGAGAGAGAGTTGAAAAAAGAAGAAGCACGTACCCTAGCAAACTATATCCATGATCATATTCCTTTCATCATAGCTGTTTCAGCGAATTCACCGGTCTGGCGAAGAAGAATAACTGAATACTCGTCTAACAGGTTGCTTCGTGGAGGAGAAAAATACTGTATGCCAATAGTCAAAGGTATGTTGAATCAGAATCATTACAAAGAAATGAACTTTAATCCTGAAAACAAGCATAAACCTTTCACGCTTGAAATAAGGGTTTGTGACAGTAATATCCCACCGTATATCTGCACTGTAATAACGATACTGAGAATCTTGACTTCTGCTTGGAAAAGCGGAAAGAGAGCCTACAATAATCTTACGCATGAAACCTATCTTCGGGGGAGATTTAATGCAGCGCGAAGAGGCGTTAAAGCAGTGCTTTACTGGAACGGGAAGCCTGTTACGATAAGCGAATATCTAAGGCTATTTACTTTAAGCTATGGTGATGAAGCCAGCGTGTTAGATACTCCTTCAAGTGTTCTTGAAGCCTTCAGCCTCTTGGAAAAAGGATGGAATCATGCCGAAGCCATTAGGCATGTCGCTGTAGATTCCAAGAAAAAATTTGGAAGAGGGTGGGAGAAAGACATTGCTGTGAAATTAACTTCCGCTATGAAAATCCTGTTAAATGGGGGTTCGCTTAAGAATTATTATAGTGCCCTAGGGCTTGAAGAGGTTATTGATTAGCCCACTTTTCACTTTGATTATTTGTGACGATTTGATAAGTCGCTTATAAGTTATCAATTCTTCCAATATATGCGTTCTTCACAACTTTTCGCATACGGCCTTATGTGCTCATAGTTCCTTTCAAATACTAAGTTTGGATTAAGACTACTTAATACGAATTTGCAGACGGGTTCAGAGACCTTTTTGCAGAAATATTTGGTGTCGAGCCTAAATCGTAAAGCGAGGTCTAGGATTGGACATGGATTGTTACATCTAGCTACAAGCTCGTCATCAGTAAGTTTTACAACTTCAATATGCTTCTTTTCTATTTGAAGAAAATCCATGTAGAATGACTTTAAAACTTCTTGCATAGAGCGGGCTCTTTTCCCTTTGAGAACCCATGCAACCCCCTTAAGGTAAAAAATAGTCCTTGCGATAAGTATTAAAAGTGTCTGAGTGCTTATCAAGTGCATTCTAAATTTCTAATATCACTTAGATGAACCGGCTAATTAACCTTAAAGACTCGATTAATTAAAATGCAATAGGTTTATCAGTTTTCAAGCATTTTTTACTTAATCAAGATGGAAGGCCAATACACGCCGTTCAGCGAGCTTGCAGAGCTTTGTGAAAACCTCTCTAAGACTACTAAGAGGCTAGAGAAGATTAGGATGATAAGCGAGTTTTTGAAGAAGCTTAAGAAAGAGGAGATTGCGCCGGCGGTACTATTAATAGTTGGAGAGATATTCCCAGAGGCTTCTTCTAAAACCCTTGAAATAGGATTTGCGACAATAAGTAAGGTTTTAGAGTCTTCTCCGCAGAAAACCCTTTTCGGAAAACCTCTGACAATTCTAAACGTCGCAGAGTATTTTGACAGGATTGCTAAGGTTACTGGTCCAAGGTCAAGAGAGAACAAAGAGCTCATATTAAGATCCATGTTTGAAAGAGCCTCGGAACTTGAGACAAAGTATATTGTGAAGAATATTTTTGGAGAAATGCAGCATGGGGTTGGAGAAGGAGTAATGCTTGAAGCCATTGCAAAAGCTTCCAATACAAATTTGGATAGTGTGAGGAGGGCATTGATGTTCTCGGGAAACCTCGGTAAAGTCGCTGAAGTGGCTCTCACTTCAGGAGAAGAAGGTTTGAAATCGATTGGACTAACTCTTTTCCAACCGGTTAAACCAATGCTCGCACAGATGGCATACAGTTTTGAGGAAGTCTTCAAATATCATAAGATAATTGCTTTAGAATACAAGTTTGACGGGGCGAGAGTTCAGATCCATAAGAGAGGTAACAATGTCAGAGTTTTCAGTAGACGCTTAACTGAGGTAACAATAAGCATTCCGGAGATAGTTGGTGAAGTTGTTAATGGAGTAAATGCTGAAGAAGCCATACTTGATGGTGAAGTCATAGCCGTTGGAGCAAATGGTAGACCGTTACCATTCCAAGATTTGATGAGGAGGTTTACTAAAGTGAAGAATATTGAGGAGGAGGTGAAGAGAATACCTCTCAAACTTTATCTCTTTGACGTGATTTACCTAAACGGTAAACAACTGGTAGATAGGCCTTATTCTGAAAGATGGAGTGAGCTTGAGAGAATAGTGGAAAAAGTTGAGCTAGCTCCTAGGATAGTCACTTCTAGCATAAATGAAGCCGAAGGGTTTATGAAGAGGGCTATTGAAGAGGGTCATGAAGGCGTTGTCACCAAGGCTCTTAATAGCCCGTACATACCTGGTGCAAGAGGCAATTTATGGTTTAAGCTTAAGACGGCAGACTACTTGGATTTAGTAATAGTAGGTGCTCAATGGGGCTACGGTAGGAGGACAGGCTGGTTGAGTGATTATTTCTTAGCAGCATTAGACGAAGAAACTGGAAATTACGAAATAGTGGGCAAGACGTTCAAGGGCTTGACTGATGAAGAATTTGAGGAGATGACAAGAAAACTTTTAGAACTAAAGGTAGCAGAAGAGGATAATACTGTCTGGGTTAAGCCTGAGATTGTTGTTGAAGTAGCCTACAGCGAAATACAGAGAAGCCCTAAGTACAAGTCTGGCTTTGCCTTGAGGTTCGCGAGAATAACCAGAATAAGGAGCGATAAGCCACCATCTGAAGTAGACACGTTAAGAAGAATTAAAGAACTCTACCGAAAGCAGCAGGAGAAAAAGGGAATTTTAAAAAGTGGTTTCTAAGACTTTAAGGCTTTTCGATTACTGTCCTAGTTATTATTTCTATCCTCGTCACTTTGCCTTTTTCAACATCGACCCATACGAATGCTATCCCAGAGGAGTTCTTGCGTAAAACTAAGATGACACTCTTGGTCTTTACTGTAATGCTTCCATTCCTCCCGATACTGGTTGAAACAATCGGTCTGATGCAAGTAATGTTATAACCCTCAGAAAGCAGTTTCTGCACATCTTGGTCATTCTCAACTATTTTGATAACGTTCTCCTTAAACTCCTCACTAATGTTTATGAAGCTGAAACCCCACTTGAAACGGTCACGATACGGACCTATTCTAGTAAAGTTCCAACTCCATTCCTTGAAAAAGCCGGGTAAACCACGGCCTGGTTGTCCAAATCCGAAACCTTTTGGTAAATCGTCTTTTTGTGCAAAAACATCCACTATGTTGCATATGATTAAGAGGCTTGCTAACAGGAATAGTGTAAGCAACATTATCCTAGGAGGCTTGTTCATCATCATTTGTTACTACGTTTGGTAGTAGATACTATATAAGTTTTTCTTAAAAAGCATAAAATAGAGAAATCTTAAATAAACTATAATAATGGAATTTCAGAACAAGAAAAGTTGGAAATCACAATTAGAGAGAGTCGTGATGTAGGTAGGGTAATTAAGCTATACGAACAACATAAAGGTGTTCCTTTTACGTATTTGATGAATATTCCGCTTGTAAAAATGCTAAGCCAGCTAGAATCAT
The DNA here is from genome assembly GCA_038883435.1 of Thermoproteota archaeon. GTDB lineage: Archaea > Thermoproteota > EX4484-205 > EX4484-205 > JAAOZP01 > JAAOZP01. The sequence goes on from JAVZMD010000036.1 coordinate 12,760, forward strand.
TCAAAATCTTTTTAGCCGAAGTTAACGATGAGATAGTTGGCTGCATCCATGCATTAGACTATGTTTACGATTGCGGGTATATTGGAGGCCTCTTAGTCCATAAAGATTTTAGAAGAATGGGAATAGGTGGCAAATTGTTGAAAACGGCCCTAAGCAGTCTCCGTGCAAAATACGTTTATCTTTTTGTAGAAGAGAAAAACACCGTTGCAATAAACCTCTTTGAGAAAACGGGTTTCAAAAAGATCTATAGGAGGCTCTTATACACCGTTTCAGTACCATTAAACAATGGTTTAAAGCTACAGATAACAAGTGAAGTTGAATGGGAAGGTTTGAAGAATGCCATTGGCTTTTTAGAAAGGAAAGGAATCGTTAACTTTGGTTATTATCCGATTAAGATGACAAGAAACGTGTTTGAAGATTTGAAAGCCAAGGGTAAAGTATTAAGATGCGGTGGAGTTATAGCTATAATTGAGAATTTGCATGGATTAATAGTCGGAGACAATCTTTATACTTTCAACGACTATGTCTTTAAGCATTTGCAGAAAGTTGATTTCTCGAGAAA
>JAVZMD010000037.1:0-13172 GCA_038883435.1 Thermoproteota archaeon
TGTACGTATAGTATCAAGTAAGCCAAACTTCCTGATTGGAGAAGTTCTAGAAGAAGACTTGGATAGTGGAAAGGTAATGGACCTGCTTGAAGACGCTTAGAGGCTCCATGAAGATAAATATCTCTTCTGTTCTTCAGATAATTCATCTATCTTAATGCCCATTGTTTCAAGCTTCATTGATGCAACCTTCATATCTATTTCCTCGGGCACATTGTAAACCCCGATCTTAAGGTCCTTGTGTTTAACGAGATGTTCTGAAACCAAGGCCTGGTTCGAGAAGCTCATATCCATCACATCCGGAGGATGTCCTTCCGCCAACACCAGATTTACAACCCTACCTTTTGCAAGCAAGTACACCCTCTTGTTATTTGGAAGCAATATCTCTTCCACAAAAGGTTTAATCTCACTAATTTTCTTCGCCTCTTTGTAAAGCGTTGCAACATCTATTTCAACATCGAAATGACCCACATTAGCAAGTATTGCACCATCCTTCATTAGAAGGATTGCCTCGTAGGGAATCGCCTTAATATTACCGGTTGCAGTTATGAATACATCTCCTACTTTAGCTGCTTCAAGCATTGGCATTACTGTAAAACCATCCATAACTGCTTCGAGAGCCCTTATAGGCGAGGTTTCAGTAACTATTACTGATGCTCCGAAACCGCGTGCTCTGTTTGCAACCCCTCTTCCAACAAGCCCGTAACCACATACTACTACTCTTTTTCCAGCAAGAAGTATAGAAGTGGCTCTTATTATACCATCAATCCCCGACTGACCCGTTCCATAACGGTTGTCGAAAAGCTTCTTCGACTGCGCCTCGTTTATGAAGAACACTGGTATTTTCAACCTGCCTTCCTTCTCCAAAGCCCTGATTCTTATGACGCCAGTAGTTGTTTCCTCTAAAGCTCCGTATACCTTACAGCTTGTAAAAATGTTCTTTTCATGAGCCCTCACTATCGAATCTGCACCATCGTCAATGATTATTGAAGGATGGTGCGAGTGTGCCCAATCTATTGCTCTAAAATATTCCTCAGGGTTCATACCTCTCCAAGCCCTGACGTTAACTCCTCTTTGCTTAAGGGCCTCAGCAACATCGTCATCCGTAGAAAGAGGATTTGCAGGAGTCAAGTAGACCTCTGCACCACCATCTCTTAGAGCCTCTACGAGATTAGCGGTCTCCTTAGTAACGTGAAGGGTTATCGAGAAAACGAGCCCTTGAAAAGGGTGTTCCCTAGAGAATCTTTCTCTAATCTTACTTAAAACAGGCATATGTCTATGGGCCCACTCTATTTTTCTTATACCAAGCTCAGCATTACCAGTCAATTTAATTACCTTCTCCCATGCATGTTTTAAAATCTTTAACTCTAAAAGGGCATTTCCCTAAAGAACTTCATGTGTAGGCTTCTTAATTCATCTAGGCTTAACATACCCTCTTGAACACCTTCAACCCTCCATATGGAATATGCTTCTAACAGGCCTATTTTACATGCTTTCTCAGGAGTCAACCCTTTCTGAAGCCCTATTAAAATTCCCGCTGCAATACCGTCGCAACACCCTATTGCATTACCCGTTTTCTCAAAATCTATTGGACCTATCTTCGAGGACTTACCATTTCTATAACGAATTTCTATTAACCCATTTAGCTTATCTTCCAGAATCACAGAATGAGGATACTCTGACCCGATTGTGAAAATTTCGTCAATATCTCTAAGTTTAAAGAAGTTGATTAGTTGTCTAATCTCATTATCGTTCCCGAGTATTATCTTCGAATTTGGAACCATCACACGGGCATAGTCTTCAGTAACCCCGTAGGAAGCTACGTCCACGATGACTTCTATACCTCTCTTTCTAGCAGCCAGTATCGAATTTTTCATAAATGGAGTTTCAGATGAAGTCACGAAGAGCATATTGGCCTTCTCTAACTCTGCCTCAGGAAAAGGTCGGGTTTTCTCAATTCCGCTTGCACCGTCCGCATCGTCAATTATGAAAAACTCGTTATTCTCCTGATCTTTTATACAGCTGATGGTAGATGTTGTTTTATCCATAACAACCCAGACCCCCGAGTTTAATGTTTCAGAATCTAGTTCGTTTATCCTATTACTATCTTCAACTATGGCAAACTTCATACCTACACCGCTACGTGCCAGATGACTATAGTAACCTCCGTCGAAAAACCCGGGATACGGGGAATCATAATCCTTGCCGAAAGTGGTAATTAACCTCGTATTGCCTCCAAGTCTTGCAACACCGTAGGCAACATGGGGAGCCCTACCGCCATAGCTGTAGTGAACTGGTGAAATACTACGGTTTTTTAAGACGGAGTATACTTTTTCCTTACTCCATTCTGAGCCTAGTAGCCTATCTACCTGCGAAACTGGAATCGTCTTCTTGAGAAATGAATGGAACTCCTTTGGCAGTTTGTAGAAAGAGTCTATTTTAAAATGCTCATCCTTACCAGAACTCCCCACTATTGCTACGTAGCCCATAGGAAACCTGTTTTTATAACAGAAAGCATTATTAAAGAGTTTCCCTCATTCCTCATAGAAGTGATAGAGAAAGACAGTGGGAACAAGGACTATCTGGAATGGTTGAATAGAGGACTTAGTAAAGTACCTAAGACTGAAAGTAAGGATAGATTGAATGTGCCAGGCGTCGAGTGTGTAAACGAGAAGAATAAGACCATAATCCAGAATCTGAATCAGATAGCAGACATATTGAACAGAGACCCCAAGCATGTCTTGAAGTATCTAACCCTTAAACTGGCGACTTCTTATTCTGAAATCGGAGAAGGGCGTTACGTTTTGAAGGGCAGGATACTCTGCAAACAGCTTGATACGGTGATATCAGACTATATAAAGGCGTATGTAGAATGTCCCGTATGCAAGAGGCCGGATACTAAGCTTAGTAAAGAGAAGCGGGGTATAATACAATTGGTTTGCCTAAGTTGCGGAGCAGTCTCACCTGTTAAAGGCCTTTGAAAAATGGAAAAAACGTTCTACGTAAAGGAACATGCCGTTGGCAACACTATAATAGTTGGGGCATGCGATATGGAGCTTCTCGGTAAAACTATTCGTGACAAGACCGGTTTAGAGATAAACGTAGCTGAGAAGTTTTATGGTGGTATGCTTGCAAACGAGGAAGAGCTTCTCAGCCTTATTAAAAAGGCGAATTCAATAAATTTAGTCGGGAACAGGATTGTGAAGACAGTTTTGGAAAGAGGAGTTGGAAAAGCGGGGAGTGTTAAAGAGTTTGGAGGAGTAATGCTAATGATGATAGTACGTCTTTAAACCCTGGATCGGTAAGACAACTAGCATATAGTTTATTAGGGAGCGAAGCCTTTTCAATGCAGAAGAATATTGGGAAAGAGGAAAGTATATAGCGAGAGAGAGATTTCTGAAACTCTGATGCTGCCTTCAGAGGGGCAGTTGTTTGGTAGAGTAGAGGGTCTTCTAGGTTCGAATTGGGCTGTAGTATTATGTTCTGATGGAAAGGTTAGACAATGCAGGTTAAGGGGTAAACTGAGGAGAAAGATATGGATTAAGCTGAACGATATTGTTCTTGTTGAACCATGGTCCTTTCAACCAGACCGTGGTGAGATTCTCCATAGATATACCGTTGGGCAGATAGACTATCTTGTTAAAAATGGATATCTCACTAAAGAGCTCGCTGGAGAAGCAGGAGAGCAGACTAGTGGATAATATGGTTAGTCTTAAAAACACTCTGATTATTTTTAGGATAGTTGCATTATGACTCGTGGAAAAGTGTTTGATAAGCTTGAGCTTAGAGAGAGGCTTATAGAAAAATTGCAAAGAATGAAGGTTAAAAGTAGCGAGGACTTTGAGGTTTTTAGCGAAGTCTTTAATGTTGAGGTACTAATGCAGCTTTATGACTTATTGAGAAAAGGTGTTTTAAAGGAATTTAATGGAGAAATATCTTCAGGCAAGGAATCTAAAGTTTTCCATGCTATTGCAAGGAGTAATATTGAGGCTGCAGTTAAAATATACCTGACGGTTAATACTGAGATAAGAAGGATGATGTTAAAATATATAATTGGAGATAGACGTTTTGAAAAAGTAAAGAGCGACAGCAGGTCGCTTGTATATACGTGGGCTAAAAAGGAATACGCTAATTTGGATACGTTGTACAACGTAGGGCTTCCAGTTCCCAGACCGATTCTAGTTCAAAAGAATATTTTGATAATGAAGTTTATTGGTGAAAACGGCCAGAGAGCACCTCTCTTAAAAGAATTGCTCACGCTTGACAATCCCAATGAGACCTATGAGCAAATAATCGACTTCGTAGTTAAAAGCTATAGTAAGGCAAGGCTTATTCACGCCGACCTCAGCGAATACAACGTGATGATCTGGAACGGTAAGCCTTTTATTATTGATGTTTCTCAGGCAGTCCCTGTAACACACCCCTTAGCAGAAGAATTCTTGAAGAGAGACGTTGAAAATATAAATAGGTTCTTCATGAGGAGAGGATGGATTACTGAAGAAGTGTCTTTAGAGGAGGTTATGAGGAGAATTGGTTAACGTCCTCTTCCTAGATATTCCGCAGGAGAGAATAGGTGTCTTAATAGGTAAGAATGGTGAGGTTAAGAAGAGGCTTGAAGAAGCAGCGGGTGTAAAGATTCATGTTCAGACTGATGGTTTGATCAAAGTAGAGTATGGTACTGATAATCCTGAGATCTACTTCAAACTTAAGAAGATCGCTGAAGCAATATCCTGCGGGTTTTCTGGAGAAGACGCGTTAAGTCTCTTAGACGACGGTGTCGTATTAAGAAAGATTGACCTTAGAGATTTTGCGAATGAATCTTCGGAAAGATTGAAGACTCTTAAGGGAAGAATAATTGGAAGCGGTGGAAAGATTTGGAAGAAGATTGAAAAGCTTGCAGATGTTAAAATAGCAATCTACAATTATAGTGTTGGAATAATTGGCAGCGAGGAGAATTGCGAGATAGCCTATAGGACGATTATTAAAATACTTGAGGGTTCTCAATTCAACACAGTATTCCGCTACTTGGAGACAAGAAGGAAAGCATTGGAGAAAGGACTATGGACAAGTAGGAGTGAGGTGAGGGAAGACGAGTTCCGAGGGGAAGTTTAAGGAGATAAGCCCCGCTGACTTCTTCTATAGAAACAGGGATATAGCTGGTTTTTCAAATCCGGTGAGAGCACTCTACACAGCAGTTAGGGAACTTGTTGAAAATTCTCTGGATGCTTGCGAAGCAAGAGGAATACTGCCAGACATAATTCTATTTCTAAGCATTGAGGGACAAGCAGACAGTGAAAAGAATATTGTCAGGATAAAAATCGCTGATAACGGTGGGGGCATTCCTCCGGAGCATATACCTAATGCGTTCGGCAAGATACTTTTCGGGTCAAAATACACGTTGATACAATCTAGGGGAACCTTTGGATTAGGAGGCAAGATGGCTTATCTTTACGGCCAGATAACTACGAACAATCCTCTTGAAGTTACAGTGGGCTACCATAAGAAAATCTTCTTCTTCAAAATAATGATAGACATCAAGAAGAATGAGCCAATAATCTTAGATAAAAAAGAAAAGCCTAACCCCACAAAATGGAATGGCACCATCGTCAGCTTTACTCTTGAAGGCGATTATTTCAGGGCCTTTCCCAAAATACTTGAATACATTAAACTTAGTGCCCTAGTTGCACCCTACAGTAACATTATGCTAGTGGATACCTACGGTAGATTAATCAGATTTTCCAGAGGCACTCTTAAAATGCCAAACCCACCTAAGGAAACGTTGCCACATCCTCACGGTGTGGATGTCGAAATGGTAAAGAGACTCGTCGAAGAAAATAGGAAGAGAACTCTACTCTCATTCTTAACAAAAAGCTTTCACAGAGTTGGAAAGGAAACAGCTAAGAAGCTGCTGGAGCAACTTAGTCTCTCACCCGATGAAAGCGTTGGAAAACTCGGATTAGACGATATAGTAAAGCTTACACAGACTTTGAAAAATTACGATGGCTTCTTACCTCCCGATGCAAGCGTTCTCTCCCCCATAGGGGAAGAGCTTCTAAAAGAGGGTATTAAAAAGGAGCTTGAGCCAGAAATACTGGCGGTGGAGAGTAGGAGGCCGCAAGCATATTCAGGACATCCTTTTATAGTGGAAGTGGGAATAGCATACGGAGGTAAAATAACACCTCCTCCAGATGGATCCCCGATAATATTCAGATACGCAAATAGGATTCCGCTTCTCTATGACGAGGCTAATGACGTGGCCTATAAGGTTGTTAACAAACTGATGAATTGGAAGCGATATAAGATAGATCCTAGAATAGATCCGGTTAGAATAATTGTCCACATATGTTCGACAAAAATACCATATAAGACTGTTGGGAAAGAATATGTTGCCGATAGGCCTGAGATTGAAAAAGAGATTTTAAACGGGTTAAGGAACACCTGTAGAGAAATATCCTCTTATCTCTCGAAGAAAAGAAGTATTGAAAGAGAGAGAAAGAGGTTTGATGTTTACCGTAAGTATCTACCGATGATAATCAAGTTTGCCGAGGAGGCTGCGGGAGGCAGGGTGAAAGTTAGGGAAGCAGATGTAAAATCCCTACTAAATAAGATGAGTAAGTATCAATTACTTAAAGAGGTCTCTTAACCCAATCATATTGGTACTTAAATAGGTTCAACAAGTAGACTTGTAGAGAAAGATGTTACTACACAAGGCAATAGTAAGTTGTTTCACACCCCTTCTTAAGGAGGATGGGCAACCCATAGGCTCTGAATGGTTTACGAAACTGCTTGAAAACATTGTAAACGCTGTTGAGAAGACTGCTTCAATATTTTCAAGCATGATATTGCAAGCATCATTACGTATACTATCGATGATTTACGCCCCTATGGCTGTAGTAGGAGTAATACTTTACGTAACTAAAGTAAACAAGTACTTGGGTAGAGATTTGATATATGGAGCATTGATAATAGCCTTCTTTGCAGAATTCATACTCCCAGCACTATTGTGAGCAAACCTTAAATCAAGCTGATTAAAAACCCCTCTGGAAAAATGGGAGAAAACATATTTAGAATAAGAAAGGTTTGGGGACGGGAAATAATAGATTCCAGAGGAAACCCAACTGTTGAAGCGATCGTCGAACTAGAAGGAGGGAGTATGGGTCGGGCCGGAGTACCTTCTGGTGCCTCTACCGGAAGATACGAGGCTGTTGAATTAAGGGATAGGGATGAGAAAAGATTCCACGGCTTAGGTGTTTCCAAGGCTATTAGAAACATCAAGGAGGTGATAGGCCCAGCATTAATTGGCTTGGATTCTAGAAATCAGCGTGAAATAGACGCTAAGATGCTTAAACTCGATGGGACTCCGAACAAGTCTAAACTAGGAGCAAATGCCATCCTAGCAGTTTCCCTAAGTAATGCCATAGCGGCCTCTGAAGCAAGTCGGATGGAACTTTTCGAGTACCTGGGAGAAAAGAAGGGGATAGTTCTCCCAGTCCCACTAATGAATGTAATAAACGGGGGGAAGCATGCTGGCAATGATTTATCCATACAAGAGTTTATGATAATCCCTGCCGGATTCAGGGATTTTCCAAGCGCGTTGAGAGCAGGCGTAGAAGTCTACCATAGTCTCAAAAACGTGATAGTTAAAAAATACGGGAGATCGTCAATAAACGTCGGCGACGAAGGCGGCTTTGCGCCACCTCTTAATCTCAGCGAACAAGCCTTAGAACTACTTTCCATGGCAATCGAAGAAACAGGGTACTCCTCCGCGGAGGTTCTCCTCGGCATAGATGCTGCGTCATCTTCATTCTACGATTCCTCGTCTGGCAAGTATAAGATAGACGGTAAGGATCTCACTGAAGGCGAGCTTTTAGATTACTATATCGAATTGGCTTCGAGATTCAAGTTGAAGTCAATAGAGGATCCTTTTGAAGAAAACGATTTCAAATCCTTTGCTGAAATAACTAAGAAAATAGGGTCAAGAGTACAAATAGTTGGTGACGATCTTTTCGTAACAAATAGGGAGAGGCTTATTAACGGTATAAGGAATGGAGCTGCAAACGCATTGCTCTTCAAGCTAAATCAATGCGGCTCATTAACAGAGTCGCTCGATACGTTTAAGACTGCGGTCGAAAATAAATATAGAGTTATAGTAAGCCATAGATCTGGAGAAACAGAGGATACTTATATCTCCGATATCGCTGTCGCCCTTAACGCTGGCCAGATAAAGACGGGTGCACCCTGCAGGGGAGAAAGAACCGCGAAATATAATAGGCTGCTTAGGATACATGATAGATTAGGCTCTAAGGCAAAGTATGGTGGACAAGTAGTCTTCAATTTCTAGAAACAGCTTCTAACAATACTTTTCTAGTATCCCCGGTTCTAAACACCTTCTCCTTTTCAACACTCAGCACAATCGGGATATTATTCGTAACGTTTCCGAATGCTAGGCATTTCCCAACTGGAAGCGTGGGAACAAGACTCATTAAAGATTCTGCATCTATCTTAGACATTTTAGAAATGTAGCTTAGGTCATTCTCATTCATCAGGCTGAATATAAAACAGTTGTCAGCCTGTCTGTATACGAACCTCATTAAGCTATCAGGCTCATTCGTTATGAAGACAACCGATAGCCCAATGTGTCTCATTCTAGTTATATAGTCTTCCCAAGCTTTTTCATCCAGATAGGATTGTGCTTCCTCAGCAAATAGGAATAGGGGTTTTATCTCACCGTCTTCAAGCATTTTAACAATCTTGTTAAGCAACGTCTCAACGATAAGTTGCCTAAACGGTTTCGGCAGCCCATGTAGGTTTACTATTATCGCTTTATCAGAAGCCTCCTTAAGCAATTTGTCAAGGTCCGTTACCTCATCGCTGAATAGACCGCTTTCCTTTAAGACCGTCAGCCTTCTGATAAGAGCCTCCTTAACAAGGTCGTTAAACCTTCCGAAGAATATCTCGTTCCAAAGATTTTTCAGACTAAGCAAACCCTTGCTTTCCAAAGAATCAAGTATTCTCCTCAACTCCCATACTGATGAAGGGGGCAAGCCCATTATCGTCTCCATCAGTGTTATGAAAAGCTCCTTACCCAATCCAGATATGCTTAGAAACATGTTTTCACCTGGCTTTAAAACTAGGAATTTACCTCTCATAGTAGCGGGTTCATACTCGCCGTTTATATCGAACACAAGGCAGCGGCCACCATGCTCTATGATTCTAACCACTAATGTTTTCGATAGATTAGACTTTCCCGAGCCCTTCCTACCAACTATTAGGGTTAAGCCGCCATCTAAAGCACTTAAATCGATCTCAGCATCCTCACTGATCCTCACCGGCATGAGGTATTTGCTTACAACAAGCTCCCTCAACTCTCCCTTGCTCGGCTCATAGATCTTAGACCCTATCCTAGAAGGAGCCCATTGGAAATCTATGTTCTCATCGTCCAGTGAGAACGCTGCACGAACCTTGCAAACCAGTATCCGCGAGTCTAAAAGCTCATCCAGTATTTTCCTAAGCCCTTCATCCTCCTCTAAAACACAATACGATTCCTCTCTCTTGCTTATTCTTATTATCTCCTCAACCTCTCCTGGGATGCTTAGGTAATTCACATCTATTATTTGGAGGAGAAGTTTTCTTTTAGCATTCATATCCACGAGCATTAAATAGTCTCCAACAATCCTATCTCTACCAGGGGTTTCAAGAAGCTCATATGTCACACCGTTTTTCCTAAGTATTGTTATCAGCTCCAGAACCCCCCTAGGAGCATCTTCCTGTTATCTATCTCTCTCAAAACTTCTATCCCGAACTTTTTCTGTATAATGCATTTGAGTGTCAAAGCTTCTATTGGCAGTATTTTAGAATATATGTGTGCGAGCCTCAGTGTTTCAGGATAGCCGTATTCTACGCCATCTAAAGATATTAAGGAAGAGAACACCCTGCTAATATCCTCTAGCTCCATCATAGGATATGCTTCGATTTTTAACAGGGAGCCTCCCAGCCTAAGCCTAACCAGATACTCTCTACCACTCTTCCCATTTAATATAGATCCTATGAACGGAGCCTCTTCGATTTCCTCAGGCAAGCGTATGGAGGGGATTATGAATCCCTTTGAAATAGAAATAATAACGTTTGAAGATGTCTTAAGAGAATTTATTAAGCTAAAGGGTTTGTCCACATTTATTATTTCGCTTAAACTTCCATCTAACAGTATTATTGAGTTCCTAGCTGAGTTAATGTTTTTCAATCGCTCTTCCAATTCAAAAGAGATTTGCGTATCAGATATTTCACCAAGCACTATCATTGGCCTAGTCCTACTTATAGTAAGCGAGTTATTCTTCTTAGTAACAGTCGCACCTCTAACAGCATAAACTTCCCCCAAGCTACTTATTCCTACTTTAACAGTCGAAACGTCAATGGCAATAATGCTGCTAAAGCTTGCCTCTCCTTCTAAAGATATTTGTGAAAACTCCCCTAGCCTAATCTTATTAACACCATTTACCTTAAGCCGTATTTCCCTCTCGTCTAAAACCTTCGGCTCCGCCTGCGAATGCTTAATCTTATTGAGCGGAACCAGGTTTTGCTGCTGACTCGCTTTCACCTTCAATACCTCCGGAAAGCAGCATTATTCCCTTTGTCGATATTTCGAACATACCCCTGGCCTGTCTAAGAACAAGTCCCTTTTTAACAAGCTCCACCAGAGTATTTTGTATAGTCTTCTTTGAAATGTTTGAAACCATTCTAACCATTTCTTCAACACTCATACTGCTCTTATCACGAAGCCCCAATTTCGAAGCCGCGTAGCAGCCTGCGAGCAAGTATAATATTTTATTCTCGGTAGTCTTATTCTCTTCGTCGAGTATTATTATCTCGCCGTCACTTATCTTCAAATGTTGAGAAACCGAGGCCAATAGGTTTTCCAAGTCCGGCGTGTAGACTATTTTCTCAACGATGCTTAGATGAGGATAAACATTCGTGAGAAACTTGAGAAGGCTCGATATTGCCTCATCCCTACTGCCGGTAAACTCCACTTTAATATTCTTATCTGGTATTTCAAGCCTTATTGTTGAGGAAGAATTCATCTCAAAGCCACCTCCTCAAGCCTGTTAACAATCTCGTCTGCGATTATCTTACCCTTCTCAGTAAGCACGTAGTTACCAAGCTCGTTCCTAGTAACAATACCCTCCCTAAGCATTTCGGAGAGCCTTGAAGGATAACCTACTGAAACTATGCCGCTCTTGCTCAGCTGCTCACCTATCTCGCTAGACTTAAGACCGTTCTCAGCAAACTTCAGAATAAGTATTATCGCCTCCCTGCTCGTGAGAAACTCCTCCCTTACAGATAAGATCGGCTTATTCTCCTCGTCATACTTTACGAACGCTGGGAGAACACTTAGAGTGGACTTTAACTCGTTAAGCCTCTCCTCAGTCTTCTCAAGCTCCAAGTAGATCTCAGGGATATACTTGATCATCTCCTTAACCTCATTCACATTCTCCCCGGTTACTTCGACCTCGCTGGAACCCTTCCTATACACCACCCTAATCCCCTTCAACGTTTACTACTACGTTAACGTAAACGTAGTTTATAAATTTTTCGGATGGTAGGCCGCTTAAAACCTGCTGCATTTTCTATACTTTTAACAGGCTCCATAAGGCTTCTACCCAAGTTAATGCCTAAAAACCAGGTCCTACTAAAACGCCAGAGCCGCTTAAAGACGAAGTTTTCCGGCTTTAAAAGGGGTAGACCAAGGTTCGGTTTGCCGCGGAAGACAGTAGTCTTAGAAACCTGTAGGTGCCTGTTTACGAATTGAAACAGCCACGGTTGGCCGAGAAACACCGTACAACCTTACCCGACTGTGAACATCGCTCGCATAATAAGAATAGGCCTAAGGGCTTAATTTAAAAACATAGTCTGAATCAGTATTCTTTTTAGAACGGTGATTAAAACTGAAGGCACGGGTTGCAACAGTTTGCCAAGGAGGAAGCTTCTATAGTTCAATAAATGAAAATAGAAAACATGTTGTAAAGCTTCTAGATTTAGCGCTTGCCAATAAGCCTGATATAGTTTGTCTGCCTGAGGCCTTCACAACTGCAAACGTTAACAGACCTATTGAGGAGGTTGCAGAAGAAGTATCCGGGCCTACTGTAGAAGTCATAGGGAAAAAGGCTAGAGCCGCAAAATGCTATATTATTTGCCCAATACTAACCAAGAGGGAAGGGAAAATATGGAATTCCGCCATCCTAATGGATAGGAATGGCGAGATCATCGGAATCTACGATAAGGTTCACCCAGTCACCAGCTCTAGCGACTACACTATTTTCGAGGGGGGAGTAAGCCCCGGTAAGGAGGCTCTGGTTTTCGACTTGGATTTCGGGCGCGTCGGAATGCAAATATGCTTCGACATAATATTTCCAGAGTCTTGGCGAGAACTCGCGGAAAAAGGCGCGAAAATAGTCTTCTGGCCCTCGGCTTATAACGGTGGTTTTCCACTTCAAGTGCACGCCTACATACACCAGTATTACGTCGTATCTTCAGTACGCTCAGACAAGTCAAGAATAATAGACCCGCTGGGAAGAATTTTAGCCGAAACAGACCAGCGTATAAACGTGATTTACAGGGATATTAACACGGACTTTATTATTTCCCACTATGACTTTAACTACGATATACCGGAACGCATAATGAAAACGTATCCTGGACGAGTAGAAATAAGATCCAACATAGATGACGCACGCTTCATTGTTGAACCCACGGATGAAACCCTTAAAACCGAGCATCTTAAAAAGGAATTCGGGTTCGAAACCTTACTACAATACAATGAAAGACACCAGATAGCATACGCATCGATGCTTCAAGACAAACGTCCGCCAGCCCAGAAAGCAGCTCACGGAGACAGGCCTCAATACTCTAAGCAGAACCAGCTTGGCTAGAATAGGCGGAATCCGACCAAAAACTTTATATACTCACCACTCGAAATTCTTTATTCGAAGCAATACAACAAACAAAAGGAAATAAATATAGAAAAATATAGCGGGGTGGGCTAGCCAGGTCTATGCCGCAGGGCTCATAACCCTGAGATCGGTCGTTCAAATCGACCCCCCGCTACTCGCTTTTAACTATGAAATCTTTGAAATTAAAGACATGAGATGTTAATATTTCCATTGGAGCCTTATCCCAACCCT
>JAVZMD010000038.1:0-13045 GCA_038883435.1 Thermoproteota archaeon
ATCTCCAATCCATTTGTAAGAGAGTATGCGAAATACAGAGTATTGAAGTATCTGGAAAAAGTCTTGGAGGGTGTTGCTGAATGAACTCAGATAAGAAGCTTCAAATGATTGTTAAAAAGAGAAACAATTCCGAAGATTTATACAGGTTTGAGGACGTTATTCCATTACTAACTAAGTACAAGCAAATAGTAATTAACATGCAGGGCTTTGAACGTAGAGAAGTACTGGAGACAATTAGATCATTAACAACAAGAAACATCTCGACAACGCTTATAGTTTACAATGGGAAATACGAATGCTCTGAAGATTTTGACGAGAAATTAGTAATCGGCCAAGATGCTGAATGATAATTTTGAAGTAGTGTTATCGGTCGACAGGACTCTTATGACTAACCACCATGGCAAAGAATTTCTAGGTTTCATGACCACAGGTCCATCTATCATAGTGCCTGAAAAAGTCTGGATGGCTGTTGCAGCTCCTAAAATGGAAGTCGACGATATTGGAAGGCCTAGAGAAGCTCCTTATGGTCTTAGGAAAATAGAGGCTGCGCTACTGGATGCTGGTATAAAAGCTGCTATAATCGACCCGGATTATCTAGAAAAACACTTAAAAAACGCAAAAGTACTCGGGATAGGGCATCATGATTATTTTGCACTAGGCCCACCAAGCAGCGAATGGTGGGTTCTTACTGGAAAAGAGCCAGTAAACGCGAGGTATTTCAGAAGGTTTATGGAGAAACCGGAGATAAGGGCGGCGAAAAACAATGGTTTAAAAATAATCGTGGGAGGGCCAGCAGCTTGGCAATGGCTTTGGATGCCAGAATACTTTGAAAAATGGGGTATTGACACGATAATTGAGGGAGAAGCTGAGAAAATAATCGTATCTTTGATTAAAGATACTCTCGATGGTAAGCCCTTGCCACAGTACGTTTACGTTGGTTTTAAAGACGTGCCTCAGCTTGAGGAGATTCCGTTAATAAAGAATGCTTCTGTAAATGGGCTCGTAGAGATAATGAGGGGGTGTCCAAGAGGATGCAAATTCTGTTCAGTAACACTAAGGCCTTTAAGACACTATACCTTAGAAATGATTGAGAAAGAACTCCAAGTAAACAAGAATGCTGGGCTGGACAGATGTTTATTACATTCTGAAGACATTCTCCTCTATGGTGCTGACGGAATTAGGTCAAGACCCGAGCCGTTAATAAAGTTGCACGAGATGGCTAGGAGCTATTTTGAAATAGTCGGATGGAGCCATGTCAGTCTCTCAGCAGTTAAGTATGCTCAGGAGAATTATTCTCTAATATCACGCTTATCTGAAATAGTCTTAAGAAACGAGTACGATTTCATTGGAGTTGAAGTGGGGATTGAGACGGGATCACCAGAGCTTGCTGAGAGGTTAATGCCTGCAAAAGCAGCTCCATATCCTGCACATTCTTGGCCAGAGATAGTGAAGGAAGCATTCTCCATAATGCATGATGCTAGAATAATACCTGCTGCGACAATAATTCTAGGAGTTCCTGGGGAGAGTACTGAAGACTTAGTTAAAACATTAGAGCTAATTGACGAGCTCAGGCCTTTCAGAAGCCTTATCGTACCTATGTATTTTGTTCCGATGGGTGTGCTTAAGAATAGGGAATGGTATAAGGCAAAACCATCTAAGGAACAGCTTGAAATAATGAAGGCCTGTCTAAAACACGATCTTTATTGGATAAAAGACCTCTCCAAATGGTATTTAAAAGACATGAATCCGTTTGTGAAATACTCGTTAAGGGTAGTAATATCCTTGGTTGAAAAGGTTGCAAAATTATTCCGTTTGATTTAAAGGGTCTAATAATATTTGCCAAATTCATACGCCGCCTTAAATGCAGATATTATGTTCTCAGGTGGAGTATTGCCAGGGACTATATGAACAGTAGCATACACGTATCCGCCGCCGGGTGAGAAGGTTGAAACCAGCTTTTCAACATGCTTAGCTACTTCTTCAGGTTTTGCGTAGGGCAGTACACCCTGCGTATCCGCCCCACCGCCCCAGAATGTCAGTTGGTCTCCAAAGTTTTTCTTAAGTTCTTCAGGATTCATGCCCCTGCACGTGAATTGAACAGGGTTGATAGCGTCAAGTCCTGCATCTATTAAATCCTTGAGAAAAGGACTTATTGCTCCATCGGAATGTAATAGTACAAACATTTTAGAATGTTTCTTCACATATCCGAAAAGCTCTTCATACCTATGCTTGTAAACGTCTTTGAAGAGCTGTGGGGGAATCTGCGGGCCCTCTTGCGTTCCTAAGTCGTCTGCAAATCCAATCACTTGAATATAATCCCTAAGTGCATCGACATACTTTTTCAGATTATACTTAAGAACCTCCATTGCCCTATCTAGTATTGCTTCAGCTAATGTCCTTCTGATTTTAAGATCGACCAGCCACTGAGTCCAGCCACGGAACACTTGACCTATGTTCGCATGAAGCGAACCGACATCGAATAATGCTAATCCATAATCAGTATTAGTGTAAAGATACTCCGCTCTCTTCTTAATCCCTTCTAAAGCCTCATCTCTAAGTCTAAGAAGGTCCCAATCGAATCTCTTAATATCTTCGATACTCTTTGCATCTTTTAATGGTGCTTCTTTGCGCCAGAGCTCAACACAGGTAAAATCTTTTCTGAGCATTTTATACTTCTTACCGCCTGGGACTAAAGGGCTATCTGGCAAGGTTAAGATCCATCCATCCTCATTCTCAGTAATATCGACACTGCTATGGACCTCTAGAATATTACCATTTACATTCCATGTCTTCCATTCATCAAATACTTCGGTCAATGGACCGCGTGGCTCTAAAACCCTATTAACATTTATAACATCCACATGGAAAAGATCCAAGACTTCTCTTTCTACTTCTGCGATGTTAGAGCCGTATTCGATAGTATTTATGAAGGTCTGGGATGCAACTCTCACCGGCTTCTCTGGTAAACCAAGAAACCTTCTCAGTCTGCAATACGCTAAAGCATCGATACTAGAGACTCTTAACGAGCCGAAGTCTATGGGGGTTCTATCAGGCTCCTCGTGTTTTAACGCCAGAATTAGGCGTTCTCTACTATTCATAGCTTAAAAATTCAGTTTTTCAAACCCTAAAAACATTGCTCCAGCCCAGGATACGTTCTTTCTTCGACTAAGTTTATTTAAGGGTGTTTGCATTGCAAATACGGTGAATACGCATGAGTATTTCTATGAAGAAATTGTACGAACAGATTCCTATCCTACCCAAGTTGGATGTAGCCATTACTGCTGCGGGCGGACATGGATATTTGGCTATACACCCAAAGCTGAGAGAGCTTATTTTCCATGACGGTACTTGTGCGAAGCTTTATGCCGGCGGTGAGCTTGTTTACAGGTATGAAAAATGCGGTCCAGAACCTCGTGCGGCTGGCGATACTCATGGGGCTATGGAAACGTCGAGAGATAGGGTTTTCTTTGGAGGCTGGGGTGAGGCTCCTACTCGGAGAGACCCTGACAGACAAGTTTTTGACTATGCAGATAGGAGTGGTAAATTCAGCCACATACATGCTATAGATGAAGATGGAAAAGTCGAGTTACTATGGATTAAGAGATGGGATGAGAAGATAGAGAAACATTACTGGTATGCTGAGGTTACAGACTTGCTTTATGACCCTAAAAAGGAAGTGTTATGGGTTACTCGAGGCGATGTTAACTGGGGCGGTGACCAAGGTCTCTATATGTTTGACCTATCTAGTGGTAAGGTGGAACACATATTCTTCGGAAACGCCTACAAAATGGTTATGTATCAGGACACGCTTCTAATAAGCAGCTGGCACGATAAGGCGATCTACGCGTATAATCCCCAAAGGAATCAATATGAATCTGTCTCTACAATTCCTGTTTTTGATGGTTCGAACTGGGAAATTCCAATCACTTTCGGAGGAGCTTCTTTCAGAGTCGGTAGCCTTCCCTATATTATTCAAGGGCCGGCAATAGTATCCATACAAGAGTGGAGAATCGGTTCCTCCAGGAGGATGATGGCCTATCCATTTTTCGCATGCTACAAGCTAGACAAGATATGGACAAGACCAGGTGCTAGAGCGCAGAAGCCTATTAACATAAACAGCTCAATACTACTTCCAATCAATACACAGGAGACAATTCCCGATGATGCTTTAAACACGCCAGTTCTACTTAGATTCGACTCCGTCTCTCCTCAAATAATAACACATTCCTTTTATACTTCCGGAATGGCTTTTGACGGTAAGCATATCTATATGCATGCTTCCTGCGTTAATCACGAAGCAATCCTGACTTGGAGGAGTGACACTGGCACAATATTCATGCTTGAGCCCCAAACCGTCTTGGGGAAGCCTTTAACAGGTATCAGGCTCAGTATCCTACACGGCACTTACAAGTCGTCAATTGGCCTAAATGGTTGGGTTGGAGGAATACCTTTGAAAGGGTTTACCAATAAAAGGCTACGGGTGAGAACACCAGTAGAGGCTTCTATACGTATTGCACACTATATACTTGGTTCTGTCGATTACACGGAGTTTGACGATATGAAGCTTAAGCCTGGTTGGAATATCATCGACTTGAATAGCTACGATAACATGATTGCATTCAGGCTGGATCAAGATTTAGAAGACGTATATTCATACATCTCGCTAGAAACATAGGATCAATTAAAGCATAGCTTTTTATCAAATATTATCACAAGTCTCTATCAAATGCTTTTAAAATCAAGTGGAGATTAGCCCTTAATAATGCGTAGAATGAAACTTAAGCTTTAAAAGGCTTGAGTGCGTTATGACTTATCGATATACAGGTTTAAGTAAGGTTCACATTGAACCCGTAAAGGGGTGCAATGAGTTCAAAGGTTAAAATGATTGACACATACGAAGATTTCTTGACCTATTGGTCCACTGCTTCCTCAATGGATATAGAGCGTCAAATCTATTTTTGGCAGATGTCATACATGGAGAAGTACCCTGAGTTGCTGAGGAAACAATTGGAGAACTATGAGGATGAGGGCTTAGACTGGAGGACAGTTGCAAAAGAGAAGGTTTTCTCAAAGCTTTCAGAGTACATCCCCCTAATGAGCGAGGCTAGGAAGAACATTCTCACTGTTTACGAGCCGGTTTGCCGCAGAGCATATGACATGCTGCAGCTGGATTTCAGTATGATTCTAGTTATATACGTCGGTATTGGGTGCGGAGCCGGCTGGGCAACAATGTACGAAGGGTTGCCTGCAATGCTTTTAGGGCTGGAGAATATTGTAGAATCGGGATGGCATGGTGAGAATAGGCTTAAAGGCCTTATAGCTCACGAAATCGGGCACCTCACCCACATGGTTTGGCGGAACGAGTGTGAGCGTTTCGAAGAAATGGAGCGGGATCCCTTGTTCCAACTTTACAGCGAAGGCTTCGCTCAAAGATGTGAACATATTATCATGGGAAGGGAGAGTTGGCATCAGGCGCAGGATGAAGACTGGAGTAACTGGTGTGAGGCACATAGAAGTTTGCTGGCGGGAGAATTATTAAGAAAGCTGGAGGCTCCATCTCAAGCACGAGACTTCTTCGGATCTTGGTTCAACATTCGGGGGAGAAAGCAGACGGGCTATTTCCTCGGTCACGAGTTCATTAGAAGCCTAGAGGAGAAGCGTTCGCTAAGGGAGATTGCGCTCTTAAAGGCGGAGGAAGTGAAGGAACAGGCTATCCTATTCCTGAAGGATGAGAGTGGCATGTAACAGTGGCTGTCTTGATGATTGTTATTAGCATGATTTTAATATTCAACAAAAACAGAGCAAAGTCTGATTGACGAGGTTATTCGAGAAGAAACCGGAAGAGTGTGTGAAAGATATTTTGTACAGATAGGTATCTACTCAGGTTTCTCTTCCTCTTATATCTGGTTACATTAAGATTATTTTAAATTTCTAACATGCCCCATCATCTTATACCGTCAATTAAAAATATGTTAAGAAACCTTTAATAACCCCGAGGGACGATTAAAAGTGATAAGAGGTAAGAAAAGTTAGGATAAGTCCCTGGGGGTCACCCGGGGAGATTAAGAACCCTATAGGGTGATCCCGGAAAATGGGTCACAGGTTTGAAAAAATTTCAGATGCAGAATACCAAGTAAGTGTTGATGCTAAGAAAGGTATGAGAGTCCCTTTGAAAATATACGCTAATGAGGTTCTTCTGCAGAAAATGACTCAGGATAAAACGATAGAGCAAGGGTTAAACGTTGCAACACTCCCAGGTATATACAAGTATTCAATAATTCTGCCAGATGGACACGAGGGCTATGGTTTCCCCATAGGAGGCGTGGGCGCATTCGATGTTAAAAACGGAGTAGTCTCTCCCGGTGGTGTGGGTTATGATATTAACTGTGGTGTAAGACTATTAGTTACTACATTGAAAATAGAGGATGTGAAACCTTTTCTAAAAGAATTGTTGGATGAGATTTTCCATAACGTCCCCTCCGGCCTAGGCTCTGAGGGAAAGCTTAGACTGAGCATGGATGAGTTGGATAATGCTGTTCAACAGGGTGCAAATTGGGCAATTAAACACGGATACGGATGGAAAGAAGATGTAGAATTCATAGAGGAAAATGGCTGTCTCAAGGGTGCCGACCCCGGCAAGGTTAGTACAACCGCCAAGAGAAGGGGGCTTCCGCAATTGGGCACCTTAGGAAGTGGAAACCATTTCCTCGAAATAGACGTGGTAGAACAAATACACGATGAAGAAGTTGCAAAAGGTTTCGGAATCGAAAAGGTTGGACAAATAGTAGTGCTAATTCACACGGGGAGCCGTGGATACGGACACCAGATTTGTTCTGATTATCTTAAGATTATGGAATTTGCTAGCAGGAAATACAATATTTGGCTTCCTGACAGGGAACTTGCTGCAGTACCCGTTGAGAGCCCTGAAGCTAAAGACTATTTCGCTGCTATGGCTTGTGCTGTCAACTATGCCTTTCTAAATAGGCAGGTTATAACACACTGGGTTCGAGAGAGCTTCATAAAGGTTTTTCACAAGGATGCTTCTGAACTCGGTTTAAACGTGCTTTACGATGTGGCTCACAATATTGCTAAAATCGAGAACCATAAGGTTAACGGTGAGAGGAAAACAGTGGTTGTTCATAGGAAAGGTGCTACGAGATCTTTCCCGCCTAATCATGAACAGATTCCTTCTAAGTACAGGCCTTACGGCCAGCCTGTTCTGATACCCGGCTCGATGGGGACTGCGAGCTGGGTACTTGTAGGTACTGAGAAAGCTATGGAGGCGAGTTTCGGTTCGACAGCACACGGTGCTGGAAGGACACTAAGTAGGAATGAGGCAATGCGCAGGTTTACAAGCAGGCAAATTAGAAACATGCTCGAGGAGAAAGGTGTTTACTTAAGAGTCGCAGATTTCAATCTCGTTGCTGAAGAGGCTCCTGGAGCATATAAGGATCCTGACATCGTAGTCGATGTTACTCATCGTGCAGGGATTTCACGTAAGGTTGCTAGACTGGTGCCTCTGGGTGTCGTTAAAGGCTGAAAATTAATACGGTAAACCTAAAATTATACCCTATTGACATTGGGTCTCTTTTCATTTTCACTAGGAACTAGTCTTGATTTCAATCTCTACTAATTTTGGCGGTGGTGTAGGTTGATCTCAAGTCTCTTATCGCGTTCAAAAGTCTCCTAGTCTGGTTTTCTAAATACATTTTTAATTCATCGGTCATAACGCCCCTAGATTTCTCAAGCTTCCCGGGCTTGATGCTTTCAACTATCCCCTCCATTTTCCCAAGCAAAATACTGATCCATATATATGTTAGGTTTACACTAGGTTCGCTATTCATTCCAAGACTGAATTTTTCAATAAATTCGTCAATTATCTGTTCTATCTCGCTGATTTTATTAAGGAAATTCTCTGCGTCAACACTTGGCAATGGTGCGGGTTTACCTGATATACCAGAAGTCTCTGGAGATTCCCCTTCACAAACAAGTTTTCTCAAGTCTTTTACGTATTTCCTCAGTGCCAAGGCTGCGGAGAAAACATATCTTTCATGCTTCTTATCGAGGCGACTTTCATTCAAGTGAGTCTCACCCGGATGCCAAGCATTTCCAATGATGATACTGCCTGAAAAGTGTATTCAAAAGACGAGATTCCGTGTTCCAGACTCCTCCTAAAGCCCCCGTTTGCATTTTGGCAACCGGTGATAAAACCTATAGTTTCACGGGGGTAATTCGGTTTCCTTGACAATAGTCTGAGACAGGTTAACCCCATAAAGGTAGCTTCCATGAAAGAGGGTTTGACGCCGGGTTTTAAAGAGAAACCTCCTTCGCTGTTTTCACAAGCCCTTACGAAATGCAGGGTTTCGCTTAGGTTTTCAATGGGATATCCTAAGAACAGGAGAGTTTTAAGCGCATAGAATGTTGAGCTTAAACTCGATTCCCCGCTACCAAAGCCTCCATCGGAATTTTTGAGGGATAAGATGAATTCAACTATTTTCCTGGAAGGAATTCTGGTAGCAAGCATGCTCGTAAGCTCTACGCACATGAATGTTGTCTCAAGCTCTGAAACAGCTTCTATATCGACTTTACTTGCTCCAAATCTTCCAGCAGAATCCATGAGATTAACTATTTGATTCGAAACATCTATTAACGGCTGGTTGAGAAGGTTAAAGATCTTGTTTATAAGATAGTAGTCTCTAATATTAGTAGCATTATAATTCTTCACCCATGCGATAGTATCGTCGATCCTGGGAAATTCTACTCCAAGCATATTCAGTGTTTCAAGGGCCAGATAAGTATCGTAGAGAGTTGAGTCTGTATATTGGACGGAAGTATAGCCTCCATCGTCGTTTTGCCTAGCAGTAATGTAATGCACTATTTTTCTGAAGCAAAGCATATTCTCAATCCTAACCGCCTCGGTTTCCAATCGTTCTCGCCTCCAGCTGTAACAGGGTAGGAGCTATCAGCCTCGTTTGAGGCGGTTAGAGGAGAGCTCCATCTCCTAGCCATCATAGAAATGATGGCTGACAAATCGTTTTAAAGAGCTCTATTAAAAGTTTTCCTTTTTATCCTGAAAACGTCTTTACATCCGTTCTGTTAAAGCAAATGGAAATAATCATCTTTCTTACATAAGGTTATTCGAAGCATTGTTCAAACTGCAAGCGTTTTTCTCTTTGTAATAAAAGTCATAATCTATGAGGAAACTTTTTTAAACCCCTTGCTTTCGGAAGGCGGCAATAATCGATCGATGCTGACTGAGAAAAAGCACATAGCAACGGTTTCGTTGAAAATGTTTGAAGACTTATCTAGTATTAAAGGATTAGAGGTGAGTCCTAATAATGCTACAATACCTTGAAATACTTAAACCCAGGATGAGCATTGAGAATTACCGTAGACTTGCTGCAATACCTATCGCTAAAGTACATAAGTTTATTGCAGAATCCGCTGAATTGTGCAATCCCGATAAAATATTCATTTGCACAGATTCCCAAGAGGATATTGCGTACATTAGACGTCGAGCAATAGAATCTGGTGAGGAAACTCCTCTTGCAACAGCTGGTCATACCTACCACTTCGACGGACCTAAAGACCAGGGTAGAGATAGAGAAGCAACTAAATACCTTGTACCCAAAGGAGATTACTTGAGCAAGGCTCTTAATCAAATAGATAGAGATGGGGGTCTTGCCGAGATAAGGGGGCTTCTCAGAAACATTATGAGAGGACGTACAATGATAGTACGTTTCCTCTCTCTGGGTCCTTTAAACTCGGTTTTCAGCATCCCCTGCATGGAATGCACAGACTCCTGGTATGTTGCCCACTCCGTAGACCTCCTCTACAGGCCTGCATACGAGGTTTTTAAACGGGGTGAAGCCCCTGATGACCTCTTTTGCGTTCTCCACTCCGCGGGTAAACTGAACGAGAGAATGATAAGCGCAGAACCAGATAAGAAGAGAATATACATAGATTACATTGAGAACACTGTCTATAGCGTTAATACTCAGTATGGTGGAAACAGCATAGGCTTTAAGAAGCTTGCTCTACGCCTTGCTATTCGAAAGGCCACCCGGGAAGGCTGGCTTGCGGAACACATGATGATAACAGGCGTATATGGCCCAGGTGGGCGGAAGACCTATTTCGCTGGAGCTTTTCCAAGTGCATGCGGCAAGACCTCGACAGCAATGCTTCCTGGAAATACGATTCTTGCTGATGACATAGCTTATCTCAGGAATATTAACGGCGTATGCCATGCAGTTAATGCTGAATCGGGAATATTCGGGATAATTAAGGATGTTAATCCTGTAGACGATCCGCTTATCTGGGAGGTATTGACTAAGCCAGGCGAAGTAATATTTTCAAACGTTCTGGTTAAAGATGGTAAACCTTATTGGCTGGGAATGGGATGCGAGCTTCCAAAGGATGGTATAAATTACACAGGATACTGGTGGGAAGGTAAGAAGGACGAGAACGGTGAGGAGATCCCACCTATGCATAAAAATGCAAGATATACAGTATCACTAAAAGCTTTGAAGAACTGTGATCCTGAACTGGATAATCCCATGGGCGTGGAGCTGGGAGGTATAATATATGGTTGTCGCGATGCACGAGGCTATGTACCCGTTCAACAAAGCTTCGATTGGGAGCATGGCATTATTGCATATGGGGCGGCGCTTGAAACCGAGACAACATTCGCAATAACTGAAGAAGAGGGGAAATATGAAATCAACATCATGAGTATTCAAGACTTTGTTTCAATACCGCTGGGGAAATACATACGTAACAATTTAGAATTCGGTAGAAGGCTTAAGAAAAAGCCAATCATATTTGGAGTGAACTATTTTCTTAGGGATTTGAAAACAGGAGAATTCCTGAATGATCGTAGAGATAAACAAATTTGGATGAAATGGATGGAATTAAGAGTACATAATGACGTAGATGCTATAAAAACCCCAACGGGTTGGATACCTAAGTATGAAGATTTGAAAAAGCTTTTCTACAAGGTACGTGGTATAGAGTATACTGAGACGGATTACATAAAACAGTTCACAATACGTATACGTGAAAACATTGCAAAAATAAACCGTGTAGAAAAGTTCTTTAAAGATAATGTTCCAGATGCCCCATTGGAATTGTTTAAAGTACTAGAAGAGCAGAGGGAACGTCTAATAAGCTTACAAAAAGAATTCGGTAATTATGTTTCTCCCAAAGACCTTGAAAGATGACTATAGTGCTTAGGCAGTTGCTCCTTCTAGAGACTTAGTGCATTCGCATTTCCTTTCATCAGGGACATTCTTAACTGCTCTTGTTAAAAGCCTCTTGACATTATCTATGTTCTTGTTGAATATTTCTTTAACTTCTTCATGCGTGATTTTCACTGGTCCTGTTCCAGCAGCGTAATTAGTTGACATAACTATGCTAGCATAGCATATCCCAAGTTCTCTCGCGAGAGCTACTTCAGGATACCCAGTCATACCTACAACATCTGCTCCAAGCATACGATAGGCTGCTATTTCAGCTGGCGATTCGAACCTGGGGCCCTCTGTACATATGTACGTCCCCTTCGGATGATAGAATATTTTCTCTTCTTCGCAAGACTTCTTTAAGACCTCTCTAAGCTCCGGACAGTATGGATTGGTAAAATCAATATGTACAACACCACCAACCGGAGGCTTATCTTTAAATATTTTGACCTGGGTCTTGCCGTTGAAAAACGTTGATATTCTTCTCTTAGTCATGTCTATTACCTGATCGACTATAACGAATTCACCGGGTTTGATATTGGGGTTTATAGAACCAGCAGCTTGTGTCGTAAAAATCCTCTCAACGCCAAGTTTCTTCAAACCGTAGATATTAGCTCTATAGTTTATTTCTGAGGGTGGAACAGCATGTGAAACCTTAAGGCTACCTGGCTTAGAATGCCTTGGGAGGAAGGCAACAGGTCTATCGCCTACATAACCTATTTCTATCCTAGGGGTTTTTCCAAACGGTGTTTCAACTATTTTATACCCCTTTGCTTCGAGAAGCGTATAGAGGCCGGAGCCGCCAATTATGCCAATCTTAACCTCCTTAATCCTAGCCATGTGATAAGATTTTTGGAAAACATGTAGATAAGTCTTCTCTAACATAGTATTTAGAATAAGGGTAAATAAGAAATAAATAGGTACGGACCCATAATGGTTCATCTAGGGTGGCAGATTGATCAGCCTAGATGACATAGTGGAATTCTATAAGCTTAGGCACAGAGGCTTTAGTAAGCTGTATATTATACTGGTCTTAGCTACGATAAACCTTTTTTCAATATCGGTTCTTCTCGACGTCGCCAAGTTCTTTTTGGCTGTCCCACTACTTATGATTGGAGTTGTAATGTTAGCTGCTACCTTAATCGTTGGCCTACTGGATAAGCTCAGGCTGGAAAGGGGTAAATCGCATCCTTTCTTAATACTAGTTGAGAGTATGAGGGTTATTTCATACACTATTCTCCCAATCCTCATGATTTTTGTCACCGTTCTCTTTTACTTAGGTGCACCCAGTGTCTACTACTTTGAGAACATTAGAGGTGTGATTTCAATACTGGTTTCTTTCCTAATGATTTCTGTTCTAAGCAAGATATTCATATTTCAAATCCACATACTAGTTTCCCCTTTTGAAAATAACAGGATTATTAAATACTTGCTGTATGCTGGGGCTATAGTAATCGGTTTAATTAGCGTTTTTTCATACATATTATCGGACATTATTCTTCCGCCAAATCTAACAGAATGGTATATGTATCTCGTCTCTATATTCTTCTTGGAATTAGTTTTCCTATATCTTTCCGCTGAAGTAGCCTTAAACTATAGAGTGGGCATTTACGTTCTAATGTTCTTATCCTATTTTGCAATCGTCTTCTTCTCTCTAACCGGTGGTGCTGAAATACTTAGATTAAGCTACATGATGTACGTAGGAGTCTTTCCAAAGATTGTTACCGGAGTCTTCCTCCTAAGTATTAATACTCAATTAATGGATTCTAGGATTAAACAATTCTTCCCGGAGAAAACGGAAAATAAGA
>JAVZMD010000039.1:0-12929 GCA_038883435.1 Thermoproteota archaeon
TTGCCCAAGACCACTAAGCCTACACCAGGTTTAATATCTATTTCATGGAGGTACCTACTGTGATCTGTCTGCCTCATTTTCTCAATTACTACAAATCTTTTCAATTCCCCCCCACGGATAAGCCTTTTGAACCTTATTATTCCATCGGCTATGTGCTCAATGCCGAATCCGAAGCTTTCCGCAGTGGTTATCGCGTACTGGCTTACTGCTAGTATTGTAAAATCCCATTTTGAAAGCACCTTCTTAACGTAATAGCTATACCTTCTCGCCATCGCCGGCTTGTCCAGCCAGAATGCTGAAAGACTATCAATGACTACCCTAGCCCTACCATATCCGAGTTCCTTCTTAGCCTCTATTATTTTAGAGACTAGCATTTCCATGTCTAGGCTTTGAAGGCTCCACTTGTCCGTCCTACTCATCAAGGCATCGATTATTATCAGCTTGTTCTCCTCAATCTTCCTAGAGAAATCTATGTTGAATTGGAAGGCCTGTCTTATTATAGATTCCCTACTTTCCTCCGTAGTAACATAGATGCATTTATCCCCGTCTTCAACCCCCCGGTTTATGAAATGTATTGAAAATATCGTCTTACCACAGCCCGGCTCCCCCGTGATCGCAACGAAAAAACCCTCCGGTATCCCACCCTTTAAAAGAGAGTCTAAACCCTCAACTCCCGTAGGCAACCTCTTAACCTCGGTTTTCATATGGTATTATCAAACGAGAAAGAGCTATAAAACTATCCTAAATAGTGAACTGGTTTTTAAAAAATAGCCGTTTAGAGAGTTACCAGGGCCATATCCAAGAGGATCTTGAGATAAGGGTTATAGTCAGTCCCAGTACTACTGCAATGCTTATCCCAGCTATGAAGCCTGCTATTACTATGCCTCTTATAGCTCTCCACCTTTCTGCTCCTAGGGCACGTGACATTACGTATTTACTGACTATCGACATTATGAAAGTCATTGTTGCTGAAGTGGGTAGTTGCTGCATTCCTACAATTAAACCGACTGGGCTTAGGGGTATTCCAACCCTATTCAATCCGTAGAGGATGAATCCTGATACGAGTGCAAAACCCATCCCCATCAATATGTGGTCGGCTCTTATCACTATTTGACGGACGGTGTAAAGGGAGTCTGTCACTGCATAGCTTGGCCAGACACCCATAACGTATGGGAACACTGAAGAAGGTATGGGTGCGATTCTCCAGAAGAAGTCGACGAATATAAAACCAAAGGTGAGGACGAGTAAGTTAGTTATTATAATAGACTTATAGTAGTCTATCGGTTTGGTCTGAGTATTGTAAGCTATTTTCGTAGTATTGACTATGTAAGGAGTACTTCCTCCCGAGAGGGCTGGTGCATACACCCATCCGGTGTAACCCTGGTAATTACTGAAGTAGAGGCATGTTCTCCACATACGAAACATCATGAAGTAGTCTCCTATTACTACTGCTGTCTCACCATAAGTCCTAGCGTTTATCGATGCAATTATGAATCCTAAGCCTATTGAGAGGACTACCGGCATCCAGAATGGAATCTCTGGCACTAGGATGTAGTATAGTGCTGCACTTACCGAAGTCGAAGCTAAATAGAGTAGGATAAGTACCTTCGCAGATGGAAAGCCTGGGCCCCCCTTCAATTTGCTTAACTTAGACAATGCTTTAAGTGCCCTAATGCTTTTACTGGCAGTCGTAATAAACAGGTAGAGAGCCAAGCCGAACGAGAGGCCTATGAAGAATGAGAGCCACAACCTTAACTCCGCACGCTGCTGTATCAGGAATATATTCATACCTGGAGCATATTCTTCAGCCCATTGGGGGGCGAAATCTCTAAACACCTTTATAGTAAGGGTATTGCCAAAAACCCAGGTTGCGTAAGAGCCGATCATCATCATAACTGTGAGAGAAGGCGGTAGCACCATTCCAAATATGAATGCAAGAGGATCTGTAGAAATGCCTATGGCCGCACCGGGAAGCCAATACTGCGTATATTGCGTTAAGTCAACCCATGGTGAAGGTATTAAACGTGCTTCAGCACCAAGGAGCATTGGTACAACATGAAGAAGAGACCCATATATTGCTCCTGCTATTAGAGATATGATGAAATAGAGAAGATTATTCGGCTCCGCCTCGTGTAAAGTGTTTATCATCGCCGTGCCTACCTCGGCTATTGGAAACGGAAGCGGTTCCTCCTCTATGTACAGATAGGAGAATAACATGCCCAGAGATATTTCAGCAAGCATTCCTAGAAGTCCAAAAGTCAACTGGATAACTATAGCAGGAAGCCAATCGGGATGCATCAAAGTCCTCAACTGGTGAACGGGCGAGCTTACCGGGGGCGACAACCATACTGGGACTAGTTCTCTCAACGGTGTTCCGAATAGCTTAAACTCCACGCTAAGAGGATTAGTAACAAAGAAGGACCTGAAAACAAGCCAATAGTAAAACGGTACTGAAGTGGCAATTGCCCCAACAGTAGCGTATATGATGTAAAGCTCTTGTTTTGAAAGTCTACCACCATATATCCTGGCTAGTGCGGTAAAGAGTATTGCCGTTATATACATAGATGCTGAACCCACTTCCGTACCCATCGAGAAGGTCAAGTATATCGTCGCAGGCAGGAATATTAGGGCAGCCAAAATCATTGCAAGGATAGTTCTCCATGTTAAGCCCGTGTAGAATTCTCTCTCAGAGGCAGTCAGGTGTTATCACCTCGCTTGTTTAGGAGTTTAACACTTAAATATAAAATTTAGCTTGCAACTTCCTTACTACCGTCTCTGAAGAGTAAAAAGCTTGCTCCTCAGGAAAGGTTTATAAATTAACAGAGTGAAAGCTATATTTTCTCAGAGATGTACCTAAGAGCGGTTTCCAAGCTTAAAGCTCCTCTTCTCTTGACGGCAATTCTTCTAACGATTCTCAACCAGCTTCCAATCCTACTAGGATCTTGCTCAATAGAGACTATGGAACAGGGCTTGCAAACAACAGCAGCAAGCTTGTTCCCGATTAACGTTGAAAGGATGAATCAAGTGATAAACACAATATCATCCTACGGGTCTAGATTAACTGGCTACCCGGGGTACTATGCCACTTTAGATTACCTGTACAATTGTCTGACCAAGGAGATTGGAATTCAAACTGAAAAACAAGAGTATACTGTTGTAATTCCATACGAAGAAGAGACTTACATTGAGGTTTTAGAACCATACGTTGGGAGGATTAATGCTTACGTCCTATATCCAAATGGAATCAACCCTTCCCCAACCCCACCAGAGGGCATTACTGGTAAGCTGGTTTACGTGGGAAGGGGGAGTATTGATGATTTAGATGGAAAAGACATCCCTAGAAGTATCATTGCTATGGATTTCAATTCTAGAGACAGCTGGTTGAAGGTAGCTAATCTTGGAGCTGAGGCAGTAATATTTATAGAGCCTGATGAAGAGACAAACTTCTTAGAGTGTAATGACAAATTCCTAGAAACACCCATTTATTTCCCCAGGGTCTACGTTAAGAAAAACGATTGGGAAATACTGAAGAATGCCACTAAAATAAGGCTAGTTACCAGGGTCTCTTGGAGGGAGATTACTGCAACAAACATAATCGGTTTCATAAAAGGTACAGATGATTCTAGCGATGTTGTAATACTTTCAACTCACTTCGATTCTTGGTCGGTGGTTCCAAGATTAGCGTCAGGTAAGACAGAGCTCATACCGGTTGCATTACTACTCGAATATGCTCGCTACTTAGCTAATAACCCGCCTAAGTATAACATCTGGATAGTTTTCTACTCTGGACACTGGCAGGCACTCGCTGGTCCAAGAGAATTTGTTGAAGAATTCTTTTTCAGAAGGGAAGATGTTACTAGCGGAAGTTTAACACCTATTCTCAATATAAACTTCGACCTTATGGCAAGCGATTCAGACGGTTTGCAGATTCTATACACGGGCATGTTTTCAACTTATGGAGGATATGATATTCACCAGAACGCTCCAAACAGAATCCAGTGGTTCAGTACGCAGATAACGAATATGCTTACTAATGACGATAATATTAAGAGCTTTGCTATGAGCGTTTTCCAAACCAATGCTTCTAATCTTCTAAACTCTTATCTCACATACCAATCATATTGGGGGACCGAGCCAGTATTTTACATGCTGGATTCTGAACCCGTTTTCTATTCCGGCCTATCAGCCTTCACAATAACAAGTAGACACTCAGCCAGATATTATGTGGGAAGTCCAATGGACGATGATAAGTATGCGAACCTGACTAGACTAGACCCATACCTGCAGATAACTCTTCGCATTGTTGACAATCTCTTAAGGATGAGCTGGGAAGGGTTTAACAGGGATATGTCAAAACCAACCAGGTTAAACCTAGTTGCGTCCCTAGGGTTCCCAGGCTACACCATGTTCCAGGGGCAGGTGAAAACCTACAACTTCAGCAAAGGGTGGCATGATCCTGTACCAAATGTTTTAGTTGAAGTAGGTATAAGCACCTCTACATACAAGCTTAATAAGATATTAGTAAAAGCCGATGAAGATGGAAGGTTCGTTGTACACGGTATACCTCCAGCAGGTGCTGCAATAGGCATAGGTGGAGGAAGGTTCCAACCATTAACATGGGTTGCAAGAGGATGGATTCTGGATGATAAGGGTACTATTCTAATGGCTAATGACATCGGACAATTCGGCATGAGGCTATTTACCCAAGAAATTCTAGTGAGAAATCCTGTCGAGAATCTTACTGTCGTCATATCAAAGGTTGTCCCGCTGGAAATATTTGATTTCGAATCGCCAACGCTTCTTCAAAAACCCGTAGAGATAGATCCTAGACCAGGGTCTTTCGAAAAGTGGAAGAACGAGCCTTGGAGGGCGGGTCTTTCAATATATGACTTATCCAGTAACATCCCGATAATCTATGGCTATTACTCTAATGGTAGAGAGCCGGTTGCAATCGCATGGGTCCAGCCGGGTATGAGATTCGTAGTCCTTAGTCCAGTTGGACTAGTGTTGGTGAATGCCTCTCTAGAAAATACAGAGGGGAACGGGTTATACATCGAATATGGGAGTAGAGGCAGAGTATTCTTCACATCATTTCAAGTCGCTAAGGATATGTATTACATAGCATACGGAAGGTACCTTAAGCTTGTTGAAAAGAATATTGGGAGTCCCAGTGCTGAAGAGACAATAGCTAAAACCAGAGGATATTTAGACACGGTTGAGAAACTTCTAAAAGAAAAGAAATACGGTGAAGCATATTCTTACGCATTGGTAGCTAGAGCCTACGCCTACAAGGCTTATAGGGACGATGTAATGCCATTAATAAACGACTCAAGTAGGTCGTTACTATACCTATTCGTAATAACCATATTTGGAGCTTTCTTCCTCGAGAAGGTGATTATACACTCACAGGGTTCAAAACGTATTATAGCAATAGGCCTCTTGGCAGCATTATTCCTAATACTATTCATGCAGATTCATCCAGCATTTGGATTAATGAGCAATATTTCACTGGGTATGATAGGTTCACTTATACTACTACTTGTCTTAGTAACGCTGATAGTCTTAATGGCAGTCGGCGAGGAGATAAGGAAGGGGATTGAGAGACGTATACTTGGTGTGCATAAGGCAGAAGTCAGCAGGTTTGATACTGCGATGATGTCCTTCTCCATAGGAAGTGAGCACATGAGGCGTAGACCACTTCGTGCGATACTCGTATTCCTAACGATGATCTCCATGGTGATAGCAATGACCTCCCTAACTTCATTAACACCATCAAGAGTAACAAGGTTCGTTAGCGTTTGGAACGTGTATTCCGATTTTGACCAGATCCTAATAAAACAATCGAGAGGTGCACCACCCGGCATGCTTTCATTAAATACGTTAGAGATGGTAACGACTGTCGCCGGGAATAATTTCTATGTGTTTCCGAGAGCTTGGGCTTTTGGTCAGGTAGATTCTCTACAGACTCCTGCAGCAGTATTCATAGTCAGGAGTGCTTCCAACTCGACTAATGTACGTGCCCTCTTCGGGCTTACTTCAGAGGAGCTCTTAAAGAAAAGCAGTCTATTTAACCTGAACACTGGGGGTAATCCCATCGATAACCTTCTTTCCGAAAACGCTGATCACGTAATAATACCTAGGAGACTAGCTGACATCCTTAAAGTAACCGTGGGAGACACCATTACCATCCTAGGCAGGCAGTTTAAGGTGGTTGCTATATTAGAGCCCGTTCAAACCGAAGAGGGTAAGACATCTTATGAGATTAATAATAAACTTGAGGCAGAGGGGTGGAACATGCTTCCAGTAGACCCTCAGTACTACAGTTCCCTTAGTAGAGGTTACTACATCTCAGCACCTGGGGCAGTTCCTCAGAATATTGATGTAGGAGAACTAATTATAATGCCGCTTAAGAAGGCCTTAGACTTCGGAGGATACATCGCATCCATATCAATAGAGCCTAAGGAAGGAACATCGTATCAAGAAATGGAAAAAATAGCTACAGAGCTAAAATACGTGCTGGACTTGGGACTGTACTTAGCCTATGAGGGTAATCCTAAACAATTATCCACATTCTACGCTGTCCTGCTTGGAGGATGGGAAATAATGTGGCTTGTGATAATCCTAGGAGCATTAAACATATTCACAACGGTCCTAGGTAGTCTCAAGGAGAGGACTAGAGAAGTCTACATCTTCAGCGTCGTCGGGCTTTCACCAATGGGTGTAACAGTATTCTTCATGACCGAAGTAATAGTTTACGCAATAGTGGGTGTTTTACTCGGATATGTCGGAGGCTATCTTATGACGAGGCTCCTTGCATTTCTAAACGTGATCCCTGCGGGAGCAACCTTCAACTTCGCCTCGACATTCACGCTTCTCAGCACCGCTGTGACAATAGTGGCAGCATTAGCGGCAGCAGCATACCCGTCTTTCATTGCATCTAAGGTTGCAACCCCATCTTTAGAGAGGAGGTGGAGGTTTAAGACGAAGCCTAAGGGCAATGAATGGTACATACCTTTGCTCATAGGAGTATCCACAGTTGAGGAAAGCAGAGGATTACTCGCATACTTGCATGAGTACTACGAGGGAATGGGGGCAGTAAAGGAAGGTGTGCACATGGTAAAAGAGCTTCATAAACCAGATTATGAGAACCTGTCCATGAGCCTTATAGCAGCATTGTCCCCATTCGAGCTCGGAGTTACGCAAAGAGTAAACATATTGACAGTTTTCAACGAGGAAACCAAGAGGTATGAGATTACATTGCATCTTGAAAGACTATCTGGGCCTGAGAACACTTGGGTCACATCCAACTATAAGTTCGTAGACGACCTTAGGAAACAACTCATAGTCTGGGGCGCTCTATCGGTAAAAGAGAAGTCCAATTACATATCTAAGACTAGGGCACAAGGCTAGTACTGGTAAACTCCTCTATTTTTTCTGCAAGCTTTATCACTGAGGAATATCCTTTACTTATCCTACTGCTACCCGGGAAGCCGTACATAGAATGTAGCCTTATTATCCAAGATATTTTCTGTGGAGATTCAACATAATCTTGAATCATCCTATCAACTAGTAAATGCTTCCCAGAGGTCATGAAGTAATACTCCAGTATTTCATCAGGCATGAGCTTTGGAAAAACCTCAACGAGTTCGAAAGCACCCTTCTCAAGAATATTCTCAATATTATTGCTTTTCAGGAAAGCAACGAGTTTCCCACCTTCAGGTATTCTGAAGAATCTAGACATTTGGGTAAGCTCACCCCATCTCCGTATTTCTATTTTCTTCCTTAATATTCCCTTGGCCTCCAACTCCACGGACTCGGCTAACATTCTCATAAGAATGCTTGTAAGGTCTTTTCCACTCCAATCTTTTTCAACATCAAGTACACAGATCGTTTCGAATTTCATCTCAAAACTGAACTGCATCCTCCTAACAAGGAACATTATAATCAGGTTTGGGTGGCTAAGGGGTTTGACAACAGGATTTCCCCCCCTGCTTGTGGTGAATGAAACATCAAATGGTTTCAACGTTTTCTTAACCATTTCTATCCAAGACATTCTAGAAAGGCTTTTTATGGTGAATTAATATTCTTTACCGGTTCCTTTAAACAGTCAGGTGCTTGGCCTAGTAAAAATTTATAGAGTTTTATAGAATGGTCAAATACTATTAGTAATGCTTAAATACTTACTGGCTGTGAAACATATACGAAGGTGAAAATATATGGCCTCTACCGAGGTAGTTGAATTAAAAGCCGGTTTAACAATAAGATCCCTTCTGCTGACAATACTCCTCGTAGCCATATACGCCCCCCTCTCCGTCGTCCTAGGCCTGTATACTAACAAGACAGGAACCTTCGGGTCCTTCATAATCCCGATGGTTTACATAGTTGTGATTGCAGAGCTTCTTGGAAGAGTAAGCCCCAAGCTGAGGATAACTTCACAAGAATACGTCTTCATATTCTCGGTGATATGCTTCCTCGGGCTCCACTCCCATCTAACTATGCACGCTGCTGCACACAGCAACCTGATGAGCATGCCGACATGGTCAATCTTCGAAGACTATTTGGGTCTTGCTCAAAGTGCTCTACAGAGCCAATGGAGCCAGGCTATCGGAAACAGCTGGGCAGTCGCCCCAGAGCCCTACAGGTTTGACATTGCCAGAATGGTTGCTCGAGGAAGGACTGCTGGTGAGGCAATACCCTGGAACTATCTAACGTCTGGAATCATCTACTGGGGACTTACCTTCCTGTTCTACTCGTGTATAAGCATGTTCATAGCGTTCGCCTTTGGCAAGCCGTGGATAGAGGAGGAGAGACTAGTTTTCCCATTGGCACTACCAACGCTATACTTATTCAGAGAAGCTGGCGAGGTCGATCCCACAACCAATAAGTCCAGGATCCTAGACCTCAAGAATACTGCGACAAAAATATTCTGGGGCATGTTCCTAGTTGGAGCAATAAGCGGAATAAACCCGTTGATCGCCGAGCTGTGGCCGGAGTTCCCAATAGCCTCATGGTGGGGTGAGACGAAGCTTGACATGACCTTCCTAGCGGGTAGCGGCATTTACGCTTCAGGAATCTTCTTCATACCTCAGATAGCTGTTGGCTTAGTGCTTCCGAACGACGTATTGATATCTTTCATACTTGGCTGGGTGATCTTCGGAGTAATCTATCAGTATATAGCTATCCAAGCCGGTTGGGTTGCATACTATGCTAACATGGAGTTCGAATGGCCTTGGTCTGGCAACTATCCTGGGAGAGTAATGCCCTTCCCATACAGGTTCTTCGCAATGAACGGCATGGCCATTGGAATCGGCCTTTGGGCACTGTATAGACAGAGGAAGAGAGTAGTAGAAGTAATCTCAGCACTATGGAAGGGTGGTGAGGAGAGAGGGTTACCGCTGAGAATAGTCTCACTGCTCCTATTCATCGGCATATTCGGCTGGTATGCCATTATGCTTTCAGACGGTGCCGACCCCATAGTTGCAATCACACTACCAATCTTCGCATTCATATTCAACATCTTCTACGCGAGGGTCTATGCAGAAACATTCTGGCAGGTCGGTGCCGGCATGGGCTTTGCACAAGGTCCATCGATTTGGGAAGCGATGTACTACGTTGGCGTTGTAACTAGAGGATGGCCTACTGAAGTCTCTGCAACTGCGCCAATGGCTACTCCAGCATGGTTCACGATAGATAGGCATTATGCTGCTGTTGCAAGCTGGAATACTTCATTCTCCATGATGTCCGGTGGCAGCATGATCACGTTATACAAGTCTGCTTACGAGCTGAAGATGAAGATGAGGGACTTCCTAATCGCCCTGATCATAGGTACAATAGTGCTGCTCTTCGTGTTGCTACCGTTAATCGGATACTTCATCCTTTCGACGAAAGGAGGATACTCTGCATTCACACACCTCAACAGCTGGTGGTGTTGGACCATGAGCGGTTACTACTTCACAGGTAGGAGTAGCGTAGCAGGGCTAGACGTGACATACAATCTAGGAGTCCTAATTGGACTTGGTGCTGTCGTATCAATAGTGTTATACCTACTTAAGACATACGTCCCGTTCCTCTGGTTCATTAACGTCCCTGCGCTCTACACGTCGATGCTTCAAGCTAACTACATGTGGCTTACTGCGCTGATTGCTTTGATCATAAAGTACGTGGCCATTAGGACGATAGGTGTTAAGAGGTACGAGGAGTACGCTATGCCAATAGTCGCAGGATGGATCCTTGGATTCGGAGCAATGTGGTTACCAGCAGCATTAATCAACCTGTTTGGAGTAGCAATACCTAGAATGCAGAGCCTCTGGCTGCCTTAATTTTAAAAACCCTCTAAGTTTTTTTTCTTTATTAAATTCTCCCGATTTCCTAAGAATATGCTATAAAGCATGAATTAATTATTTGCCTTTAGTAATTATCCGATAGGAAAGTTTATAACGTATTTCTAAAAATTGCCTGCAATGTTCATCAGCCTTGAAATAACCCCTCCAAAGAGGAATGTTGAAAAAATATCTAACGTAATTACTATGGCGAAGGGGGTGTTTGATGCTATAAACTTGACAGATACTCCAATAGGAGAGCCAAGAATACCTGGTTTTATTCTCGCCATCGTTTTAAAGCAAAGCTTTAACGTAGAGCCTATAGTGCATTATAAGACTGTTAACATGAATTCCATGATGCTCAAGAGCGTACTCTACGGTTGTGCAGCCGTGGGTATTAGGAAATTCCTCTTCATGCGAGGAGATAATCCAGTAGAGGGTTCTCCAATCTCCGATATTTCTCCCGAAAACCTTGCTGTATGGGCTAGGAATGAGCTGGGTATTGAAGCTGGTTTAGCTATTGGATGGCCTACTTCTGTTGAAAAGATTGTTTCAAAGCTTGAATCTAAACCGAGTTATGTTTTTACACAAGTCTTCCTAACGCTTAAGGATGCTGAAAGTTTTCGCAGAATGTTCGATGAAGCCGCCGAGAAAGTTGGATGGAAGCCTCCTGTCTACTGTACTCACCTTGCCCATTGTGAAGAGAGCATTGAGACATTAAGACAGGTTGCTGAGAGCATGAGAATCGAGTCTCCGGATTTCAGGATTGGAATAGACACGGATATTGCGTTACTAGAAGGGTTAATGCGTTTCTTCGACGGTTTCATGATCTCTTCCCCTGGCAACTATGAGTATGCAATAAAACTTGCTGAAACCATAAGGTCTAAGATATAGGGTCTCGAAGAGGAAAAAATGATTGCTAAAGCAGCACTGGTTGGAAGCTTTCCGAGGCCGTTTAAAGTCGGCAGGTTAATGAACAAATATAGGGACGGTAAGATCGATGAGGAGACTTACGAAGATAAGCTTGATGCTGAGTTGATGAAGATAATCAAAAAGATTAGCAATATCTCAATGATAACCGACTGTATGTTCCTCTGGGACGATCTATTCGAACCCTTTTCAAACTCGTTTGAAGGATTAGAGAGAGGAGGGTTATACAGGTTCTTGGACAATAATTTTTACTATAGGGTTCCCGTGGTAAAGGGTGAAATAAGGCATGGCGATGCGACTCTAACCTCGTTTGAAAAAGTGAGAAGTATCGTGAGAGAGCTAAGGGTTAAACTTGATATTAAAGCTGTTTTACCAGGCCCCTATACTTTTTCAAAAATGTGTGATAATCGGCATTACTCTTCTATTGAGAGGCTTGCTACAGATATTGCAGAAGCACTCGGCGATGAGGCGAGGATGCTTGAGAAAAATGGTGCTAAAATCATAGAAGTACATGAGCCCTTATTGACTTCTGAAGAAATGGATAAGAGTCTTTTTTTCGATAGTTTCAAAGTGTTCTCATCGAAATTCTCAGCTAAAATCTGGCTTCAAACATATTTCGGTTCTATAAAAACCGATTTAAAGGCTCTTTCTAATCTTAGGATAAACGTCCTCGGAATAGACATGGTTGAGGCAAGAGATCAATTTGAAAAAATACTTGGTGTCGAAGCAGAATGGGAGCTGGGCTTGGGTGCTTTAGATTCTAGAAGCACTAAACTAGAATCTGTTAGTATTCTCAGGAATTTAGTTGAAGAGGTGGGTGAAAAATTCAGTAGAATATATTTAACACCGAATGCGATGATGGATTTCATACCCGTCTCAGTGGCCCTTGCTAAAATAAGGAAAATGAATATTGCATTGAGAGGTTTATAGAAATGACTGAGATAAGCTTACCTGTTCTACCCACAACTGTAATAGGAAGCTATCCAAGACCCGCTTGGCTTAGGAGGGTATTAAGACTTTGGAGAGCCGGAAAGTTCGATGATGAACAGGTTGAGGAGGCGTTTAACGATGCTGTGGTAAGCGTCTTAAATGATCAGGAGGAGGCGGGGATAGATATTCCAAGCGACGGGGAGCAGAGGAGAGATGAGATGGTTGAATACTTCGCAGAGAGGATCGGTGGCTTCAAATTCTACGATCCCATAAGAATATGGGGTAATGCATATTATAGAAAACCTGCTGTTTACGCACCTTTGGAATATAGGGGAAACATCGTAGTTGAAGAACTCAGGTTTTTGAAATCGGTTTGTAAGAAGCCCGTTGTAAAAGTGACAATCACAGGACCCTATACCATAGCGGACTGGAGTTTCAACGAGTATTATTCAAGTAAAGAAGAATTAACATTCGAATTGGCAAGAATAATAAACAGAGAATTGAAAGCATTGGAGGAAGCAGGTGCTCTATATGTTCAAGTGGACGAACCTGCTCTTTCTACGCATCCGGATGAATTGAATTGGGCAGTCGAAGCTGTAAACATGGCTGTCAACAACGTCCGCATTAAGATAGGTTTACACATTTGCTATGGTGACTATTCAAAGATATTGCCCTATCTAGAAAAACTTAGAGTAAGCCAGCTCGCGTTAGAATTCGCAAACAGAGGCTTTAAAGATATGGGTATTGTAA
>JAVZMD010000040.1:0-11964 GCA_038883435.1 Thermoproteota archaeon
TTATCTATGTTGTTATCATCTTCTATAATATTGCTGTGGACTTCAATACTCTGTTATAGGGTTCTTAGAGATTTTACACCAAGGCTTCCACCTTAGATTGACTCTAGATCCTAGAGTATATTCTCTAAAGAATAGAGCTAAATGACATCGATTATATTAACAGAGTTGGAGGTGATAAATAATGGGTTTGGAAATACTGCTTAAGTTCTTCGGATATGGCATAATTGCTCTTGCTGCACTTGCAATGGTTTTATACGTTATAACTGGCATGCAGAATCGTTTTGATATTGCAAACCCGCTTCTTAGTCTCGCATCATTCATAGCAGTCTCATTTATCATTTATATGTTTCTAAAACTCATATTAAGCCGGATAGATTAACGCTATAGTTAATGCCAATTTATGTATAGTAAATTTCACTTTCCAGTCTGAAAGTTTACTAGGAATGCACGAATTTCGAGCAATATTTGTAGACGATTAATAGCTATAAACATATCGGGAGACTTGGGATACTCTCAAAAATACTGCCTGCTGACTCTTAGGGCGTTAGCCAACGGGTCAGCAAGCCGGACGGAAATAAAGAGAACAGTTGAAGCATGGACAGGCATACCGTTAACTAATGCTCAGCCTGCTCATTTCCCTCTTTTTCCATTGTCAACCTGTAAACCTCATGAATAACTATTGAAGAGACCACCTTATTCTTATTGGTTCTGAGTATGTTGATTGTCCTAGCCAATATTTCCCTGTCTTTCGAATAGTAATGCTCTATGAAAAACCACGTAGCATAAACCCTCATAGGTCTTCTTCCCTCAGCCTATCGAGTAGTTTCTTCTTCTCTCGGAGACGCTTTTTTAGAGCCGGCATCGACTCAGTCTCAATCAATTCTGATGCTGCAGTGTTTACAAGAAAACTCATTGCATTCATAAAATAGAGGATAATGCTTGAGATGGCTCTCGGCCAAGTTAAAGTGGACCTTAACTGGGATTTTGCCTACTTCCTAAGGCTATGAGGTTCATAGAAGAAGTGTTTTACGAAGAGTTCATGCGGGACGATAAAACGGTTTTCGCAGTAGTAAGAGCGTTAGAAATCATAAGCCGTTAAGAAAATCCCTGAAGAAACAAGAATAAAATATCCTGATATCCCTTGGAAGGGTGTGGCAGGAATGAGAGATAAGGTTATTCATGAGTATTTTGGCGTGAATCTGAAATACGTCTAGGAAACAGTAAAAGGGCGGGTTCCAGAACTAAGACAATGTTCGAAAAAGATTTAAGCTAATAGAATCCGCTTGGATTTCCTTTAGAGATTACTTATTTTTGGCAGCATCTTACTATTAGCTTACAATCATCCATTATTGCAGTTTAATGCGTCTTCTTTTGCTTTTAATGATGGTTTAAATCAATTATGAGAAAAATTTATCAGTCTTGGATGCCTAAGTATCGAATCGGCGCCACGGTGCCAGAGTGGAAAAGCCTTTCCCACAAATGGGTCGGGCTCGAGATCTTAACGTGATAAGAGACCCGATGCCCCTTTTAGGGGCGCGCAGGTTCGAATCCTGCCCGTGGCGCTTGCTTTTTGAAAATTTGTTCAGCGTCTCATTCTTTCTTATTTTTATGGTTATTAATCATAAAACAATGCTTATTTGAAGCAATACCGGACTCTGGTTGATGAAGACTAGGATAGCCGTCACCATAGGTAATTCGTCAAGGTCTAGGAGCATTATCAGAGAGATGGCGCTTTCGGGAGCTAGCATTTTCAGGGTTAACTTTAGCCACGGCTCTCCTGAGGAGTGGGTGGAGACAGCTAGGCTTGTTAGGAGCGTGGAGGCTGAGCTGGGTAGGCACTTCGCCCTCCTAGGGGATTTACGTGGCCCGAGTGTTAGGATTGGGGATTTGAAAACGCCTGTTGAAGTGAAAGCAGGCGAGGTGGTTAGAATTGTTCATGCCGCTGAGTCTATGGGCGGGTTGGATAAGAAGATACCGTTGCCCAACGAGGAGGCTTTCAAGGCTATTAGGAAAGACCACGTTATTCTAATGGATGATGGCAGGGTTGCGTTTAGAGTAGAATCAGCCTCCTGTTCTGAAATATTGATGAAAGCATTGACGGATGCGGTAGTTACTTCCAGGAAGTCTATTGTGATTCAAGGGCAGGATCTTAATCTTCCATCTATTACAGAGGAGGAGGTCCGTGCTATCAAGGTCGCTGTCGAGAACGATTTTGACTACATAGGTTTGAGCTATGTGAAATGTGTTGAAGATATTGCTGCGCTCCGCGGTATACTGATTTCGCTTGGCGCGAAGGAGATGGGGATAGTGGCTAAGATAGAGACCCCTGTCGGAGTAAAGAAGCTTGATGAGATAATCGACGCTGCCGACGGGATCCTGGTTGCTAGGGGAGACCTCGGTATGCATTTTCCTTTGGAGGATGTTCCTTCTCTTCAGGAGTCGATTGTTAAAAAATGCGTCAACAAGGGCAAGCCTGTGATAGTCGCTACCCAATTGCTGGGCTCCATGGTGGATAGCCCCGTCCCGACTAGGAGCGAGATCGTCGACGTGGTTTTAGCGCTCTCCCAGGGGGTTGATGTGCTGATGCTCACCGGAGAGACTGCCGTGGGTAAATACCCTGTTGAAACAGTCTCCTGGCTCGCAAGGATAATAGAGCGATACGAGTCTGAAATAAAGCCTTTTAGGAGAATGATTAGTGAAGAGAGCAGTATAGGAGGTCGTTTCGCATTCGGAATAGTCTCACTAGCAGAATCTCTCGGCGCCATGATAGGTGTTTTCACGAAATCAGGGAAGACGGCTGAGAGAATAGCTAGCTTCAAGCCTGACTGCAGGATAATATCCGCTTCCCCTAATGTTAAGACGCTTAGGAAGCTAATGCTATTACGTGGTGTAGAGACTGTTGAAGTATCTTCTTCAGAGTATGAAGCCGGTATTAATGAATTAGAGGTGAAACTGTCTAGGTTTAAGAATATCCCTGATAATACTATTGCTGTTTTAACATACGGTTTCCGCGACGAGCCGGTGCATATTGTGAGAATACGCCAGATAAGGAGGGCTTCAAATGAGTTATGAGTACGGTCCGTTTCAAGAATATTCCAAACGTGATAAGTCGAAGACTGTTCTGTTAATTACTGTAGGGGTTCTAGTCTTCCTCTTTACAATAATCCTATTTTACCATCTTAATTTGATTTCTAAATATCAAAGGCTTGAAGAAGACTATCTAAAGCTCTACTACGAATCATCTAACTTAAAACTAGAAAGGGATAATCTACTTATTCGAATTGGCCGGTTGGAGGATGAGGTGTCTTCTCTGAAGGAGTCTTACAATGCCCTCCTCTTTAAACACCAGGTTTCGGAGAGGCTTAGAATCAACAACCTGCTTGCAAACTACTATGATGAAGTCAGGTCTCTAATAGATATTCCTAAAAGAGGAAAGGGCTCTAATTACTTGGAAAAAGCAAAATTTATGGCTGAATTAGCTAGACATAGCCTTGGCAGGATGCAATGGCCGGTGTTAGAGGCTCGTTTTTACGAAATCTCTGGAGAACACAGTTACACTATGGCGATGCGTAAGATGGATGAGGTCTTCGAACTAATAGACATTAAAAGTACGGATACTCATATTGAAAAGATTGAGAAGATTTTACGCTTCATAACTAGTAATATTCGTTACGAAAAGGATTATGATGAGCTGTTTCTTGCCCCCCTTGAAACACTCGTTTTCAGATCAGGTGATTGCGATGACTACGCAATCCTAGCTGCTTCCCTTTTTGAAAAAGCGGGGATAAGTTCTGCAGTGGGTATATTTACAAACGGAACTGTTGACCATGCAATGGTACTAATACGGCTAGATTCTTTAAGCCCTTACGGCTTTCACTATTATCAGGATTTGACCGGCATAGGCTTATCACCCGGAAGGTGGATTTTAATAGAGCCACAAGCTACGATAGATAGGCAGTATGATCCTAAGTGGTTTAATCAGTGGAGGCTCCAAGCGGCAGTGGAGGTCTGATTTCTCAATATGCGCTACTTGGCAATTGTCTTTGCTTTTTCTTTAACCGGTCTTTTCAATAAATAATGAGTATTTAGTACAAAATGTTTGGAGTATAAGCTCTTTAAATAAATCCCGGAAAGATGTTAGAGAGGAATTGAGAATAGTGGCGACGGGCATTAGTGGCAGCGGCAGAGAAGAATACTTGAGAAAGTTCATAGAAATTGCTGGTAGGAATGGCTTTGAAATCAGGCTTTTTTCAGTTGGAAGCATGATGTTTGAAACCGCTAGAAAGCTCGGTATGAATATAAGTGAAGATAAGATACTTGACTTATCTCCCTCGTCTCTAAATTTTCTGAGGGCGACTGTATTTGAACAGATAATAAGAGAAGCGGAGGATTATGAAAACATAGTGATAAGCACACATGCCTGCTTTAGGTGGAAGAAGCATGTTTTCCAGGCTTTCGACTTCCATTACCTTAACGAGCTCTCTCCGGATATTTTCGTTACGATATCGGATTCCGTATTATCGATAAAACGTAGACTAGAATCATCTTTACAATGGAGAGGGCGTTTAACGCTAAAGGATATTCTCGTATGGAGAGACGAGGAAATACTTTTAACAAAATCTATAGCCGACTATAGGGGTAAGCCTTTCTACATAATCCCCTCTCCTTCTCCC
This sequence comes from Thermoproteota archaeon, assembly GCA_038883435.1. GTDB lineage: Archaea > Thermoproteota > EX4484-205 > EX4484-205 > JAAOZP01 > JAAOZP01. The sequence continues at coordinate 4,674 of JAVZMD010000040.1, forward strand.
GGTGAAACGCTTTTCAACTTGGCTTTCAAACAGGATTCTAGAAAAGTGTATCTAAGTTATCCCATAACCCACCTCGAGGACAAAGAGGCAAGCCTTGCCAATAAGGATGTTTTCAAAGAGAAACTTAGGAAACTCGGACTCACAGTCTTCGACCCTGGCGAAATAGAAGATGCTCTTCTTCTCGAAAAGCTTAAGGAGTTGAAGAACTCAGGCGGGGACAAGCTAATTATAGGAAGCAACGGTTTCGAAATTAGCGTAAGGGAAATGGAGGAGGTTGTTGAAGACTTGCTCGACCAGATCGTGGCAAGAGATTATCAACTCATCGACCAGAGCGACTTCCTCATAGTCTACTATTTCTCCCCGATAATGTCGCCCGGAGTCCTATCTGAGATGAACTACGGCTTCAGCAATAACAAGAAGGTTCTCGTAGTATTCCAAGGCCCGGAAAGCCCCTTTTTCAATTACTACTCTACGAGAATATTCAAGACAGAGGAAGAGCTAATAGATTTCCTGAGAAAAGAGAGGTTAATAACCGAATAAGGCCATATTAACTGGCAAAATTTATTAGATTCGTAATACGAATATTTTCCCCTGTAGGAAAAAATAAGCGGAGGTCGCCAAGCCTGGTCAAAGGCGCGAGGCTCAGGACCTCGTCCCGAAGGGGTTCGTGGGTTCAAATCCCACCCTCCGCACTTGTTTTACATTTTTCGATATTTTTGGCGAGTATTAATTTCGCGTGTTCATGGTTCTATGTTTTAGGTATGGGTTTTTCACATCTCTGCTAAGATAACGATTTTCTTTCAGACCTTTCCTTAAGCGAGTTGAGGAAAGCAGACTTGTCAGCTTCCACCGCGGCGAATTATAAAACTTTCCGTTGGAAATTTCAGCCAACTGGAGGTGAAAATTTTCGCTTGCACAATCCATAAAATATGAGGGTTCTAATCCGGTTCTTAATCATGAGTTTCCGAGTAAAAATCACCGGGTTGTTGCTTATTCTCCTCATGTTGACATGTGACTTTCAAAGTGTTATCTTAGTTCTTGCATCAACCAGGGGTCTGAATAATAGCTGTGCTACAGCCGGGGACACTAGTGATTTCGAGTTTCTTAAGAGACAGCTTGAGAATGCTACTCCTTCTGAGTGCCCGCTCCTTGAGCGTAGCTACGTTATACCGAGCGGGATGGACCTCAGCCTCGCCGATGAGATCTGGCTGAAAATAGCGCCTTTGATAAGCCTCGGATATAATGAGAAGGAGATACTTAAGGCAATAGATGAGGCTGGTCTTCCGAGGATGATTGAAGCAAATGGAGCCCCGATTCTAGTCGACTACGCTAACCTGAGTGTTACCCGCAGCCTTGAGAATGGCGAAGTCTCTGTTGAAATACCCGTGTTATGCAACTCCTCACTCTCCTCTGTATACTATGAGGTTAAGGGAGTTAAGAAGCATATTTGGCTCTATAACATAACTCTCGTAAGGTACTATAATGTTTCAGTTAGAACCTCGGACTTTTGCAATGTGACTTGCAGTAGGGAAGACAACCAGTTTTCTAAAGCAATACTTGATCTGAGTGGCAACCTTAAGAATAACGTTATCAATGTCTACTTTCCAAACCTCGAAAAACCTGTTTTTTCGGAAATATGCTTCAACCTGTCTTCCTATGGTGTTTCGCTTAGTCTCAGGGTTCTCGAATGCAAGGTTTACGATATCGACTCAGGTGGAAAAAGGACTGATTGTTTCTGGATTCGTGTTAATGCCACTCTGAGGACTAATAGGGATGTTCCCCGGGTTATGTTTAGGATAGGGCATGGCGACGGATGGGTAAATAAGCATTGGCTAATACTGAGAAGAGGAGAATATGCTTCAGATTACTGGGTGAAGTGGACACCTAATGATAAGCTTATTGTTGATTTCAACGCTGAGGGCTTCGGAAACAGGTTCATATTAAACTTCGGCGAGATTGTGGAGAAATGGAACGATTCTTTCAACAAGGTCCTGAGCGAGGATGAGTTGAAGAACTTGCTCGAACAACCTCCCTGCTTTGAGCTTAACCTCAGTAAAGCCCCAAGGTTCTTGCATGTGGATTTCGCTGGAGAGAAGGTTATTAACGAAACTATCCAAGTTACAAACGAAGAGTATGAATGGCTGGCGAGGCTTGGATGGAAAAAGGACAATAGCATCTTCATAGACTCTGGAGAAATCGAGTGGGAGTACGCTGTAACGAATAGAACTTTGGATCGATGCAAATCGATAAGGCTCTTCTATAATCCGTTAAAGGTAAGCAGAGGAGAGCTCGTTCACGGTTTATCGCTAAGGAACTATGCAAACACCAATTTGAATTACACACTCAGACTTAGAACAACCACAGGCTTCTTTTTCTTCCCTAAAGTCGATGAGGGGGATGCCACTATCGTCCTTAACAAATCTTCCATTAACCATTTGCTGCTTGTTCAGCGAGAACCCGCTGTTGGAGACGCTTTCTTAGAGCTTGTTAACGACGATAGGGTTGTTGCCGCGGTAAAAGTATACTTATTGCTTAAGACTACGATGTATTGGAAGGGATTCTGGGAAGGGTTAGCGTCGAAGCTGCCTGGAATAATGGTTACCGCCGGAGTAATGATGGTCACGGGCTTTCTTATTCCTCTCAGGTACATCAGACCGACATACTATATTCTCCTCGGCCTCAACGTTCTGATGAACTTGGCTGAAGTGGCTCTCGATATTGCAGAAGCCAATACGGCTAAGGATGAGATGCTTGTTTTAGCAAAGGCTTTTGAAAATCGTGCAAGGGAATTCCTAGTTAGGGGCGAGGTTGAGCATACTTCTGAATGCCTGAGCTTCGCACTTGCATTGAGGAAAGAAGTAAACGAGACGATGAATAATCTACTACTAAACGTTCTTTCAGACCTTGCCGTCGGCGTTAGCTTTGATGAGATAAGAATAGCATTAGGCCTGAAGGAGCCTCCTGCTAGGGATGAGCTTGAGAGACAGTATAAAATAGGTTACGCAAGGGGAAGGGTTACTGGTGCGGTGGTCTCATGCGTATTATACGTCACGCTCTTCATGATGGTCAACAGGATAAAGGTCGAGAGAACTGGTCAGCGATTAACGGTTAACAAAGTCTTCAGACTCATCGTAAGGGGGGTCTACAACTGGATAACTCCAACAATATTGGATACGGTTATCCTAATTTTGGGGAAGGTAAAGGGCTTTGCAGACAGAGTAGTCGACCTACTCCTTGCCAACAAATATAGCAGAAGGTTTGGAGATGTTGTTGGAAACCTGCTTCAGGACGTGAAAGGAGACCTTTCTAAGATTAAGGATATACTGGATGCTTCTTCGCAATTCTCAAAAAACGTCTTAGAGAACGTTCCCAGTTGGGAGAGCTCAAAGAAGATACTGGATGCCTTAGGCATGATAATCGAGCAATACTCTCTAGAAGATTTGGGAAAGAAAGGCAGAATAGTGACAAGAAGCATAGTGTCAATATGGATAAAGGATGGTGACGATGCGATAGATTCTCTGAACAACTGGCTAAGCAAGAACATGGGGGATCTCAATAGGATGGCTGTACTTGAAGAAGTCCTGATGGCGATAAGTGGAGACGCTGTAAAAGGAGTTGGATTAAAAATAGAGAATATTGTAAATAGCTACTTCGACGTCAAGAACAGGTATAGCAGGGATGTTATGGAAGCATTCCTCAGCAAAGTAGTTAGGCATCCCGATGCGTTAGAGGAGATTCTCGTCAAGCTGAATAGCTTCGATTTCATGGAGAAGCCTCACAAAGTGATATTGAGGAAGGGGATGGAGAGTACTCTAGACATAGGAGAAAGTAATAAAGTGGATCCTGGAACATATGTAGTTAGAGTTTACTGGGAGTATGGCGAGAAGAATGGGATAATTGATTTTTCGGTTAAGAAAAATGTTGAATCACATCGAATCAATATGCCGAGGGAACAGGTGAACCAGATTTTAGACCAAGTAGTAAGCGATGAGGCGAAAATACTCGTAACCAAAGTCGAGTTATTCGACTACAGGCTCTTCTTTCCAGCCGAGTTTATTGTTAACGACAAGAAGATAACACTAGACCTCTTTAATAACGAGATGGAAATTAATGGGGTAACCTACAAGTTTATCGCATATCAGGATGTCCATGCAGGAAAGATACGCGTAGATACTGAATTCGAAGGAAAGAACATAGAGGGTAGAAATCTCGTGCTCTCTTTCTATCAGGATTCTAAACTGGGAATTAAGCATGATGACGGGTCTCGTCTCATTAAAGAAATTGAGATAGACCCTAAGAGGAGCCTGATGAGGATTGAATATCTTAAAGGCGATGAGAAGCACGCCGAATACAGTTTTAATTCAAAACCGCTCGAAGCGCAAATGGGCAGAATCCCCTGTGCGATCATAGTCAGGGACCAGGAGCGAACAGGATTGGAAGGACCTTTAAGGTTAAGATTGAAAGAGGAGCTGTTCAGATTACTCGGCTACGATGCATTAATTGAACTTGAAAAGAGGATCAGGGATATCGATGAAGAAAGGATCGTGCTACTTGTGCACTTCGATAATAGTAAAACGGTCTACTGCCGAAACAAAGATCTTAGAGTAAATGTACCGTCCGGGGCAGGTAAGATAACCGGTATAGAGATAATTGTCTTTAAGGAGCTCAGCGATATAAAGAAATATGCAGCAGGGGTATTAGAGAAATCTCAGGACCCACGTCCTAAAGGAGAGCTTGGCGAAGCTATAGTGAGGGAAAAATTCATGGATATCATTCTTGCTGAAATCGCGGAGAGGAGCGGGATTTCAAAGGATGAGTTGGTAGTGAATCCTTTGGGAGGGAGTGGTAGAGCTGATTTTGAGATAAAAGTTAGTGGGGCGAGTGAGCGCATTGCTGTTGTAGAAGTGAAATACGTGGGAGATCCTGAAAATGTTGAAGAATTCGGAAAACAGCTGAACGAGGCGAGGATACAGATTAAGGACCGCTTTAATGATCCAAAGCAGACGGCTCCCTACGGAGTTGTCGTGGTAATCGCGTGGTCTCCTGAGCAAATAATAAATGATGAACCATATCCTCCGACCGTGGGAAGTTATAAGAATCCATACATAGAATATCATAGTAGAGAAGGAGGCTAAGGAATGAGCCAAGAACTCCTCAATAAGCTGAAAAACTACCTGGATGAGAGGTTGAAGAACGAGGTGACTGGGGGCTCTTTCAAACCATTCGAAATAGATGTTACTTCTTCTCCATCAGGCTGGTATAGATGGGAGATCCGAACCGAGAGTCATGTCCCAGTTAGATTCGTCACTGAGCATAGCGATGGAATAATATCTATAGAATCAGAACTACTAGATAAGGCTGGAGATTACATAATTGAGCGTCTGTGTAAGAGTTATCGGTTTAAGTTCGCTAAGGCAAAGGGCAACGATAAGGAAGAGGAGAAGATAGATAAGGCTCTAGATAAAGAAATAGAGGAGGCTCGTAAAGACTACATTAATAGGAGGAATTTCGAGAAGCATCTTAAAAAACCATACTGGCATGCATTCCTAAGGCTACTTTGGTTCGACGAAGTGGCTGGGAGGATATCGGAGGAGCATGGGGTTGAAGTCAAGGTGAGCATCGACAAGGTCGACTGTGATTCCGGATTAGAATCAAAGTTCAACGGAAACAATATGGACGAGGATAAGAAGTTCGAGGAAATTAAGAAAAGAGTCGAAGCAGTTATCGTAGCATATAAGCTCGCGTCACAAGTCTACGAGACCTCGAGGAAAAGACGGAAAGAATATTTAGAATTCCGAGACGCTATTCTTGCAAAATACGGAATAAAGAAGAAAGGTTTATAAAAACAAGCATTTTGGGTTCAAATCCCACCCTCCGCACTTGTTAATTTGATCCTCTACTAGGTTAAAGTAGTGCATATTGCTCGTTTGAAATCGTTCATACCGGTTGAGGTTTTAGAATAATTGACAGAATGTCGTTTCAAGACATTAAGCCACATACACAGATTACAGTAGGATATATTAAACATTCTAAACATTCATGGCAAAGCTGGGTAATAACTTGCTTGTAAGCACGATGCTTTTCTATGACCAGCTGTCCTTACAGGATTGTATTCAAATACCCTTATATAATTCGACCTCTATTTGTATTTCTGAAAATTGGTTGGGGAGGCGTTCCTCAATAAGCTTAAGAAACATCTGTCGGATGACCTTGGGCTTAGGGATGTTTTAACAGAAATGCCTCGTGAACAGGGTTTTTTCAACGAGCAGATAATCTGGAGTGTAAATGCTGAAACAGACTATGAACCGTTTGAGGCATATGAAACAACAGACGGTAAAGTCGTAGCTGGATATGGGCCTGCTGCACACATCGGCGACATACTCTGGGATTATCTTCTCGACAAGGAGAAGTATGCGGATATTCTTGACTACAAGGCCCTCGCTAAGAAAAGAGATGAAATACTCTCTTTCCTACAGAATAGGAATAATTGGAGTAAGTATAAGGATGAGTTGAGCGGTGTTATTGAGATTCTTGAAAAAAGTGATGAGATAGCTAGGAGGGTAAGTGCTCAATCTGGGATTGAAATTAAACAGATACTTCCAACTCCTCCAAGTAAGAACACTTTCTTTTGCGCAAGCTTTGACGGAAAAGGCTTAGACGATGATGCTAAAATAGAGAAAATAGGGAAGGCGTGGGTCGCACTTTACAATGCATTTGCTGAAATTTCAAAAAATGAAGGTGAAATATTGGAGAAGTGGAAAATGCAGATTGAAGAAAAGCGTAAGAAGGGAGTTCTTCCAGAGGATGAGGCTTTTGCAAAAGCTATTTCAGAGCTTTTGAGAAGCTGGACTTCAATATGGTGCTCCTACGAGATCCCATCAGGCTTCCCGGGTTTTGAAGGCGGTAACGCCAAATGGATGGTCCGTACTCGAGGAGAACCATATATAATGGTCTTCGAAACGGAGGACGGCAAGGTTACAGTTGCATACGAGGCGTTCCGTGTACATTCCTCAATAAGCATAGACCATAAGCGTGGTGACGATGTTGATACGATTGTTATAGACCTATCCAATAGGGATAATTGGCCTAAGTATAAGAATACTGATCTCAAAGACGTGGTAGAAAGATATGAGCTTGGGGAAGAAGTAGCCAAGAAGGCAAGGGAAATAACGGGATTGGATGTAAAATTCTTTATTCCACGTAAACACTGTCATGATGCTGCACTATACGCTACTTTCGACTCTAAGGGTGTGAGTATTGAGAAGAAGATAGAGATGATAAAAAACTTAGT
>JAVZMD010000041.1:0-11798 GCA_038883435.1 Thermoproteota archaeon
CTAAAATAACGGTTATGTTTTTCTCAGCTCCCTTGTTACCAGCCTTGTCAACACCAAAATACGTTATAACATGCAAGCCCTCGGAGTAAGCGCTTATGTTGAAATCTGAGTAATACAAATTCCAAGCGTTCTCGTCTATTTTATATCTTACCTCCATAACGCCGCTGAGATCATCTTCAGTTGAAAAGGAAAAGGGCGTTGAGCCTGATACGTACACCCCAGATGATGTTTCATGCTTTGGATTGTTTATCCTTATTTCAATTTCAGGCGGGATTTTATCCGGTTTAACACTGACTTTTGCCTCTCCGCTTTCAAAGCCTTGCGCAGAAGCCATTAAAACCCATGTTCCATTTACCGTGTCGTAATAATCTACATATACTGTACTTTTACCAGCCGGGATTATTATGCTTGTTATCTTTCTTCCATTTCCATACTCTCTGAATTCACCATTAGGTGAGTTTGTAGAAAGGTTAACTAATACGTCGATTGTAGCTACAGATTCGGAGCCGCCTGCGTCTGTAAGAGAAATATTGAGATGAGAATAAACAACCCCTAAGGCTGCAGCGAAGTCGGATGGAATTATTCTAAGTCTCGAAGGAGGGCCGATTGCCACGTCAAAGGTATTGCTCTCGCCAGTAATACCATTACCAGTGGTTGTTATCTTAATGTTTCTTCCAGTTTTGTTTATGGTTATATTCCCTATCCACTTTCCATCTTTGAATTTTCCAGTTGCTTTGGGCTCTACGGTTCCAGTCGTATCCGAGAGTGTGTTTTGCCCAGCGTAATCTGTTTTCACGTTCCCATAAATATCGTAGGCGATAATCGTTATTTGAAAAGGAGCAGACATTATCTTTGGAGAAGAAATATGCTCGAAGCCGAATGAGAATAATGGTCCTGGATTAACCCTTATTACTTTAGAATCCCCTATATAATCTACATACTCATCGGTCCAAACACTGATCTTCCATACCCCAGCTTTTTCATCATAATAATAGAATGTGATAGAACTTTCCTCATTCGGTATCGTTAGCCCAGTTATTTCTGCTCCTCCAGGAGTTAGAGAAAACCTTTTGCTTGCCGATGTTGAATTTGAATCGAATTTGATTTTAAGCCTTCCCCTAGTAATTGGTTCATTATTGCTTGTCTTCCTATAAACCGTAATCCTTACCCAATTACCTGCTTCCATCGAAGACTCTTCTATGCTTAACTCTAAGCGAGGAGGATAAAACTTAACCTCTAAATATGGACGTTTATCTAAATCAGGATGCTCTTTTGAACACATCCAGAGAGGATCGTCAACTTCACCGATAGTTTCATTAGCATCTTTCAACATCCAACCGTAATTCGGTGCGTAATCCATTTCATCTTTACACGTAAATTTTACAAGCGATTCCTTCACGTTGAAACTGAGCTTCTGGGGACGAGCCCCGGTTTTCACGGAAGATAAGAATACTGTTGCTTGAGGTTGATTATTCCAAGTTATTCCAAGCTCGCCCCATGAGTCTTCAACCACCTCGTGGCAAGCAATGGTTCTACTGGAATTTGGCGCATCATACATGTAGAGGTTAAGAGTTGCAGAAACTATGGTTGAGCCTGGAGGCAGAGCATTCAAGTCAAACATTATGAAGGACCTATCTCTGAAACCGACCCTATAATTGACACCTATTTCAGCATGTGAACCAAAATTCTGCTCAGGATCACCTTCATAAACTACGGCATCATGAGAAGGAGAGAAGACCCTGGTTACTAAGGTTTGTGCAGGTACAACGATGGTTAAAATTTGAGAAGAGGGTAATAATAACATCGACATTATCACCAAAGAGTACGATAATACTTTTAATCTACTCAATTTCTGAAATAATTGGAACCTGAGAAAAATATAACTTTTATGAAAACACTGGCTACTAAAAAATCAAGAATGTATTGTTTTAAAGCATTTTATCAAGCCTTTTTATAAATTCAGGGAATAACCCCTTTGGAATTCTTGCTCCAGCTGCATTAGCATGTCCGCCTCCCACACCTCCGAGCTCTTCGGCAACTTTAGATACTAACCTATGCAGATTCTTTAGACTTATTGACCTTACGCTAACATCTATGTTTTCTCCAGTTTCATCGGCCGCAACACCCACCAATGCGTCGGCGTATGCTCTGGCGTAGGTTGCCGCTTTTCCGAGAGACCATTCGATATTGATGACATAAGCTACTTTTCCATGTTTTTCTACTGAATTCTTAACTATTTGACGCATCTTCTCATCTCTCTCGGATTCGCGTAAAGCTATTTCAACGAGGTTTCTATCGGAACTCGGAGGCCTGTTTTCAGAGAGAGATTGAACAAGGTTTCTCTTAAAATCGAAATCTCTCTTTTTAACCCCTTCCAGCGCGGCCACTAATATTCCTGCTTCAAGGTAAAGCTCTCTCTTATCCCATTTCATGAGAAGATCCTTAATGCGAGATGTGTTATCGCTGTAGTCTCCTATAGCACCATAAATAGCAACCCTGCTCATTTCAAGATCTAATTCTTTTTCAAAAAACACATAAGTGAGCTCAGAGGCACATGCACCCTTACTTCCAATAACCGTTTTTGCAGGAAGCTTTCTGAAGCTTAATCCAGGTGGAAGCGGATGATGATCAAGATATATGACTTCCCCTCTGGAACGTAGTCTTTTTAACTCGGAAACTATTTCATTTTTATGCTTGGTAGTTATAGCAATATCTACTATGATGATATTTCCTTCATCGATGGATTTTAGCTCAGACAAAAGGTTAGCAGGGTTCGTGAAAATGATTTCCACATTCTTCTTCACTGCCGCGGCTAGTGATGCAGAGCAAACACCATCGCAATCGCCATGTGCGAGGATAACCCAACCCATAACTAGGCTTTTAATATCAAGTATTGCATGTATAAAAGAATTAAAGCTCTTTTTGAGGATTAATACTCGTAAAGAAGCTCTTTACTTCGCTAAGGCTACCCTCATAGAAATCGACAATTCTAGCTTCAACCTCTCTTACGAATTCCCTTGTGAATTCAGCTGGCAATGTAACACTCTCATCAACAAGATCTATGGCGATGGGTAGTCCAGTAGCCATGTTAAAGTTCTCCACGTTTGAGAAAAGAATCTTAAGAATTTCTTCCTCAGCCCCCACTGGTACTTCAAGCTCGAAAGGAGGGTTTTCATCGCTAACCTTTATCTGAATCCTGTTTATCTTCGATTCGAGTATTTGAGCCTTCTCCTTGGAAACGTCTAAAGCCTTCATAAGACTCTCTAGAGCCCATTCTCTAGCAGATTCTAAAGCACTCGTGGGACTTAATTCATCGCTGTGAATTAACAGTTCACTAACTCTGCTGTAAACCCTTTGAACCCCCGGTTCTCCAAGCAATTCCATATAGTTAAGGAGTGTAGGAGGCTTCATGAGACAGTGTAGAATTTGCTTATCCAAGTATTCAACCAGAGGATTTCTCTCACCTTCTTTTACAGATAGCCAACCGCCTAGCGCCCTGCTCCTACCCCTCTTCACCACTCCAGCACATTTCCCAGAGTCAAGCAGCTTTTCAGTCATCTCTAAAGTTTCTCTAGCCTTATCGATTATCCATTCTGGAATTGGGACGATCCTTCTAACTCTGAAAAGAGAATAAGCAAAACCTAGGAAGCTACCGTCTATTAGTACTAGGTCAGGGTTCTCGCTCAGGGCCTTTAATGCTGCTTCTCTCTCCAAGTGTGACTCCTGAACATGGAGGATCGCACTGGAAAATTCTCTCGTACGAGACTGATCGTGACGAATATCATCAGAGAGGTAACCTTCTTTGACTATTTCTCTACCTTTAGTCATGATGAACCCTGCTGAATATACTGCGAACCTCGCACCGATAGTTTCAGTAGGTCTCGGTGAAAAAGAACCGTCTACAGCAGCTATGGAAACATCTTTATACGTTCTGAAGTCGATCCTATGCATGTACGGAACTATTTTATTTCTAGCCATTTCTATTTTAGAACTAAGTTCCTGTATAGTATTTATTAGCCTACGCGCTTCCTTCTCAGCCCTCTCATAGAATTGTTCTTGAAGATCTATTGGAAGCTTGCTCCATGCTGTTTCATAAGACACTTGAGCTAGCCCTCCGGTGTGAAGGATATTAAAAGAGGTATTGGAGAGGGGTTGGCTTTGCCGACGAAGTAGAACTGACCTGGTTTCAGTGACAGTAAATATTCTCTCTGTATCCCATAGGGCTTAAGCCAGTTATCAGCCTCCTGCATGTCCAATGGATGTAATGCTCCGAAGAACTGCGTGTTAAGATTCCTCCTTACGGCAGCGTTTATGCCTATGTCGCCAGCTATGCCTTGTGATATTAGCACTATGCAAAGCCTATGTTTCCTGCCGAGTGCGCAAAGATTCTTAATATGCTCAGTAGACTTGCTCTGAATCCCCTTAGGCTCCCAAGGAGCATATTGAGGACCCTCGTCTATTATGAGTGCTATATTAAGCGACTCCCCCAACTCCATTCCTTCCTCTAGGAATCTAGCTAGGGAGTTAAAGAAGGAAAGTTTCTCTTCGCCCCCCACTAGGCTCATATCAACTACTCTAATACCCTTTTCTTCTCTACTCAATTCTTCAACTAGTTCTTCAATGCTTAAAGAGCCTCTTACCGCATCTAAATCGGTTGGCTTAAGCTTCTTAAAGCCATATTCCATCCTGCGGAGAGCACTCCTTCTTTGATCTTCTCGAGTCGAGATTTGTTTAATACTGTTATCCAAGTAATTCCTCATGTCGACAAATATTTCCTCAGGCTTTTTCTGTAAAACCTCCTCCCACTTTCTCGAAACATAGTCTTCCAAGGCTTCCTTCACGGGGTTAGAATCTCGAGATGATCCACTATACCCGAAGTATTCAGCCTTCTCCATAATATAACTGACAATGGCCTCCTCGTCTAGTTTTAGACGCGATATTGAAATAGCCTTATCCTTAAAATAAGGAGCATAATCCTCCCCGCTCCAGTCTAATACGAGGACTTTGAAACCAGCTTCAAGAAGAACAGGTATGATCACATGCCTAGTGAGCCAAGACTTACCGCTGCCAGTAGCCCCGAAGACACCAATATGATAAGTTAAGAAAGAACTATCGAATGGGATTTTCCAATCCTCATGCCCGTCTAAACACGCTCTCCATATAACTGGCCTATTCCTAGCAACATATTCCAACGGGTTTGAAGCACCTTTTTTAAACGAGTAAACATTACTCCTAGGGGGGATTATAAGCCGATTCTGTTCAATCCCATTTTCTGTTATAACTCCTATCACCATTATTTCAAATGTGTATATCTCTCTGGCCCCTGATGGCACTCCTCCCCTCTTAGCATATGCTACACTCGGCCGATAAGCATTTGCTTTAAGAGCCTCGTTGACCCCGCTTCCGCTCCTGAGAACCCCTAGGACATACCCATTTGGAGTATCGATCACAACTATTTCCTCAGACTTAACCCTAAGCTCCTGTTTTTCCTCGAGAAGAAGCTTAGCTCTAGTTTCACTAGAATCACTTGCTACTATGCCAATCTTCTCCATCTCATTTCGGTTAGGTAATTGCATAGAATCATATTGGAGTCAGCATATTTAAAAGTTGAACACTTTGAAGACGGTTAATCATATTTGCCTTGTCTAAGTTAGAAACCCGCCCATTTCCCATACAGTAGAGGTACAGATTCTAAAAGGTTTTTCGTGTATGCATCTTTGGGAGAACTTATTAATTCATCAGGAGAGCCTTCTTCCACTATCCTTCCCTTATACATAATTAATATCCTATCGCTAACAAAGTATGCTAATCCTAGGTCGTGAGTTATGAATATTATTGAAGTCTTATACTCGTCTCTCAGTCTAAGAAACAGGTTCACTATGCTTGCTCTAGTTGAAGCATCGACCATAGAAACAGGTTCATCTGCAAGAATAAGCTTTGGTTTAAGCAGGAAGCATCTGGCAATCATTAATCTCTGCCTCTGGCCTCCGGAGAGCTCATGGGGATATTTTCCTAAAACCTCACTGGGTAATAATGCAACTTCCTTCAACGCTTCCTTAATTGCATTCTCATCGACAGGAGTACCCATTAGGTTGAAAGCTTGCTCCAATACCCTATCTATCTTATAAACAGGATTGAAAGATGCAAATGGGTCTTGGAAAACAGCATGGACCTTACGCCAATAGTCCTTCAGCTCCTCTATTTTTTTCTTTTCCCATACGTCCTCACCGTTGTAAAGAACTCTTCCAGAAGTAGGCGGTAAGAGTCTCAGTATGATCTTGGCAACAGTTGTTTTACCGCTACCACTTTCACCAACTAGAGAGATAATCTCGCCTCTTGAAACATTGAAAGATACCTTGTTAACTGCAGTAATGTACTTTTTCTTGAAAAGCCCGACTTCGTATATCTTGGTCAGGCTCTCAACTTTCAAAAGAGAGTTTGATAACATGCTTATCACCTACAGTATGTATAACCAACATGCAACAGCTCTATCACCGCTATATGTCAATTCTGGAGTTTCCGTTTTGCATCTTGGCATTGCAAATGGACAACGGGGATGGAAAGAGCATCCTGGTGGAGGATTGATTAGGTTTGGCGGCTCACCTGGTATGAACAATGCCATCAATCCTCTTCTTCTTACTTCCGGTTCTGGTGTTAGAACTGAGTTTATTAAACCTTTTGTGTAAGGGTGTTTAGGATTGTATAGGACATCGTCTATATTTCCATATTCTACAATCCTGCCCGCATACATTATTAAGAGCTTGTTGCAGACTTGTCTCTGTATAGCAATATCATGAGTTATAAGAATAGTGCTTCTGATCGATTGCTTTCTTTGCAAGTCTACCATCATTTTCAAAACTTGCTTTTGAGTTGAAACATCAAGTGCTGAAGTTGGCTCGTCCGCTATTAGTATTTTAGGATTCAATATTGTAGAAGCCACTATGATTACTCTTTGCCTCATTCCTCCACTCAATTCATGTGGGTAAAGTTCCAATACGCTTGGAGGCAGCCCGAGTTCGGCAAACTTGTTCTTAGCCAACTCTATAATCTCTTTTTCACCGATTTTCTTATGGGCTTGTACAACATCTATTATGAATTCTTTGGTTCTTTTAGTTGGCATTAGAGAGTTTAAAGCTGCTTGAGGTACAATAGAGATTACTGTACCCCAGAATTTCTCTTTAACATAATCTCTATTCTTATCCGATATTTCCTCACCATTAAGAAAGATTCTTCCTCCGCAGAACCTTAGAGGAGACCTTATGTTCATCATCAGAACATTTGCAAGAGTAGATTTTCCACAACCAGATTCTCCAGCTATGCCTATGAAGTCATCGTCTTCTACCGATATACTTACATCTTCAATAGCCTTGACCTGACCAATTGGAGAATTGTAATATGCTCTTAAGCTTTCAGCCTTAAGGAGGCTCATTACCTTCCACCTCTCAACCTAGGGTTAAAATATTCGTCTATAGAAGTTGACAGCATAAGTAATGAGGTTGTGATAATTACAAGTACGATCCCGGGCGGTACAAAGCACCACCATCTTCCCAAACGGACGGCTTCACCCTGTTGAGCTCTTTGAAGCATTACTCCTAGCGAGCTTTCTGTTGAGGGGTCTATGCCTGCACCTATCATGCTTAGCCCTGCTTCTGCAAGCATAGATATTGAAAGTAATAGAGCTACGCTCATAAATATGTAAGATGCCATGTTTGGCAATAAATCCTTGAAAATAATTTCATGCCCCTTTAATCCAGAAATCTTAGACATTTGTACGAATTCTCTTTCCTTGAGGCTCATCATCTGTGCCCTAACTGCTCTAGCCAACCAGGGCCATGATGTTACACCAATTACCATTGATACGAAAAGCGGGGATCTTTCCTTTAGGTATGAGGCTATGAGTATCATCAGAAGTATTGCTGGAAGAGTATATATTATGTTAGTAATCATCATCAGTATTTCATCTAATATACCGCCTTTAAATCCAGCGAAACTCCCTACAAGAACGCCTATAGTTAGCGCTATGATTGTTGCAATAGCTCCAACGTAAAGCGATGTTCTTATACCAATGAGCAGATGGGATAATATATCTCTGCCATTTCTATCAGTACCAAGTGGGAATTCATTACTTGGAGGACTATCTGGCGTGCCAGCGTATAGTGAAAGATTCAGCTTAGAATATAGAAGGGGTCCTACTAATGCAACGAATATAACCGCTATCATTACAGTAATGCTGAACGTGAATTTCTTTATCCTGAATATTTCCTTAGGGATTAATAAAATTCTTCTATGCTTCTGCATAACCTGTTCTCACCCTAGGATCAAGATATGCATATATGAAATCAACTATTAGGTTTGCAACAAGAAGTGTAGAGATTAGTATTATGAATACTCCTTCTATTAACGGATAATCTAGTTTGTTTATTGAATCATAAAGTATTCTTCCCATTCCTCTATAATTAAAAACTAGTTCTGTGAGAAGTTGACCTCCGACCACGGAACCAAAGTTCAAAGCAAGGCCAGTAACTTGAGGAAGTATTGAATTTTTAAAAACATATTCTAGAATTTTCCTATCCTTAAACCCTAAGGAATCAGAGTACACCACATAATCCGAACCTAACTCGTATATAGCCATGACTCTCATGCCTATTGCCCACCCGCCTATAGCACTCACAACTATAGATGTAAATGGAAGGATGTAGTGATTTAAATAGTCGACTATGAATTCTAAGCTAAAAGTAGGAGTTATGAAACGACTGGTATCCCAAGTTCCTCCGAGTGGGAAGATTTCGTACCTAACAGCAAAAAGAAAAAGCAGAATCATTGCCAACCAATAATAAGGTACCTGAGAGAGAGTAAGAAAAATAGACATCAATACATTATCAGTTGCCTTCCCCCTTTTATAAGCAGCAATAGCTCCTAAAAGATTACCTATTATCCACGATACTATGGTTGAAGGTACGAGTAACATTAACGTCCAAGGAATCCTAGAAAAGATTATTTCCGCAACAGGTATACGGAAATAGAAAGAAGTCCCCAAATCCCCCTTAAAGATTCTCGATACGAAATCTATGAACTGTATGTACACTGGTTTATTCAATCCATATTGTTCAAATAATTTCATCTCTATTTCCTTAATCGTTTCTGGTTGAAGCGTCATCCTATTGAGAATGTCCCGAAGCAATAAGGCCAGCGGATTCCCTGGAATCATGCGTGGAAGAGAAAAGATTATCATCATAAAAACAAAAAGCGTTGAAAGCAAGAAACTCACTCTCCTAAATAGGTAGGCAATCATAGGATTTATTGATTTCTTTTCTTCTCTGGACATTATATAAAAAAAGAAAAAAGGGAGTATATAACTTTTTCTATTATTTTTTTATTTATTTCTTTTTGAAGATTAAGACAACTACTGCAATTAATACGATGATCGTAAGGATTATTTGAACCATCAGGAGATTGTTTAGCGAATTAATTGATTCAACCGTACTCTTTGATGATGTTCTCAATTCGTTAACAGCATTATTCAGTTCATTAACAGCACTACCTAGTTGAGAGGATACAGAAGATAGGGAGCCACTGAGACCTCTTAATGTTTCTCCTATTTCTTCAATTCTCTTCTGCTCAACAGTTGGAGCTACTGCCCAATCTTTGAACAATTGGGACACTGAAAACTTTGTCTCGTCAATCCACTTTGGTACGACTGATTGCTGGCCCTTCTTAGCGATGTAAAATAGCATCGGCAGGTTGTTAGGCCAGGATTCGGTATACATTCCTGCGAACCATCTTTTGTTCTCCTCATTGGGGAAGCCAATCCAATAGTCCTCACCATACTCATACCATAACGGCTTCTCGAACATTACTATGACTGGGAGGTCTGTGAGGGCAATCCTCTGTAATTCGCTGTATATTTGCTTAAGCTGTATAAAGTCCTTCTCTGGGTTGAGCTTAACAGCCTGGTCTATTAGTGGCATTGCATCTGTCTTAGTGTATCCAGCGAGGTTTCCTCCCCAAGGTCTACTCAATCTTGGATCGAGTGTAAATCTATATATGTTCCATGGATGGTCTACACCTCCGCCGACGGACCAGAATATGACCATATCAAAGTCACCCTTGCCTATTTTATCGGCCCAAACGGAAAAGTCTGGGAATTCTGGCTTTACGTCAATACCTACGGCCTTTAAGTTTTCTGCTATTATGTTACACATGTCCATCCAGTCTGTCCATCCCATTGGAACTTCTATCTTCAGTCTCAGGTCTTTACCGCCGATTTCCCTTATTCCGTTACCATTAGTATCTTTTATGCCGGCAGCATCAAGTATTTGTTTAGCTTTGTTAGGATCGTAATAGTAACCGTATTTCTCAACTAGTTCCTTATCCATCCACTTTTCATACATACCCCACTTTACCATGCTTGGAGAAGATTTAACGCTGTAGCCACATTGAGCTACTTGAGTTAATCTTTCATAGTCGATTGCAAATGCAATCGCCCTCCTAAGATCCGAGCTTATGAGAGGCTCCTTCCAGTTTATTACGAGCAGAGCATGGTCACTGCCCAAGTAGTATGGAGGATTCTTCAAGTATGTCCCCCTGGCCTTGCCTTTGACTGTCCACATCTCCCATATGTTTACGAAGAAGTGCGACGCTAAGTCAAGCTCACCTTTTTCAAACGCTGCAGCAGCAAGCTCGTTAGAAGCATACTTCTTGTGTAGGATATACTTCGGTGCGGGAAGACCAAAGATAGTTTTGCCCCACCAGTTGTCATCTCTTTCATATAGTGCTGTTTCTCCCTCTGAGTAGTCTTTCATCCTGTAGGGTCCACCGGTTACTATTGCCTTCGGGTCTCTATCTTGGAAGTCTGATGGAAGTCTCGAACCGTATTGCTTTTCTAAAGCCTCCCATCTGTGTTTTGGAACTATTGGTGGATAGTATAGTATTTGTAAGAATGTAAATGTATTCAGCTTTGCTGCCGATGTTACTAGACGGACTGTTTTAGGATTCGCTACTTCTACTCTCTCTAGATAGTCCCATACGCCTGCCCAAGGAGAATTGAGTCTCTTACCAGCTTCAAGAGTATATTTGACGTCGTCGGCTGTTATTGGAGTACCATCTGACCATTTTGCTGCATCTCTTATCTTGATTTCCAGAGTGTAGATATCTATCCACTTGTAGCTCTCAGCTAAATATGGTATTAGCTCGTCAGAGATAAAGCTGTACATGTATAGTGATGGATACATTAACCATGTTCCCCAGCAGGGCGATCCTCCAAAGGGATTGAAAACTTCAGGTTGCCAACCACTAGAAACAACGAGCGTGTCTTCCCTGGGGAGTTGTGCCCTCACGATTGTTACGGGGATTAAGAGAGGATAGACGACTAGCGCCAGTATTACCATAGAAATCACGATTAAATTTTTAATGTTTTTCAAGGGTTTTCACCGTCGGTTCCCATTTCTTTTTTATTTATAAACGTTTCTGTCAATAAACTTTAATTGAAAATACGGTGGGACTATATTTTACAAAGTAACATTTTTAAGCAGAATATTTTCCATTGAAAAATTATTTTTCGTAACGTTTTTAACCATCGTAACATTCTTATACCTAGTAAATTACAACGAATGGCTTAATTTTTCAATTTTCCTTAGTAGAAGTATTATTGGAGGGAGAGTAATTATAAGCAGGAAAACTGTAAGTCCAAATTCAAAGCGAAATGTTTGTGAACTCGCAATAAAGTATATGAGAGTAAGTATTTCTAACAGAAGGCTCCATATTAGTATTAATAGAACAGCCCTATCTAAACTGCTCAG
>JAVZMD010000042.1:0-11723 GCA_038883435.1 Thermoproteota archaeon
TATCATCTATTGTAGGATGTGATGAAAGCAATTTCGACAACCATGATTTTTTCTGGATACTATTTGCATCCTCATAGCTAATATTCCACTTTGATAAATTATACTTGACTATTTTCTCTAAGACTGAGATTATCGATTCTCCTGCAGACCTATCGGCCTCGAGCTCTAGCATTCTTTTTACATAAAGTTGTACAAGAAGTGAACATATTAAACCGAAGAGAGCAAGGAGAAGGTATAGATTTCCGCGAAGCAAAATTGGGGATTTTTTCTCAAGGAGAAATTCGTTGAGGAAATGCGAAACGCATAGGGTAGAATAAAGCAGAGGAAGAGAAATGATTAGAGATATGAGGACATGAAGCTCTTGACTATGTTTTACTTCATGCGTGATTACTTTGTCTAGTTCTTCAGTATTCAATATTTCAAGGAGTTTATCTGTGAAGAATAGGCAAAGAGTACCTGGAAATATGCCGTAAGCATAAGCATTAGCATACTCAGATTTAACTATGTAAGCATAACGGACATTCTTAACGTTAAATCCGTATTTCTCTAATGGAAAGGGTTTTATCCCATCCTTGTTTATAGATCTTACTACTATCTTTGGAGACAAGGCTAGGATTATTAATATTGTTAAAGCAATCATCAGCAGAAGTATTAAAGGCGATTGAACAAGGAGAGTTAGTCCCAAGATAGTAAGATATATGAGATAATTAGGTCCTGTTTGTGGAAAACCAGAATCCCAAGAGCTTACCTGACGTTCTGATGGCAGAGATACCTTAGGAAAGTAATAGCGGAAATATAGTATCCATATCGGTATAAGGGGTAGAAGAGAAAGTGGAACATAGAAATCTGGTATTTCACCTGATGAGAGTTTTGGTAAAAGAATTATGAAAAGTATAAGCCATGCATATATGAAGCTGCCAAATAACAATATTAACAAAGACCTTGATCTCTTCTTAAGCCTCTTTATTCCGTATGATTCCATCCAAATAGTACCTCCGTTAATTCTGCTGCGATAAAGGTCTCAATAATCGCTGCAATCAACAGTAGTAAAATTGAGAAAGCAATGAATCTAATACATTTAAAAGTTAATTTTTTGCATTCTCTTAAAACTTTTCCACAATATCCTGCAGAAAGCATGCTAGCAAGTTCTACTTTTCTTCTCTCCTTGTAAACATCATGTGCGCGAGTATTATGAGCATTACTGGGACTAGTATTATGATAATTAATGATCCTATTGTCTGTCCAAATACCTTAAGTATATCGAGGGCTTCCTGTTCAATACTCTTAAGTAAGATTGAACTGGCTAAAAGCTCGTAATGGTAGTTTAATGTGAGTCCAAGCGTATAAGGAGCGATTTTAGAAATTTCCTCTGATAGCTTCTTTGACCATTCCATGGGGTTTTCTCCTGGTGTAAATCCAACTTTAGAAAATGCGATGAAACTAGCTATCATTGGCATAATTAATGAGAAGAAAATCCAGATTACGATGTTTACAGCTAGAGAATGACTTGACTTGCTGAATAGTGTTGAAAACAATAGTGCGATAGAGTAGTATCCGAGTGCAAATATTATTGTGAATATTGAAAAGAGGAATATCCTCACGAAATCGTCGATTGAAAACGGTACACCTGCTATTACGATTGCTATTGAGACTGTTAGAAACACTGACGTGAATAATGTAGTTCCAAGAGTTGCTATGGCAGAGAGCACTTTTCCGTTAATCACGTAATCCCGGTAAATTGGTCTTGAGAGGAGTATTCTAAGGGTGCCGGTTTCCCTCTCTCTGGATATAGCATCGTATCCTATGGCGAGGCCGATAAGGGGAACGATGTACATTAATGGTTGAATTCCACCGCTGAAAATTTGAGTTAATTTGGGTAGATGTACTTCTTTTCCATTTACTGTAACTGAAGAAGGAATTATTGAAATCCCTCCGATGAAGAATAATATAAGTACTGCTAAGAGTATCCATAATCTTTTACTTGTTATATCGTCGGAAAACTCCTTCATAGCGATAATCTTAATCTTTTCCCAAGCTTTCTCAGTGGGTTTGACGGGTTTTAATCCTTTGCTCATTTTTCAAATCGCCTCCGAATAGAATTTATAGAGATCTTCCCATTCCGGCTTAAGTGAAACCATTGCTTCTACTTGATACCCGCCTTTACTCAGCAACATGAATATTTCATTACCTAATTCTTCTCCGCTGAAGACTTTAAGCTTATTTGCCCCTTCCATCTTTACTTCAACGATTTGAGGAAGCTTCTTTATCTCTTCTGCAAGCCTGTTAACATCTCCAGTCTTAATATGAATCTCATATCCGTAGCCCTTCACGCCTTTCATTTTCTGAGTGAGCTCTTCCATGCTTCCTTGGGCAACTATCTTACCCTTTCTAATTATTGCTGTGTGCGAGCATACTACACCTAGGTCGCGTAATAAATGTGTTGAAAGGAAAACAGTCTTGCCGTCTTTAACAAGGCTTTGAACAAACTCTCTGAATTGTATAACACCCTCAGGGTCTACTCCTACAGTGGGCTCATCAAATATTAGGAGTTCAGGGTTTTTAAGAAGAGCTTGTGCTATGCCAAGTTTCTGTTTCATACCTCTGGAAAATGTAGATACCTTTGTATTAGCTCTATCGGACAAGCCAACTTTATTCAAAATCTCTATCGCTATTTTTTCAACTTCGTCTGGAGGTATGCCGTCTGACATACCTAAGTATTTTAGGTTTTGCAAAGCTGTAAGGTTATCGTAGAAGCTGAATCCCTCCGGTAGGATTCCAACTCTTTTTCTTATTTCTAGAGATTCGTGTAATGTATCGTAACCAAGTACCTTAGCACTTCCGCTTGTTGGTAGAGTAAGCCCTATTAATATTGATATAAGGGTTGACTTCCCTGCTCCGTTTGGTCCAAAGAGCCCGAATATGCATCTGCTTGGAACTTTAAGGCTTACTCCATCTAGGGCTCTTACTGGCGGCTTACTCTTAAAGACCTTAACCAAGTTTTCACACTCTATTACATATTCCATTAATCTACCTCCTCCCGTACTTTCTATATATCAAGATGAGCATTATTAAAAGTATTGCTGAAATCGCCACTCCGATTATTAATGTTTCTATTCTCTGTCTAACAGAGACACGCAGATCTCTTTCTGGTAATGAGAACTGATCTGATTTTACTTTGAAAGATACAAAATAGTCTCCAGCATTTACATCTGCATCCGTCTTTATTTTTAATGTGAATACTGTTCTTTCCTGAGGCTTTAAAATTGGGATTAATTCGGGTGTATACTCGACTTTGAACTTTTCAGGTATTGATGTTAAAACGGGCTTGACGTTGGTTAAAGCACTATAGCCATTGTTCTTAACCTCGATTAGGAAGCTCGATTCGGATCCTGCTGTAGTCTCCGTGTAGAAGCTTCTGGTCTCGTAACTCATGCTGTAGAAGCCGAGTATTCCGAGGGTTAAGCTCAGCCTGCTCGAGTATTCCGCAGTATAGGCTTCAAGAAGGAAAGGTATCGTCCTAGGCTCTTCTAACGGTGGAACATCGATGATCAGGTTCAGCCTTTTCCTCTCGTTGGATTTCAAATACACTTTTGAAAGGATGTTCCCACTAGGGTCGCTGAGTTTCCAAGAATAGCCTACTGGAAGCTGCGTCACGTTAATGCTGAGAATACCGTCTGAGTCTCCAGTGTTCTCAACTTCTATTGGAAAAGTTGCTGAACTTCCCGCGTATGTTTCAACATAAGGTGTTCCGGTATATACTTTCGGATTAAAGACTCCCCTAGTAACCATTACGTAGAAGCCCTGCGAAGATACGAATTCTTGCGAGGACGCTTGAACTTTAACCTCGTAGCGTCCTGGCTGAGCAGATTCGGGAACGCTTATTTTCAAAATCGCCTTCAAGTATTCTCCAGGATCTAGTGAGAAGTCGTATAGGCGCTTACCGTCTTCTCTTAGAATAACAGCATCCCATCCTTCGGGTGTTGAAATGCTTATTTGGCTTGTTAAACGTTTTTTCAACGGATTTCTGATTATAAGCTCGAATTCAACTGATGAACCATGTAACCCTTGAACGCTGAGCCTGGTTGCAACGAATATATGAGGCTCCTCTCTTTCAACTTGTACTGATATCTCTTCTTCTTGAAGCGTTGAGCCCATTGCCCTAGCCTTAACCAAGTATCCCCCGGAAGCGTTGAAGGGTATATGGAGTATTAGCGTTAAGCTTTGCGTTTCCCCTGGGGCTAGTTTCAGCCTCCAAACTTCTGTAGAACCAGCATACATGCTTGCTTCCCAATCTCTAGGAGCCTCCACCTGCAATTCAACTATTTCATCCCGAGAACCCTTATTCCTTATCGTCACCGGTATGCTTACTTCGCTCATGCTCTTAACCCTGATTTTCAATTGGCTTACGGAGAATTTCAAACTGTAGTCAAGGATTATGTTACCAAAATCCCTGTAGCCCGAGAAGTACGAGGATACCATTATCGACCTGGATTCATATCCTTCCTTCTCAAGTATTAACTCGTATACTCTAGGGTCTAGATCTACAGAGAAGAAGCCGCTTAGTGAAGTTAGAGTTTTTATAACAAGCGAACGGTCTGAGTATACTTCTACTCTAACCCCGTCTATGGGATTGCCGTTAATATCCACTACTCTTCCAGTAACGGTAAAACCGCCTTTTACAGTGGTAGTAAACGTTGATAAAAACAGGATAATTGTAATCATGAAGATCATGCGAATCCTTTTAGATGCCTCCCAATTTGACATTGGTGGTTTAGAAATAACCGTTGTATTTATATTTTACTTAACAGATTTTTTAAAAACATTTCTGGAACATCGTCAATATTCATAGTCCTTAGGCTTCAGCTTCCCTGAAGCCGCTTTCAACGTACTGGAGACCTCTTCTAAGCATTCTGAAAACTTTTTTACCGCCTTCCTCCGTTCCCGTTTCACTCACGTAGCCTTTTCTTATTAGGACCCCCATGTATTGTCTTGGATTTTCTAATCCGCTTAACCTAGCCTCAGTCTTGAGCCTTTCTATATCCTCGTATGTGAAGTCTCTGTTCTCAGTGGTGTAGATATAGTATCCTATTAGCAGTATTTTCTCATATCCTTTTAAAGTATCCGGTTCTCTTCCAAGAGCCTTGGCTTCTTCTGCAAGGTATTCTGTAAAAGTCATTGATGCAGAGGGTGGTTTAACTGCTTGAGCCACAGGGGTCTCGACTTTCTTGAAGAATTCTTCTTTAAGCTTTTCTAAGGTTGATTCCACGAATTCCCTGCTACCCCATACCTCTATCTCCACTTCTCCTCTCCTGATCCTTACGCCGTGTTCTGATTCTGTTACCTCTGGAGGCAAGCTGGAGAGCCTAATTACTCTAGGGATATAAGTATTACTTAGGAGGATGTTTTGCTTAAATATTGGATATTTTTATTTAAATGACTCAATTAGCAAAACGGCCCTGTTGTAGGAAATCCGCCACGTCCTTCACTAGGTTTTCAATCTTTAAGTATGCTTTCATATCCTCCCTCCAATCCTGTGGTAGTTTCTCCCTTATTTTTCCGTATATCCTACTGTCCATTATTATAACCACCCCCCTGTCGTTATGGCTTCTTATTAGTCTCCCAGCCATTTGCGCCAGCGCAACTACGCAGGGGGTTGTACTGGCGTATTGGAAAGCCATATCTCCGAATTTTTTCTCATAGTATTTCAATAGGGATTCATGCATCTCATTCCTCTTAGGATAGGGTAATCCTACTATTATAACCGCTGAGAGAAGCGACAGTCCCTCACTAGTGAGGTCTACTCCCTCGCTTATCTTACCTCTAGCAACCCCCAGGGCAATGCATTTCTCGTTCCCCATTAAAAACTTGAGCACTTCTTTAATCCTTATTTTAGCATCCTCCTTTATTAATGGAATGCTTGTCTTGAGCCTCATGGAAACTTTTTCCATAAGCTCATAGGAGGGAAAGTATATTGCAACTCTTCCGTTTATTGACTCGATTATACTATTCAGCCTATTGGATATCTTATCCACCATTTCTTCCCTGAGCTCGTATTTCGTAGTAACACTTTTGTCAACCATTATGAGCCTATTCTCCCTTTTGAAAGGGGATGGGAGCGATAGTGTTGTTATTCGTTGCTTATCCAAGCCAAGTATGTCTCTATAGTAATCGAAATCCCAAAGCGTCCCCGACATTAATAGCGCTGACCTAACCCTGTTTAAACTGCGAGTAGTCTTAGAAACATCCATCGACGAGATCCCTAGCCTGATTATCTTCTTGCCTCGATCTTTCTCAACCCGAACATACTTTAGAGTATCATCGTAATTATCCGAGACCCATCTTTCAACGAACTCCACAATCCTAGCTAAGTATGAAACAGGTGGTTTACCGCTCTCCATTTTAAGCGAGACTATCCTATCCGATTCTTCACCGATGCTTTCTAGGATTTCGATAATCTTCTCCTCTGGGAGTTTAAGGTTTATTATCGACGATTCCTCCTGATTTAGAACATGGTTCTCTCCTATTCCAACGAGCTTAACAGCGTTTCTGCCGAGCTCTTCCATATATCTCCTCAACTCCTTTAAGAAGCCTTTGTCATCAACCTCGTATTTAGAAGCCTCCTTTCTGGCTCTTAAGACTGTTCTCGTGGAGACTTCATCTGAGAGAAGCCCCATGGCTGCTGAAGGTAGTGAATGAGCCTCGTCGAAGACTATGTTTACACTATCCATTTGTATCCTACTCCTTGAGAAAATGCTCCTTCTAGCTTCATCTATGAGGAAATGATTGTAATTTCCAACGATAACGTCTGATTCCGCGGCTGCGAGACGTGTAAGCTCGTAGGGACACATACCGTTTGAAAAAGCCTCTTCATAAAACTCTTCAGGCATCAACACACGTTTGACACTCATTTCCTCCAGGAAGGTTACAGCATTCCTTGAAGGCCTCCAGTCCTTGAAGACTCTGGCGTAGTACGGACAAGATTCCTTAGAGCCTTTCTTAAGCCTACTACAATAGGTTAGGAAACTCCGATAATCCATTTTCCCAGCTGCCTGCTTCTCCCTCACTAGGGGGCACATCTCCTGCCTGCTTATCATCAGAGTAGCCCTTAGGAGCGCTTTTGATTTCTCTGCGATGGTTTGAATCTCCCTAGCATATATCTCAAGCTCATTCCTAGTTCTAGTTAGTATGAATAGTTTCCCAACATCTTCAACCTCCCTAGCCATTAAATAGGCTGTAAGCACCGACACTGATTTACCAGTACCACAGGGTGAGGATAATAGGCCAATTTTCCCGTTTGTAAAAACTCCGAATACGAATTCTATAGCCTTAAGCTGATGAGCCCTAAACTCGGGATATGGAAAGTATTTTTTAGCCCATTTCTCAATCGTAGGATACAAGTAGTTACTCACATTATTTTAAGGATCTGATTAAAAAAGATTAATTAGGCTAAATGCGTTATACAGAATGCTATTTTTACATAGTATTATTTGCATCCTCTCCTTCTCTGTAGTTAATACGAGTCTTTTCATCATGCTTTTTAGAACCCCTATTCCTAAGCCTAAGGACGAGTACTACTAGTAGTGGTAGAATAGATATTGGTGTTAAGAAGCTAAACCCTTGCTTTTTCCAAATCTTTACAATACAGGGTATGGTATTATCCGAAAGCAATGCTAGGGTAATAGGATTATTCCTATGCTCACTTGGAATTTCAAGGACTATCTCAGAAGAAGATTTTGGAGGAAGGTCTCCAATAACTTTTTCAAAATCTGAACCCAATATTCTAATTTTAACGTTTCTCATAATAAGACTGTTGGAGAGCGAGCTAACCTTTGCCTTAATGTTAACACCATCGTATTCAGCCTCTTCTATTCTTAAGGCAAGGATTTCATTAAACGAAATGTTTCCGGTAGGTCTGATAAAGGCTGTTAGGCTTGAATTATCACTCATAACGTTTAGGATCCTTATTGAAGAATGCAGTTCTGGCGAGTACCCTTCGATCCTTATTTTAAAAGGAAAAACATAGTCCTTACTCGTTAAATTTGCGAGTATCGTAAGCCCGTATTGATCACCGTGGACAGTGAAGCCACCCCACTCTAACCTAACTATTTTCACTAGACAATTGCTTATGGTTCTCCATATGCCTGAGGGGTGTGCGTCATTCCTCCAAACAGTTAATTCTTCCACACATGAGTTGTTATAGTCAGAATCGTTTAATACTACTCTGATTACCCCATTCTCATTCGATATTGTTCTCTTCTTAGAGAGAACTGTGTGAACTGGGAGATTCCTTGCCGGAGAACAATTGTGAGCCCAATGCGCTTTAGCGATTAATACGTGTGTACCATTGTTCAAATCCAGTATGGATTCTCCAGTTATGTTGAATGCTGTGAATACGGCTTTAATATTCAAAACGTCTCCGCCGATGTTGCTATCTAATGGTTTTACAACGTAATAGTAAACTCCCGGTTTAGATTCAGTCCAATTGAAACTAACCCCCTTATCCGATACTACACTCATTCTTATTAACGTCCCGTTTAACGATACTACCCCGATTTTCACACCGTAGGCTATGCTTCCATTGCCATACCAGACTACTCTGGGTATGGTGATGTTTAGGAGGTCCATTATGTTCAAAAAGAATTCGTGAGAATACCCTCTTGAAAGAAAACCGTTAGTAATTATCGTGGGGCTCGCTTCATCTAACTCGCCGAATTTAATCGCATTGGGAATTAACAATATTTCGCATTGTTCGATACAGGGTAAGAAACCTAGTGCTTCAAACCTTGCTTTCGAATAGCCCTGTCTGGGTATTTTAAGCCTAAAGGATGCCGGTGTCTCCTTAACGAGGCCCTCCTCAACCCATTTTACTCTAATACCGTTTATGAGAGTATTGTCGAAGGTTAAGCGCGTAAGAATAGTGACCTCAACCTCTTCTCCTGGTATTCCGTATATTATGCTTTGCGAGGGTTCTAAAATAACATCTGTGAATACGATTCTAAGACTGGCACTGCCACTTAGAATAGAGTCGCCGACTTCCACAGAGCCTTCATAAGCCTTATTTCTCCCAATTATCTTTAATGTGGCAAGTCCTTCTGAATTAGTAAACGTTGATGAACCCGGTGGTGTGAATAATACTGTAGCTCCTTGAACTGGGGCATTGTTATGAGAGTAAAACGCCCTTATGAATACATTGGTGTAAACATCATTGCAGCAATAATAAGTATCCTTTAAAAAGATCCCATCGCAATGCGCTACTTCAACTATTATTCTTGAAAAAACTATTTTCACGCTTACCTCGTTGCTTAATGAATTACCATTCTCATCGACAACGATGTACGATAAGCATGTTTCACAATCGTTTTTAATGTATGAGAAACTAGCAGTACCGTCCGAACCCGTTAAGACTTCCTTTCCATCCGAATCTCGTATTCTAACATTTTCTGCTGGGCTTCCATCGTCAGAGAAGAGTGCAGAAACGATTACAGTGATTGTCGAACCGCTTTTTGTCCAATATACTCCATCCTTTAAAACAGCGCCTGAGACGCTACTGATAACCAGTTTAAAAGCCACCCACCTTATCGTAAAGGTTACGTTTCCTCCACTAATTGAAGTTATCCCCTTGAAAACTCCGGTGATTGGAGCATAAGTGTAGCTTTTAACTCCAGGGGTTTTTTCGGAGACCCTGTAGGTATCTACTCTAGAGTATTCGCCTAGGCAGTCAGAAGTTTTTACTTTTAGTTCCACATTTTCCCCGATTCTACGCAAGCCTAAGTCTGTAGGTCCAATCGGCTCAGCCTTCATCGAGTCGAAATGCAGAGTTATCTCGGGAAGATTGATTCTCAACTCTATTTCATCTTCCCTATTCTTAGATGAGAAGCTAACCCTCTTAGAAAATAGGCCTCCGCCAATCTTCTTCAAACTGCAAAATCCTGTTTCAGAACCTTTTACAGCGTCTTCAGTAACCCACCCACTCGCATCGTAAAATCTTATCCTCTGAGCCCAATTTATGTTTGAGCCACTATTGGCCCAAGCATTTAAGCCTTCAACATGTGTACAACCCGTCGAATAAAAACCAAGGTATTCAATCTTCGTCACCAGGTATCTACCTGAGGTAAATCCCACGTCTTCGCCGTTGTTGATGGCAACAGCAATCCTACGTATTCCAACTTCTTGAGAACCCTCGTGATAGACAGAATCTATAGAGTAGCCTTCGTTAGGTTGGACGGACGGGGCACAACCTCCGGGTTCAATAACGATAGGACTCGTGAAGATCCAAGAATCCTTATTGCTTCCGGCGAAGGAAACTTGTTGAATGCTCCCCGGAGAGCCGCTGCCTCTCTTCTCAACACCTTTCCAAATAGCTTTCCAATCAATGCTAGTAACACCGGAGACTTCAGGAAGCCTAAACGAAAAAGTGTGAGCCACCTCTCCATCTATAGTTGCTTGAGCAGTGTGAGATTCGGACTGTATAAAGCCATTATTCTCAACTACTATATCCATTGCAGCATATGCAACATCCCGTTCTTCCTTAATGTTTGACGATACGAATATAGAAATATATATGGTTAGTTCAATCGTATGAGTTCCGGAGTCAATAGTGGCAGCTCTAGAGTAACACTTTGAAAACCAGTATTCCCTACCGAGTCTATAGACCTCTCGCCCATCTACGAAGAGGCTAAGATACTTATCTTCAACAATCCACCCTCCGGGTAGAGAGGGACTATCATCACCGCAAACATAGACTATTGCCTGATTTCCCTGCGACACGTCGATTGTTGCAGTAGCCGTTTTAGTATCGCTGTAAACACCTGGACCCTCAGCCTTAATGTGAAGATAACCCGTCCCCCCTGACCATATGTTTTTACTTAAGAAATAGCTTATTTGTACGACATCCGTTCTCAGACCATTCCAAGAGTAGGATGAGGGCGTATCAGGAGTACTTTGGACTCCGATAGGATTAAAAAACAGTAACGGTAATATTGCCATAAACACTAGGATTAGTTGGTCAATTCTCGATCTGTACATCCCATAAAAGCTATTTTAGAGGATTGGAATTAAGCACCCATGTCATTTAATAAACTAGACATTATTTGAGTAAGATTAATAAACTCTTGGACAGTTAGTTCAAAAACCCTCCTATTCTCAGGTATGTACTTAAAGACCTCCTGGTAGATTATTACACCTCTATCTCCGTATAGCCTTTCCAATGCTTTTTTCAGAACAGTAGTAGCCAGCCTATTCCTCTGCGTGAAGACTATTCTAAGCAACTCGTCCAGAACCCTTTTGTTGAAATTGATCTTGATTGGTTTTAGAGATAAGATGGAATGTGAAACTTTAGGTGGAGGATAAAATGATGACGGGGGGAAAGAACGGATTACACGGGGTTCAGCAGAAGCGTTTACAGAAACAGTAAGCCTCCCATAGCTTTTAGTTCCAGGCTTAGAGACGATTCGTTCAGCAACTTCTTTCTGAACAGTTATCACAACTCTATCATAATCTTGTTCCAGGATCTTGAATATTATAGGTGTCGAAATGTGATAGGGTATGTTTCCAGTGAATACATTGGCCTCAATGTCAACCTCCATAAAGTCTCCTTGAATTACTTCTACGTTTCTGAAACATGACAAGCGGTCTCTTAAGACCCTGGCCAGAGCAGGGTCTACTTCCACTGCCTTAACCTTTGAGTCGTATTTGGCCAGTTCGACAGTAAGTGTTCCGAGCCC
>JAVZMD010000043.1:0-11486 GCA_038883435.1 Thermoproteota archaeon
TATTGGGAGTTTTGACTAGAGTAGCATACCCACGCAGGGACGCTACAGGGGATGAAGTAAAAATTATAGATACTACACCATCCTCATCAATAATCGCTCAGGTTGAAGCTGCCTTAAAAGACCCTCATACTGGTCCTAAGCTCAGAACAGACTTCACTTTTAACGACCTTGTAGACTTCCTAAAGAGCAACTTAGGTTGGAATCTCGTAGAGGGTAATAAGCGGTTCGAGTTTAGAGAGATCTTACAAGTATTCTATACGAACACGGCCGCACCTTTTACAATTCGTAAAGCTGTTGAACAAGCCATCTTTAGTGGAGTGGAAAGCTTAGAGATAGGAGTCAAAGTTGGCGAAAAGTCCTATTGGAAACGTGTCGGTCCAGAGAATGGAGCTGAAAAACCTGAGAGAATCGAAGATACATCTGAAATACTTCCATATAAAATAGCTGCTAAGCTCCTAAGTGATAAGCTTCTCTCAGAGAGCGGGGTACAAAGGACACCTGAAAGAGTCAGAAGAGTCTGGTATGAAGTCGAAATAGCAGGCAGGAGCATTACGCTGGAGGACCTCATTAGGCGGGAAGGATGGGAAAGAACAGTAAAGGAAGGCGTAATAGTCGAAAGAGAAGAGATCTTTAAGAGAGGTTTCATACTGGACGTTAAGCCGAGCGTTCTAGAGGTAAAGCCTAAAGAAGAAGCCAAAGTAACTGTGTTAATCGAGCCTGTAGGGGAATATTCTGAAGAAGTCAAGCTAGAGGTTAGCGGAGGCTCTCTAAGCACGTCTAAAGATAAACCACCGTTTAAAGCTGATTGGAAGCTCACTTTACCAGAGGGTCCTGGAAATTATAATTTCACAGTTAAAGCTGTTGGGCCAGATGGAACTGTTAAAGAAGTTTCTCTATCAGTTACAGTCCTAAGTCCAGAAGTAGATATCGAGATCAATAAGATTGACTCAACAAGAATAGGAGCGAAGCTTCTAAGTATATCCCAAACAGACTTGTTGCCACTTAGAATTGTGATTGATATAGTTTCTAAGTTAAACATCAGAGCTAAAGCAAGCATGACCATAAATTTTGGAGAAGAAGCCAGCTTTTCAGCAGACAGTATAGATACAGGCATTGCTAGACTCTTTGTTCAAAAGTTCGATGATATTCTTAGGTCACTTACGTTGCTTGGAGTTAAGACGACCGTAATGGGAATTGTGACGTTTGAAGAACCTATGATTCTGGACAGCTCAAAAATAGCAGCCATGAGCCCTCTGAATGAGAAGGCTAAGTTTAAGCTTAGAGTTAAGAGAGAATGATTTTAGTTGCAGGCTCAAATTGGTATACGTTATCTAATCAAGTTTCATAAGAGTTATACGGAATTCTTATGGTCCTCTACACCTAATAATCCAATCAAAGGCTCAGTAGACTTAAGGGTTAGATTTAATCCATTAGAGCTTTCTTGGCTAGCTAGTAACCTAAGTTGCACAATAGATAATGGAAGTATTATAGCGCCAAGTCTTGACATATATAACAGGCTACTGATTTATGCAAGTGTTAGGCCAACTTTAAGAAATAATGAAAAAGCTAAAGAGCTAGCCCTGTTGGTTCTTGACCTTAATGGTTGGGATGCTCACTACTGGGCCTCAAGGTTTAGAGAGCTATGGTGGAAGTATGAAAGCTATCGTTGCCTTCTAAAAGTAGCCAAAGCCTTCAAACTGTTCTTTGGTTTGGATTAGGGGACAGCTAGTGGAACTTAGAGAAGGAATCAAACAGCTTTTGATGGAGATTCTTGAAGAGTTCAGTTATCATCCATTAATAGCACCTTACCTTTGCGCCTCAAGGGATAACCCTCCACAGCATTACCTCCATCAGTATGAAGTGCTTGCAAGGCTAGTGTTTAGAAAGCCTATAAGGGCTTTAATAGGAGACGAAATAGGACTTGGAAAAACTATAACAGCTCTAATGGTTGCTAGATATCTTGAGAAACTTGGTAGAGTCTCTAAGATACTAGTGGTAGTTCCAAGAGTCTTGGTTGGGCAATGGCGTAAAGAGTTCTTAAGGATGGGTATCCCTGCCTCAAAAATTAGACATCTTGAAAGGGAAAACTTGGATTTTTTGAAGAGACAGGGCTTTCCTGTAGGTTACTATTTGGCCTCTGTAGACCTTCTAAAGAGGGAAGAGAGGATAAACGAAGTTCTACATGTTCCATGGGATTTGGTAATAATAGACGAAGTGCATAAACTTGGATATAGGACCGAAAGGTTCTGGAAAATCGGCAAAATGCTCGTGGAAGCTAAGCCTGGAAGAGATGTAATATTCTTGTCTGCAACACCTCATCGAGGAGTTGCGAAAGACTACATTTTAAGGTTCCAGCTTTTAGATCCTTATCTCCCTGAAGGCTGGCGTGCGCTCGACAATAGGCCCTTTTACGAAGCAACGCATGGATCTCTTCTATTCAGGAGAACTAAGGAAGATATCAACAAGATCTATGAAGGAAAAGAGATATTTCCACCAGCCAAATTCTACGCAGGAGTAGTAAAAGCTAGGGATGATGAGACAGAATTTGTTGAAAGGCTTGTAAACTTTCTCAGAACCAAGTTAGTAGAATTCGCTTATGAAAAAGGGCTAATAAGTGAGAGAATCATACCATTGCTCACCATTCTTATCTTCAAAAGAGCAACTTCCAGCCCTTATGCTGCAATGAGGACCTTAGAGAGGATGCTCGTTAAAAGAGCTGCCCCCGAGCTCAGTAAGGAACTCATAGATCGAGTCAGAAGCTTCATAGAAGTAGGATACGAAGACTACGAATATTTGGAGAAAGACCCTGAAGAAGTGTTTAACGAGTTCCTAGATGCAACATCTCCCCTCCTTAGCGATAGAGATAGGGAGGAAATTAGAAGGCTCAGAGACATGGCTAAGACCATTATGGAGAAAGGAGACAGTAAGCTAAACGCAGTGATATCTTTGCTCGAAGATATTATGGCTGAAGATGGATCTAAAGTAATCGTGTTCACGGAGTATAAGGACACTTTAGAATACATGGTTGAAAATCTTAAGCTAAAACACCAAGAGTGGTTTAAGAGCATATTAAGACTGAGCTCTGACGAGACAAGAGATGAGAAGGTCTTTCAAAGAATAAGGAATGCCTTCGAGAACGATCCTAAAGCCAAAATCCTTATAGCTACAGATGTTGTAGCTGAAGGTGTAAACCTCCAGGTAGCACATATCATAATTAACTATGAAATACCATGGAGTTTTGTCAAACTTGAACAAAGAATAGGAAGGGTCTGGAGGCTCGGTCAGAAAAGAGAAGTCGAAGCATATACTATGTTCATGGCCAACATAGCTGATCAAACAGCCTTAAATTCGATGTATGAGAAGCTTCTAAACCTCAAGAGAGCTAAACTATCGCCAAGGCCGGTTACTGGCCAAGAAGTTCTACTATACGCTGAAGCTGAAGATTTAACAAGGTTCCCACCATCTGTAGCCGTTAGAGAGAGTAGAGGTAAGAAGAAGTTCTTCAAAGTGACTGAAGCAAAGTCCATACTCACATACCTAAGAGAAGATAAAGCTGGACTTGACAGCCTTGTTGCCTCTATAATTGCGGCAAGACAAGAGATCGAGAATGAGTTAGCCTCTAAAGGCATCCTATATAAGCCAAAAATAAAAGAAGAAGTTGAAGGTACGGTTGGGCTTCTAGGCTTCAAAAGTCCAGCTGAACTTATAGAATCCATGAAGAGTCTCATAAGATCTTCTTCAAGTATATTAGGCTTTAAAGTGTCTGAAGAAGGCGAAGCCCTTAAAGTCTCTAAAGGTTTTGAGATGCCTTTACTCGTGGACACTTTAGACGACATATATGGAATCTTGGCCGAAGGTAGAAGCGAAAAAAGAAGAGAGAATCCATTAGGTCTAATAGCCTATGGCCATGAGAAGGGTAAAGTGGTCTTAATGCCAATCCAGATAAAGGATAAGAGAAGCGGGATGACCCTTTACAGAGAGCTTATAGGGATCGATGTAGATCGAAGCGAGCTCCTCAGGGGGTCTGCAGTATTACAATTGTTATCCCAAGCCCTGTCCAGTTGTTTAGGCATAGTAGACCCAACTAAGACAGATCTAGAGATATCTATCAATCTAATACCCAATATCTTAGAGAACGTTAGAAGATCGATTCTAAGGCTTCTTGAGCCAGTCAGTTCGTATGTAACCAAGCTATCAAACGCTAGCCTCAGAGAGTTAGATAAGACTTGGATCAAACCAAGTGACATGGAAATCATTTTGTTGGATCCAATAGCCTATATTCGTTTTATAGAGGCTCCCAAGACGCTGGCTGTAGCGATTCCAGAAGCTGTAAGAAGGAAGGCAGAGGAAAAAGCGGTTGAGATTGTAATCGAAATCGAGCGAGCAGAAGGTAGAGTCCCTGTAAGAGTTCCTGATGAAGAACACTACGACATCAAGAGCGTGAGCCCTTCGACTGACGAAATCAGGTTTATAGAGGTAAAAGGCCATATGGGTCCTGAAGTCTATGGTGAATTAACTGATGAAGAGGCTAAGCTAGCAGACAAGGAGGGAAATTGCTATTGGCTTTACATAGTCTATAACATCGAGAGTGGGAAAAATGAGTGGATCAGATTTAGAGATCCTCTAAGAACTATGAACTGGAGGGTATTTGAGAGAGTTGAGAAGAGATACCTTCTCTGGCCTAAGGGTCGTAATGGGGTGTAGAAATTGGTAGACGTAAAGATTTTGTCTGGCTCTAGAAGCATAGGCGGGAATTTTATTAGAATAGAGGATGGAGACAGAATATTAGTGTTTGACCAAGGCATTAGGTTCGATATAATGAGTAATTACTACTCAAGAGCAGTGACACCACAAGGACTGACTGAGCTTAGGGAACTAGGAGTTCTTCCTCGTCCAGAGTGGTACGAAAATGTTACTAGCGTATACATATCACACATGCACTTAGACCATTTAGGGGCCTTGTCCAATATACCAATTGAGACGAAAGCCCATTTACCAAGTTTATCACTCTACAAAGATATGGAGGAAAGATGGAGGGCTTCACCGAGTTGGCTTTCTCTACTCCCAAGAAAATATTATCTGAAGCTTGAAGAATTGAAAACCTTAGAAGAGGATAAAAACAATGTGATGGCCATACCTGTCTCTCATAGCGCATATCCAGCTTACGCCTTGCTATACTTCGGAAAAGACAATACAGTTCTTTATACAGGAGATTTTAGGGTTGAAAGTTTTCTCACCGAAGAAGAGTCTCTTAAGCTAAAAGGAGGATTAGACCTCCTAACTTATCTTAGCGAGAACCCTGACCTAAAGATTGATATCTTTATAGTTGAAGGTACTAATATAGGCTCCAGTAGGGCTCCCCTAACACCTAATGATGCTATGGATATCATAAAGAGGATATATTCTGCCCATAAACCAATTATAGCCACGCTACATGGCTTGGATCTTGAATACGCCTACACACTTGTAAAGCTCTCAGCTGAGTTCAATTCGAATTGTTATGTAGCGTCTTCCCAAATAGCAAAACTTTTAGAAAAAATCCCAAACTTGCCTTTAAAGCCTGAGCTTGTGGAGGGTTACGTGGATTATCCGACTTTGTGGAAGAAAGTAGCATTAGATGAAATTGAGGAGAATTCTATCATTTTGGTTCCCTACTGGGAGGTTGTAGACTTTCTCAAAAACCTAAGCTCGACTACGGGGCTTATCGGAGATCCAGTAGCTATTGTATCGGAGCCAGAACCTGAAATAGAGGAAGCCTCTGAGTATGAAATAATTGCGAATTGGTTATCAGGCATGGGAATACAGTGCTACAGGATTAGGGCCTCAGGGCACTACTATCCATACCAGCTTAAAAGACTACTGAGTCTTGTAAAGCCTAAAAGAAAAATCGAGGTAATCCATACATTGAAACCCGAGCTCTTCCAAGCATTAGTTGAGAAGGTGGGATGAGACCAAATGGATTTAGACCAATGGCTAGACTTGACATCGAAAGCGCTACAGACCGCAGAAGATGAGGGAATATTTGAGCGGATCTGGGGATTAGTCCCTAGAAGAAGTTTCTCAATCTTTGACTGTTTCCCTCAAGCCTCGCTAGAGTTAAAACAGTTGTTTTCCTCCATTCGTGGCTCGAAGACTATGGACGCAATTACGTCCTTGCGCAATTACCTTTTAGAGAATTACTTTAACCTGGATCTTGACCCAGATAGGTTGCTAAATTATATAGCAGCCTGCGTGTGGTCTTATCTGTCTTGTACCAAGGAACTAAAGTTCAAACCCTTAGAGATCAGTGCTCTCAACTGGCTAAATATCATTTTACCTTTCCAAGAAGAAAACTGTGTTAGGGTACTGTCGCCACTTGTAGGATGTGGTTTCCCAAAAAGCTTCACTATCCAGCAATTCATTGATTCGGCTCTTAAAGGCTTCTTTCGAGGAAACTACGATGTGTGTAAGGTCCTATCTGGTTTAAATGAAGAACATCGCAAATATTTCTCAAATATTTTCACGACCAGAATAAGGATAATTAGGATTGCAAGAGATTGGTTTGAGGAAGGCTATCCGCGATTCATCGATAGATTTGAGCCTCCTTCTTGGATAGACAAAGACGAAATAGACAAGTACAAGAATGAGTGGTTCATGGATGTTCGAATCCCTCCAACAATCTTCTTTCAAAAAGTGTGGAAGATGAGGATTGAGGACTTGGCAAAAGAGATTGTCCAGTCGGTTGTGGACGCAATCTTGCTACTAACACGAGCGGATGCCCGTTTGTCAAGCATACATATTCTAGATGGCATTATGGGCTACTCTTGGGTTCATTTGGGTCGATATGTATCGTCACAAGACATCTACAGAATCAACGTGCGGGAGGTAGCTTCAATTCGTAGTGAATTGTCGAAAAAGATTCGACAAATATTCGCTCCCAAAGAGGTAATAATCTCTCCAAAGCAGATTACATTAAATTACAACATCGACTTGGCTCTGGACTTTTACAGAGCAGGCACCATGAAGTCTGTAGCCCATGAAAAGCTGATAGACTGGTGTATTGCTCTAGAAGCCCTATTCACAGATTCACACCAGGAGATTGCAAGAAAACTCCAAGAGCGAGTCTCAATCCTGATAGGCCGGAGTGACAAGGAGGTAGCCGAGATATCCGAACTCATCAAGAAGTGTTATGACATTAGGAGTAAGATCATCCACGGAGACCCGAAATGGAAGAAAGAGCCATTAGATGTCCTACTCGATAAATTGCAAGACTACACACGTAGGTCGATACATGCTTGCCGCAAACTTGCCGGACCACGAGGATATGACAGCAAGGAAGACCTATTGGACATGCTAGATAAAGCCCTCCTTCACACAAGAGAGAGAAAAGCTCTCTGGAAAAGACTGTCACGTGGCCATTTAGGTTGACATGCCCCCCTCAGAAAGAACAATTAGGGTGATTTTTAGAGACAACAACCATCATGTGAAGCCGGGATCTTACCGTCGTATCCTTGAACCAGCCCAAATCATTATTAAGCAACGTCAAACCAAGAAAGAAAGTAGAGGTTATCCATACACTAGAGCCTGATCTTTTCTATGCTTTACTGGAAAAGGAACATTAAAGCCTATTTACAATTTCTTAGGACTTACTCTGTCTTTCCTACGTACTCGGCATACCGGAGATTAGATTTGGATCTTTTCCTATTCTAGCGAATATGACGACTCTCTTAGGAGTAGCATTACATCCTTTTAATGCTCCTTGTACAGTTTGCCATAGAGCAGTATAGCTGAGAAATCATCAATATGCTTCTTACCTTGGCTATGATCTCTCAAAGGTTACTATATGTAAGGAAACTGTAGACATGTGGAAGGAGTTAAAGTTAGACTATGAATTGCTGACTTGCAACTGTTACGGTCCAAGAACCCTCTTTTGAACAACTTTTGCTGAACCCTAATCTTTCTTCATTTACAGTTAGCCATCACGGTGTTCTACAACTGTATTAGCCCCGCGGTCCTATGTAATTCTTGTCTTGCAGTTCTATCAAAAATTACATTCCTAACCGATTCTAATAGAGCTTGCTTCGAATTGTATCTCTGACAAGTCTAAGGATGGCTAGAATGGTTCTCCTTGAGATGTCATTAACTCCTTTTTAAATCATCAATGTTTAAAGACTCAGTTTTTTCTCCATGAAGAGCACGACTTCGAATATTATAAGCCTCTCTTGCTTTTTCAAAGATTTCGTGCTGAAGGTCTTCTGAAGTTCCCAATAAAATGGCAACATAATTAAAGGATTGATAATAAAAGAAATTTGTATACTTTAAACTTAATAGGAAAATTCATTCGGATGCGCCTTAAAGCAAAAATTTATTAAAGAAAAACGAGCCAACGGTGTAATAGGCTATGTCTGAATTAGCGTCTCCTATCAAAGCAGAACCTTATCTTCTTAAGGACATTTTCAGTGATAAGTTCTTATTCAATATTCCATTGTTTCAGCGACCATTCAGCTGGAGCAAGGAACATTTTGAGAAATTATTCACAGACATCCATGATTCCATGGTAGAGTCTAAGGGAGAAGGAATCTATTTTTTAGGTTCGATGGTTTTAGTAAATGAAAGAGAGAATTTACATCAAGTAATCGATGGCCAGCAGAGATTGGTATCCTTAATCGCGCTAGTAGCAGTTGCAAGAGATCTAATCAAAAACGAAAATTATAAAAGAACTCTAGAAAGTCTCATATGTCAAAAAGAGGATCCATTGTTAAAAAGGCCAAAAGCTGAGCGCTTAAAGCCCTGGGAGGAATTAGAGCAGTATTTTAGCAAGTATATATACGTTGAAGGGGGAACAAAAAATTTCTTACAAGAGTATAAGGGAAAGCTTAAGGACGAGGATGATCCAGTTTATCATCTTTATGAGGCAATTAAAACATTTCATGAACAGTTTACCGAGCACTTTTCAAAGCTTGATGGAGAAGAACAGTTTCATAATTTCATCAAATATTTGCTAAATAACGTTTATGTTGTTGGCATCCGAACATCAGAGTTATCTTCTGCAATAAGGCTTTTCAATGTCTTGAATACACGCGGTCTCCCGCTTTCATCCACGGATATTATTAAAGGAATCAACCTCGAAACTATTTCTGATAAAAGTCTCAAAGACAGATACGCAAGAGGATGGATTGAACTTGAGAGGGAACTGAGCAGAGAAGAGCTTGAAAACCTAATCTCTCATATAAGAACAGTTTATGCAAAGGATAAATCGAGAGTTAGCTTGCATGAAGAATATGAAAAACTTTACAAAACAGGGAAAATTGAAAAAGGTGAAAAATTTTTTCATCTTATTGGCGAATTCGCCGAAATTTACGAAAAAAGAATTCTTAAACCAGAAATTGACGAATTGGATCCGAAAAAACGTAACAGATACCGCATACTAGTAAACCTTATGAGAAACTATCTGCCCTTTTCTGATTGGATCCCACCTGTATTAGCCTTTAACAGAAAATTCGGCGCTGATAACTTGCTCAATTTTGTCCTCCAATTAGAGAGGAAAACATTCATTGAGTGGGTTGCTGGTTTCACTACCAGTGAAAGAATAACCAGTTTCTCAAGAGTAGTTCAAGCGATAGATGACAATCAAAATCCAAAGGATGTAATCGACAAGATGATCTCATATAAACCTTCGCCAACTCAGAAGACAAGATATATAGACTTTAATAATTCCTCAGAACTTAAAAGGATACTTGAACCCAGTCTTGATAGTGATCAATTTTACAAGTTAAAGGGTGGCAAACTGGCAAAATATACGCTCCTAAGATTAGACATGGAACAATGGGATTTAGCAGTCTTCCAAGGATACTCAGGTCCTATTACAGTTGAACATGTTCTTCCAGTAACTCCGCCAGAGGAAAGCGAATGGACTAAAATATTTGATGAAGAGGCAAGGAAAAAGTGGACTAACAAGCTTGGAAACCTTATCCTCTTAAGTGGTAGTAAGAACTCTTCATCAGGCAACCTTGATTTTAATAAAAAGAGAGAAGTATATATTAAAAAGCAATGCGCACCATTTCGATTAACACAAAAATTTGTTGAGGAGTTTCAGAAATGGGATGTTGATAACCTGCAACAACGACATAAAGACCTGATTAAAAGCATCGAAGAAATATATATTCAACGAACACCGAGTCAACTCATTCTTTTTTAACTTCACGCTTCATAATTACAGAATGCACACTAGTTTCGTTCCATCAGTTTTTATGGCAAATTCTTTCAATTTAAGATAGCTTAAGCCTATTATCGTTGAGAAGTATTATGTTAAAGAGTTTAAGATTTTCATATGGGAATCTATCTTTTATCATAATGTTTTAGATTCAATACTAAAATTTAGATTAAATTATAAACGATATTTTGTGCATAATAACATAATTTACCATTATCCTATACAAAAATAAGAGGTAGGAGCTTAGTTTATCCTTCTTATCAGTATTCTACCATTTAGTAATACTGTTTGAACACCCCATCCTTCATTGATATAATTCTCTAATTCATCTTCTTTTATTACCTTCTTTAGGTCCTTTGAATGCTTGTATGATTCTAAGCTCAGCTTTCTTATCTTGTACTTCTTTTTTAGTGGTGTCTTTATACTTGACGCCCAAATCCCCCTCGGGGCTTTTAGCATAGTATAGAGATACTTTCTTCCTTACCTATGGTGATGATAAATAAAATTGATATTCACAGCTTTGAGGTTATATCCATGCTGGCAAAGTGAACAAGACTTCAGAGAAAAGTTAAGAAAGATTGTGTAGGAGACATAAACTTGTATACAATGCCGAAACTGGATAAGAACCCTAGGTTCAAGTTAAAGAGCTTTATCATACGGATTGTATTTACTTACTCTATCATTGTTTTGTTTTTAATCTCCTTAAAACTTTGCCTTTCTTCTTATCAAATTTTGTTGTTAGAAAAGTTTTTCTCCAACTATCAATAAATCTCTTGTCTAAAATTATTGATACTATGAATTCTTTTAACTTCTTAAAGATGTGCGGATAAGGCAATATTCTCTCTTAAACACTCTTCTAAATCCTTTAGCACTCCTTTCTCCAAAAACTAAAGCAGCTACTTAACATCGCTTGGTCTGGCTGAAACAATCTTCAATAATAATATGCTTCTCCTTTGAAATTTTGATCTTTGTCTTCTTACTGTTTCCGATGAACTTATCATCTATCGCTACAATATCCTTATCTTTTCTCTCTTTGACTTCTCCTTTCATAGAAAGATAAACATAAGTCTTTAATTATTAAGATTTAAACTAATATTCTTCTCTAAGACTAAATCTTCATTATGTGAAGAATAATCTCTTTTATTCAAGCACTAAACTGTCTTGGTGATAATCTAACCTTGACAGCTTTCTTCGCCTCTTCAAGTTTAATCTCTTCTTAAATCTCCTCCTAAGAATAGGTTTCTTCCCTAAAAATTGAAGACTTTCAAGACGAGGAAAGCTGAATATATTTCAC
>JAVZMD010000044.1:0-11474 GCA_038883435.1 Thermoproteota archaeon
TACTCTTAGATGGGAGCTTTTAACTACGAGTGTTTTACAGGGTGGAATATTTGAAATGGTTATCGGGACTCTTTACCTACTGATAGGTGCAGTTGGAGTAGCAACTCCAATAGGTGTTCTAGCAGCAATATATCTCGTAGAATACTCATCTAAAGGAAGATTTGCAAGAATTATTGATCAGGCTTTAAACAATATGGCTGGAGTACCATCAATAGTCGTAGGATTGTTTGGGTATACGTTTTTTTCAAGGTTGCTTGGTCTAGGGATTTCTATGGCGGCTGGATGGTTGACTCTAATGCTAATGATACTCCCAATAATAGTTAGAGGAACAGAGGAAGCGCTTAAGATGATCCCGAGCTCCTTTAAAGAGGCTGCTTTGGCCTTAGGTGCCTCACGATGGAGAGCTATACACTCAGTAGTCCTTCCTGCTGCAGCTCCTGGAATAATTACGAGCGTTCTCTTAGGAATGGCGAGAGTAGCTGGAGAAACTGCAGCAATACTTTTTACATCATGTGTTTTAGTAACTCGAGGTTTGCCTAAATCTCCCCTAGAGCCTGTAATGGCCTTGGCTTTCAACCTGTTCGTGAAGATTACTGTCTTGGGAGAGTCTTCCGAGAGAGTCTTCGGCATAGCCATAGTTCTTTTCTTAATCGTCGTTTCCATAGCTGCTGCAGCAATAGTCTTAAGAATCTACTATAGGAGGAAACAACCTTGGTTAAGGTAGAAATCAGAAATTTGAACGTGTGGTTTAAAACAAATCACGTGTTGAGGAACATAAACCTTAAAGTAAAGGAAAATAGTGTAACAGCAATAATGGGTCCATCAGGATGTGGGAAAAGTACTTTATTGAGGGCAATTAACAGGATGAATGAGATTATCGAAGGATGTCGTACTGAGGGAGAAGTGCTTATCGATAATCAAAACATTTATGATAAAAATACTAATGTATATGAATTGAGGAGAAGAGTTGGAATGGTATTCCAAAAGCCAAATCCTCTTCCGAAATCAATATTTGAAAACGTTGCGTATGGAGTCAAAATTCATCGCATGACAAGTGGAAGTAAAATAGCTGATATTGTAAAAAGGAGCCTGGAAGAAGCTGCGCTTTGGGACGAAGTCAAGGACAGATTAAACGATAGTGCACTCACTCTCTCAGGTGGACAGCAACAGAGGCTCTGCATCGCTAGGGCTCTTGCAGTTAATCCGGGAATAATTCTCCTGGATGAGCCGTGCAGTGCTTTAGACCCTATTGCTACTGCAAAGATAGAAATGTTAATACGAAAACTGTCGGAAAAATACACCGTTATAATAGTTACCCACAATGTTCAGCAGGCGGCACGCGTTTCAGATTATGCCGCTTTCCTTTACTTGGGAGAACTAATAGAATATGGGCCTACTAGACAGATTTTCGAGAATCCGCGAAATGAATTGACCGAGAAATATATAACCGGAGGCTTCGGATAGGTGAGGGATAATGACTAGATTAATTGACTCAGGTTTGGAGCAGGTTAAGAACATGCTTATTCGAATGGGCAATCTTGCTTATGAGGCGATCTCCAACTCTCTTAAAGGATACATTAATGGTGCAAGCACCTACTTAGAAGTTCAAAAAACATCTGGCATTTTAGTCTCAACTGCTGATGAGGTTGAAGACAAAGTCTTCGAATTGATTGCGCGTTTTCAACCGGTTGCATCTGATCTAAGGCTTCTGAAATCATACATGAAAATATCCTATAACTTAGCTAGATACGGCCGGTATGCGCTGGATATATCACAGATCTATGAAAAGTTAGATGGTTTAGGCTTATGTGAAAACTGGATTAAAGATCATATTATTGAAATGGGGAGAAAAGTACTTGAGATGATTCGTATAAGCATAGGTCTGCTCGAAAGCTACAATGTTAAGATGACTGATAGCCTCTCAGAACTAGAGAAAAATGTTGATGAGATGTATTTCAAATTTCTTGATAGGCTGATCGATGAAACATCGGCTATAAATAAGTGTATAATATCTAGCATTTTAGTGGCGAGGTATCTTGAGAGAATAGCCGACCATGCAGCCTACATAGGTGAATCTATAATTTACAGCGTTACTGGAGAACATGTCATGCTAAGATAATCATTCTATTCTATATCTATTCTATAAAGAGGATCAAAACGGTCAAGGATATTCCACCAATATTAGAAGAGAGAGGGTATAAGGTTAATGTGGTTCAATTGGACAGCGTAACATGGAAAAT
Organism: Thermoproteota archaeon; assembly: GCA_038883435.1. GTDB lineage: Archaea > Thermoproteota > EX4484-205 > EX4484-205 > JAAOZP01 > JAAOZP01. The sequence continues at coordinate 2,241 of JAVZMD010000044.1, forward strand.
GCTGGTTCATGTATGTAAATGACTTTGAAAAACAGCTAATCTCAAGCTACGTAAATACCGTTTAGTCTCTTTTTTGCCTTTCCAGCTCTTTACCTAGTAGTAATATATATAAAGTAGTACTTCAAATAAAGTAGTACGAAATGGAGTACGAGGTTATGGTTACGAGGAAGGGGCAAACGACGATTCCCGCCGAGCTTAGAAGAAAGTACAACATTAGTGAAGGGTCGAGATTAACGGTGATAGATACTGATCAGGGAATTCTCATAAGACCTTCGTTAAGAACTTCAGATTTAGCAGGCTCAGGCTCTAAATACGCAACCCCGGAAGAAATGAAAAAACTCCTCGATAAGATCAGAGAAGAGGACGTATGAGCGTTTATGATACAAGATTCTTCATCGAACACTATTATTCAAAGGATAATGAAGTGTTGAAAAGGACGGCCAATGCTCTTAGAACCGACGGTAACAAGGTTATTTCCGCAATCGTTATTCATGAGGTTTATGAGTTAACGATGGAGAAAGAAGGAAGAGAACAAGCCGAATTAAGAACAAGACTTCTCGAGAAGGACTTTAAAGTAATAAGTGTAGATGCTCAAATAGCTAAAATTTCTGCCAAACTCAGATATAAGTACAAAATACCGATGGCAGACAGCATTATAGCAGCAACAGCTAAAAGCCTCAAAATGGCTTGTGTAACGGATGATCAACATCTTACTCAGATGAAAGAAATAAAGACTAAATGGATTTAGCCAGGATGAACTGTTTACATACAAAGCAAAGTATGCTCTGCTAACTCCTTCTCTCAAAGGAGAATAAGACACACTATGAAAGAATGGTGTGAGGCATTGGAAAAAGAGTTGAATTCCATATGGAACTTAAAAGACAAAGCCTAGGTTTTCTTATATACTTGCGATCGGAATAGTGCCCCTAGTGTCAAACCTATTGAAAGAATAGTTACTACGCCCTTCGGCAATGGGCCCACATGGAACGGATGAATCTTGACTGAGTCAGCATATACTGAGACTTCGATAATCCCCCATCAGTCAAGGATATTCTGCCAATATTAGAAGATAGAGTGTATAAGGTTAATGTGGTTCAATTGGACAGCGTAACGTGGAAAATGCTGGTCTCAAGCTACGTGAATGCTGTTCAGGTTTTCTTTTTCGGCCACGTAATGGAGTTTCTCATCGCTTGTTAGAAATTGTAATGCTCCCACTGTTTTAGCTGAAACCACTTGAAGGGCATCAGCCTGATAGATATGATGCTTTTCCACGAGTTTCCAGCCTTCGGAGAGAATTTTCATCCTAATGGGTATAAGCAATAGCCTACCGAGCTTCAGAAGCCTGATGTGATAAGAAGGCTGAGCATAGTCCAATCTATCCTCTTAGGGAAACAAGCCTTAAAGCTTATCAAGATCCTCTTGAGTCTGCTATCGCGTAGCAGCCTTAAGCTTTCTACGTTCCCACTTCCTCCTTTTCCTCAAGGCACTCCTCCTTCCAATTATATAACCCAAGACGAAGGAGGAGTATCCTTCAGGCTCTATTTCTTTCACCATTGAGAAGTGGCTCTAAGTTTAATTGAACTGATGAAAAAGCTTACTCGAGATGAATGCAACAAGCCAAGCAATAATGCTCAACAATCCCTCTCCATATCGATTTCAAATGGTTCACCCTTAACTATTCTGCATCGCTTCTCTTTACAACGAAATAATCCGCCGATACTTCAATAGCACACTCGTAAGCTGGTTTGTCCTTATCCGCAGTTGCTGGTTGTTAAAGCCTCGGCGATTTGCTCCTGGAGATATATTGGAAATATGAGTTGATAACACAACATAGAAAATGCTGGTTGCGTATAAATGACTCGTGGTGGATAAGAATTGACTGGACGGTCTTAGACTCAACACAAGCTAGATTTTTAACCAGCTTAAAGTCCTAACTATATATTATATCATGATGCGTCGTGAGTTGTCAGACGAGGAGCTTGACACATACTCCAGGCAGATCGTTCTTAAGGATATAGGTTACGAAGGACAGAGAAAGATTAGGGGTGGAAAGGTTTGCGTAATGGGTGTCGGCGGGCTTGGCTCTACGATAATCACTCAGCTTGCAGGCATGGGTATTGGCTTCCTGAGGATAGTGGACCGTGATGTGGTCGAGAGGGCTAATCTTCATAGACAAAGCATTTTCGATATCGAATCATTGGGCATGTCTAAGGTTGAAGCTGCTGAAAATAGGGTTAAGAAGATGAATCCAGATGTGAATGTCGAAGCGCTTCCTATTTCAGTAAACAATTACAACATCAAGAGCATAATTGAAGATGTTGACGTAGTCTTAGATGGATTAGACAGTTTTCGCGTGAGAAGGATCGTCAACAGAGCATGTATCGAACTTAATAAGCCTTACGTTTTCGGGTCAGTCGTAGAAATGTTCGGAAATGTTTCAACGATAATACCTGGAGAAACACCCTGCTTAGACTGTTTCCTGCCTCGTCAAGAGCCTTCGGCAACTTGTGCAACCGTTGGTATCCACCCTTCCCTGGTCTCGATAATAGCAAGTATAGAAGTTTCTGAAGCGATAAAAATAATAACTGGTAAAAAGCCTGCTTTCAAAAACAGGCTTCTCTTTCTCGATCTCAGGAATATGCTCTTTGAAACAGTGGAGATAAAACGCTCAGACTCCTGTGAAACCTGCAGCCAACCCAAGGCTTATCATGAGAAAGAGATCAGTGAAGATTTCAACGTTGAGGAAGTATGCTCGACTAGAGGCTTATCCTACTACATAGTTTCTCCCATTAGTGTATTCGAACCAAACTTTCAAAAAGAATTACTTGGTAAAAGCGTAAAAGTTAAAGAAAAGCACAGGTTAAGTACGGTGTTCCTCGTGGATGATAGGATTGAAGTACACTTGTTGAAATCTGGTGTCGGGATTGTCCGTGGAGCCAGAGATAAATCAGAAGCTCTCCAGAACTATATGCGTATCATAAAACTTCTTAACCCTTGAGAATTAACCAACATCCACATTTTAGAAACCTTATTTTAACTCAAGATTTTTTAGGTTTGGTTTTCCTAAGCAAAATCGAACAATCATGTCCTATGCATTCGTTTTAGTGCTTCACATAATAACCTGCACTTTGCATTGTCCTAAATTTGGAAAAGATTGTAGGAAAAAGTTTAAATAATAAGTTTGACATTTTCATACCAAATAGTAAGAATGAGAATAAAAAGAAGAATCGGACCCAAAGGACAGATCGTAATACCCAAGGTCATTAGAGAAGCATTAGGCATTCAGCCCGGGGACGAAATCCTCATGGAGGTTAGGGAAAAAGAGATTCTTATGAAGCCCGAGCTTGATCCGGAGAAATTCGTCGAAGATTTTTGCTCCACTGAGAGAAAGCTAACTCGGAAAATAGACATAAAGAAGATTCTGGAAGAAGAGGTTGAGGAGAGGTTTGTCCTACATTGACTCCAACATCTTCATATACCCGATAATTTATGATCAGGATTCTGTCCGGGAAGCATTACGGGCTAAAAACCTTCTGCGAAAAATAGCGTTGGGAGAAATCGAAGCCTATGCCTCTCCAGTCACCTGGGACGAGGTTGCATGGGTTGTTAGAAAGGTCTTGGGAGTCAACCCCTCCCTAAACCAAGGGAGAAAACTCCTGAGTTTCCCAAACCTGAAAATTCTACCTGTTAAGAGGACAACGGTCTTAAAGGCTCAAGACCTAATGGAGAAGTATGAGCTTAAGCCCAGAGATGCTCTACATTCAGCAATAGCCTTGGAGAACAAGATAACAACTATAGTAAGCTACGACGAAGACTTCGACAAACTTAAGGAAATTAAAAGAATCGAGCCTCCAGAGTAATACGCAGTTAAGTAAGCTGATTCGCCAATTAAGATATGTAGTAATACAGTAGTTTTTAAAGACGCTTCAAGTCTTAACAAAGCGAATCTCTCAAATCGGGAAATTAAATTTATTTAGCTTATTTTAAACTACAGGCGATGAGCATGGGAGACTTGGTTCTCTTCACAGATTTGTACGAGTTGACAATGGGCCAATCCTACTTCGAATCCTGGAATGTTGAGGCTACCTTCGAGCTATTCGTGAGGAAACTCCCGCCTAACAGGGGATATTTGATTGCGGCGGGCTTAGAAGATGTTTGCAATTATCTTTTAAACTTCAGGTTTAAAGAAGACGATCTGGAATTTTTAAGGAAGAAGGGTTTTAAAGAAGACTTCCTAGAGTTTCTGAGAGGAATTAGATTTACGGGAGATGTTTGGGCACTGCCGGAAGGTGAATTGGTTTTCCAAAACGAGCCGATAATACGGATTACAGCACCTATAATAGAGGCTCAGATCTTTGAAACTTTCATAATAAACACTGTGAATTTTCAAACACTCATTGCAACAAAGGCCTCTAGGATCGTTAATTCTGCAAAGGGTAGGCCTGTTATAGATTTCGGCTCTAGAAGGGCTCATGGGATTGACGCTGGGCTTAAAGCTGCCAGGGCAAGCTACATAGGGGGGTGTATAGGGACATCTAATGTTCTTGCCGGCAAGATCTACGGTATGCCGATATTTGGGACGATGGCGCATTCATATATTGAAGCTTTTCCAAGCGAGAAGGAGGCGTTCAGGGCTTGGGTCAAATCCTGGGGGACGGATACGGTTTTACTCGTCGACACTTACGATACTTTACGTGGCGTTAGGAATGCGATAGAAGTCGTTGAGGAATTAACCAGTAGAAAGGAGCTGAAGGGTGTTAGAATGGATTCTGGAGATATGGTTAAGTTAAGCAAGGAGGCTAGGAGAATCTTGAATAATGCTGGTTTCGTATCTACTAAAATATTCGTAAGTGGTGGCTTAGACGAGTATGTTATAGATGACTATCTGAATAAGGGCGCTGAAATAGATGTTTTAGGAGTAGGTTCTTCACTCGTCACTTCCGACGACGTTCCTAAGATAGATATCGTGTATAAGCTTGTTGAAAGCGAGGAAAACGGTAGACTTGTCCCCCGTATGAAGATTGCTGAGAATGAGAAAATTACCCTACCCGGTGCGAAACAAGTCTTTAGAATAGAGGAAAATGGAAAATACATTAAAGACATAATCGGCCTCTCTACCGAGCATTTAGAAGGTGAGAAAAAGCTTGTTCACATATTCAAAAACGGTGAACTCGTCTATAGGCTTCCTTCTTTGGATGAGATAAGGGAGAAAGCTCAAGCCGAACTTAGTAGGCTTCCTGAAGAATATAAGAAGATTAGAAACCCATCAACCTACTCCGTAGAAATAAGCGAGAAATTGATGAGGCTGACGGAGAAAATAAGGAGAAGTGTAGTTTAAGCTTCGTCATTTTAATTTTTCCCATTAATAACCCATTGTACATTATACTATGTTGCAAAATGGAAAAATGTTAAATAGGTAAAATGACCATTATTCCCATCATGTCCGGTCTCAGGGTACAAATAAGAAAGGAATTGGAAGAGAAATTTAGAGAGGCTGCGATGCGTAGATTCGGGTATTCCAAGGGTGCTCTAAGCCGTGCTGCTGAGGAAGCGTTCGAAAAATGGCTTTCCAGTATCGAAGAAGTAAAGTTTGAAGGAGATCCTGTCAAGGCCATAGAGGGTTTGCTTTCAGATCTTAAAATGGGCTCTGTTGAATTGCAGCACTCCGTTGGGAAACTATGGTCTAAAGATGTGTTTGAAAATGTATCTGGTTGACACAAACATTTTTCTCGAGATTATGCTATCTCAAACAAGAAGTAAAGATTGTAAAACTTTGCTTAATATGATTAAAAATGGAGATATTAAAGCAATTGTTACAGATTTCTCAATATATTCGATCATGTTGATAATGTCGAATTCCCTTAAGATAAAGGAGCTTAAGGTGTTTCTATCGAGTCTTTCAGCTTACAAGGGACTTACGATATACCACAGCAAGCTTGCCGACATGTTAATGGCAGTTGAAATTATGGAAAAAGAAGGCCTGGATGTGGATGATGCAATACAATACTCGGCAGCAATTGTCTTGGGTGCGAATGCCATAATTTCGTTTGATAAGCACTTCGATAGCCTGAAGATTCCCCGTCTGGAACCAGCTCAATTGATTTAAATTAAACGACCTAGTTAACTTATCAAGTCTTCCAAAGTTATTGCAATTGCTCCTTTTAAAATCATACTTAGGATGGCGTTTTCACTATCTCCAGGATTCGCATCAACTCCTTTAATGGCGTCAAGCAACAGTATTGTTTCGAAGTCGAGTTCAAGAGAATCCAGCACCGTTGCCTTAACACAGTAGTCTGTTGCAAGCCCCCCAATAAACAGCCTTCTCGCACCTAGTCTGCGAAGCTCTAAATCTAAAATAGTCTCTTGAAAACCGGAGTAAGAATCTTTATCTGGCGAAAAAGCCTTATCTATAATCTTGACGTTAGGTGGAAGATTCAGTTTATCAGATATCATGGCACCGTTAGTGTTTTGAATACAGTGAGGCGGCCACGGCCCCCCTCTTTCTTTGAAGCTCACATGGTTTTCAGGATGCCAATCTCTCGTTGCGAAAATGGGTAGTTTTTTCTTTCTAAAGAGTTCAATATATTTGTTTAAGGGTTCTATTACTGCATCTCCATTTGGGACGGCTAAAGCCCCGCCGGGTAGGAAATCGTTCTGAACATCCACTATTATCAAAACACTTTTTTCGGTTAATGAAATTCTCATTAACGATTTGTTGAACGAGTGGATGAATATAAAAGTTTTAGCCGAATACCCTCAGACGTTTTCAAGCTTATGTATTTGAGAATCCCGATTACACCGGGATAATGGAATATCGTGAGTTTGGTAAAACGGGCTTTAAGGTTTCCGTCATAGGAATGGGGACCTATTACGATCCTTCCTTCATTGTTTTAGCAAGGCTCTTCCACTATTATAAGGACAAGGAGTTTAAAGTTTCCGCTTTAAGGAGAGGGTTAGAACTCGGTATTAACATGATCGATACGGCAGAGATATACGAGACGGAAAAACTTGTTTCAGAAGCAATACGTGACTTTAAGAGAGATGAGCTTTTTATAGCAACGAAGGTCTGGCCTACACATCTACATTACAATGGCGTTTTAAAGGCTGCTGAAAGAAGTTTGAAACGGCTGGGTTGTTCTTACATCGATCTATATCAAATCCATTTTCCAAATCCATTAATACCATTGGAAAAGACGATCCGCGCCATGAACAGGCTAGTGGACGAGGGTAAAGTTAGATACTTAGGTGTAAGCAATTTTTCTCTTGAACTATTAAAGAGAGCTCAAGAAGCATCGCCAAAATATGAGATTGTTTCAAACCAGGTTGAATACAATTTGTTAGATAGACGGATTGAGAAAGACCTTCTTCCATATTGCGAGAGAAACAATATTGCAATACTTGCATACCGTCCTCTGGCACATGGTAAGTTACCGAGGGTTCTGGAAAATTTGAAAATCAGTAGGATTGGGGATAGAACACCTGCTCAAATAGCTTTAAACTGGCTAATAAATAGGAGTAGGGTGGTTTTCCCAATACCCCGCGCTTCAAAGCCAGAGAGAATTGTTGAGAACATTGGTGCAATAGGCTGGAACCTTAATGGTTACGATTATAGGATCATAGAGGAATCTTTAAAAGATTTAACCAGAAAGTAAGTCGGTATACTTAAAAACTCCTTTTCTAGGCTTGATTGCTTCACGTTCTTCTTGAGTTATTTCAAAAACCTTTCTAAGTAGCTGCTCGTCTTCAATTGTTAACTCTACTTTACGTCTGGACATCATCCTCCTCGCAATTTTAATGGCCTCCTCAATATCTATTTCCCAAATGGGTATTTCATGTGTTTTTTCATAGAATATGAAAGATGGGACATCTTCGATAATGGTGCCGCCCACTATGGATGATACTCCAATTTTTCTTCCAGTGTATAGTAATGTTCCTATTGAAGCCTTCACATGGTCGGCTATGATACTGCCTAGTTTTACTTTTCCCGAATCTATCCTCTCACCTTTGACCATTACTCTAACATTCCCATAAGTATTTTTCAAATCGGAATTTGTAAAAGATGCTCCGAGATTAACCCATTCCCCAACATATGAATGACCTAAAAAACCGCTATGCTGTTTATTCGAATACCCTTGGATTATTGTTTCTTCAACCTCCCCCCCTATCTTACAGGCAGCTCCAATATTGGAGCCTCTCCTTATTACTGACAGGGGATGTATTACAGTCTCTGGGCCGATGTATGCAGGGCCTTCTATAAAGCTCCAAGCTCCTATCTCACACCTCTCCCCAACGTATACTGGGCCTTCTTCAACATTAAACACGACGTAGGGGGAAATATCGGAATCTCTCCCAATGTAAAGATTCTTCCTTCTACCTATTACACTTGCTTCAGCCGGTATTCTAGACTTGAGTCTAGGCATAGTCTCATAATCATCAGATATCTGTAAGCTGTTTCTTTCTATTAAATCCCAAAAATGAGTAATGAGCAGGGCCTCTTCATATTGGATTTTCTCCAAAACTCTATTTTTCACGGTTTTCAATACTTCTGGATCAGGTGCATTCTTAAACAGGGGTGCTAACTCCCTTGCCACGGTTTCGCTAAATCTTGCGATTAGGATTCTGTCTCCTTTTAATACAACGGTTTCGGGTTTTATTTTACGAGCGATTTTCTGTAGATTTCTATCGAATACTAATAATCCATTTACGAAGATTGCTTCATCGTCTATGGCATCAGGCTCGTTTGCCCTGGCTTTCTTCTTCCTCCTCATATATTCTGCAATATAGTCTCTAGTCATGAAATCCAATTGCTCGACTTGCATATAGTGCTTCACACGGTCTGCGAAAGAGAAGAGACCAATCCTAAGGTCGAAAGAACCTCTTGTTAAAGTGATCGGTCCAAAATTATATGTTGCATCGTCTTCAAACACTATTACTTTCATTCGCGGGATGTTCCTTAAGCAATTGTCTTTAAATCTTTCTCTTGCTACAACTTTTAATAAGACTTAAGAACTATGTTTAGTAAATTACTAAAAGACAGCATGATTGAAGACATAGCGATTTCAAGGATGCTTATGGATTTTCCATATCTGCCTAGTCCAATTCAAGTAGTTGATGCTGCACTAGAATTAGCAGAAGTAAAATCTAACGAAGTTCTAGTGGACTTAGGATCTGGAGACGGTACGGTTTTATTAAGAGCGGCAGAGAAATTCGGAGTTTTCGGCGTAGGCTTTGAAC
>JAVZMD010000045.1:0-4892 GCA_038883435.1 Thermoproteota archaeon
AAAGTTTCTTTAAAAACCAGCATTCTTCACTCGTAATAGTGTCAGTAAACATGTGTTTTAAAAATTGAAGATGTATCAAAATCATAAAGATTAGAACGGTGGGATTTTAATCACAACAGAATACAAAAGCATAAATCGGGTAGGTAATGCCCATCCGGTCGGAATACTATATATGTCTAGTAATACTTCGCAACATCCGTTTAGGAGGATACTAAGTTACGTTACACAAGAAAAGAAACTTCTAGTCGGAACTTTAATATTAATAGGAATAGGCGCGTTATTAAACATTGTTAGTCCTCTGATTGCTGGGAGAATTGTAGATATAACAGTCATAAAAGCATCTTCCGATTTGTGGATGTATGCTACAGCTATAATAGTTTTAACTCTATTATCTGGAATAGTTCTTTTCCTTAGAGAGTATTTAAGCGAATTAATGTCTCAAAAAGTTGTATACAGAATAAGGGTTAGCATCTATAGACATCTCCAGGATTTATCATACAGCTTTTACGACAGGTTTGATGCAGGTCAGATAATAAGCAGGGTTGCAAGAGACGCTGAAATCATAGGTAGGTTACTTGGCTTCGCACTTCCGAATCTTATATTTTCCTCCATTACATTAGTGGTGGTTTCAACAATACTCTTGACAATAAATCTAAAGCTTGCATTAATAGCGTTTTCAATAATCCCTTTCATTGCATTAATCTCATTATCTTTCAATCGGTTCGTAAGACCATTGTTTGAAAGAAATTGGAGCGTAATGAGCAATGTAAGCACGATAATACAAGAAACAGTTTCTGGTTTCAAAGTATTGAAAGCATTAGGCATTGAAGAAGAAATATTTAAGAAATTCGAGAGGAAAAACTCGGAGAGTTATAACATAGGGATGAGAATAGCCTTCCTAAGTTCTCTAACTTGGCCCTCTCTTGGCTTAATAGTTGGGATTGGTTCAGCATTGCTATACTGGTACGGAGGTTTTCAAGTCGTATCTGGCAGTATAAGCTTAGGTCAATTGGTAACATTTACGATGTATCTGGGCATGTTAGTCTGGCCGATAATGTCGATAGGCTTTGTCCTTTCAAGATATGCTGAGGCGATGATTTCCGCTAGGAAAATATTTGAAGTCCTAGATACTGAACCAGAGGTTAAAGAAAAGCCAAATGCAATAGAATTGAAAAAAGTCAAAGGTGAAGTACATTTTGAAAACGTGGTCTTCGAGTATGAGGAAGGAAAGCCAATACTAAAAGGAGTTAGTTTCAAAGTGAAACCGGGTGAGAAAGTTGCTATAGTAGGAGCCACAGGTTCTGGGAAAAGCACCATAATAAAGCTTATACCTCGTTTCTACGATCCCCGAGAAGGACGTATTCTTATAGATAGTATTGATATCCGAGATGTTAAAATAAGCTCGTTGAGAAGGAACATCGGCATAGTGCATCAGGATATATTCCTATTTCCCGCTTCCATAAGAGACAATATCGCATACGGGAAGCCCAATGCAACAATCGAGGAAATTGAAAGAGTTGCTAAAATTGCTGGAATTCACGATTTTATAAAGAGTCTTCCAAAGGGATATGATACCCTCATAGGTGAGAGAGGGGTAACGCTTTCAGGGGGGCAGAGACAAAGGATTGCCATAGCAAGAGCGCTCCTGATAAATCCGTCAATACTGATTTTGGACGATTCTACTTCAAGCGTTGACTCCGAAACAGAGAGAGAAATATACGAGTCTTTAAAAGAACTCGTTAAAGATAAGACGGTTTTCATCATAACCCAGAGACTGTCTACACTTAAGCTTGCGGAAAGAATACTTGTAGTGGATGATGGAAGGATAGTTGAAGATGGAACTCATGAAGAACTTATGAAAAAAGGAGGAATTTACGCTAAGTTATACTTAACTCAATATGGAGGCCAGGGAGGTGCATAATTAAAATGGGTTGGCATTTTCATCGCGCGGCTGAAGCGGAGGGAAAGCCTAAAGAAGTTGCTTCAAAGACTCTGATAATATGGCTTTTACGTTGGCTTTCTCCCATGAAGGGAGGAGTAATTCTACTGATAGTGGTTTCACTGCTTTCATTAGTGACTAATGTTGTAAGCCCTTTTTTGAGTAAACTTCTTATTGACGAGGGCATAACGCAAGGTAATCTTGATGCAATAGTAAAATACGCTCTAATCCTCATCTTGATTGCAATTGGAGGGTGGCTCCTAGGCTTTTTAAGAGGTTTTATCTCAGGCAGGATAAATCAACGCTTACTCTACGATATGAGGAATAGTGTATTCGATCATCTTGAGAAAATGGATATTGCATTCATGAATATAGAGAGGACTGGTAAAATGATCTCTCTGATAGTCAGCGACATAGGAGCAATTGGAGAAGTAACTACCTCGGGTGCAATAGAAGTACTAATAAACTCTTTGACACTGATTAGTTCTCTGTATGTTATGCTTAACATGCACATAGGCCTTAGTCTTGCGATTATTTCAATAGTGCCCCTAATGTTAATTATATCAAGTTACTTAGCTAAGAAGACTAGGCAGGCTTACAGGCTTACAAGGGAGAAGCTCAGCGAGTTGACTAGCAGTGTTGAACAGAGCGTTTCAGGCTCAAGGGTTTCCCAATCCTTTGTCGAGAGGAGAAGCATAGATTTTGAATCATTTGACCGACTCAGTTCTGAAACAATGAGGGCAAACATTAAGGCGAGGATTGTCTTTGCAATGATTCAGCCTTCACTTGACACTGTTAGGGCAATTTCCTACGTGATATTAATTCTATACGGTGGTAGCTTAGTTACTTCTGGCGAAATCAGCATAGGTGCATTAATCGCCTTCTTCGGATATACTGAAATGTTTTACAGGCCAATAATTACCTTAACAACTTTCTACAGTACTCTACAGGCAGCGTTGGCAGCAGCTGAAAGAGCATACCTGTTTCTGCGGGAAGAGCCTAAGGTTAAAGAGCTTAATGAAGCGAAATGGATAGAGATAAAATCTGGAAGAATAGAATTAAGAGATGTTTATTTCGATTACGACGGTAATCCTGTTTTCCAAGGTCTAAACTTTAAGGTTGAACCCGGCGAGATAGTTGCGATAGTAGGACCCACAGGCGCTGGGAAAACGACTCTTACCAATTTGATAATGCGTCTTTACGACTCAAAGTCTGGAGAAGTACTGATAGATGGATACAATGTTAAGGAATTTAAATTAAAATCGCTTAGGAAGCAAATGGCATTAGTCCCCCAGGAGCCTGTGCTTTTTAACGAAACAGTTTTAGAAAACATAAGGCTAGGAAATCCTGAAGCATCTGATGAGGAAGTTAAGAATGTTGTTTCAGAACTTGGTTTAGACGAATTAATAAACGGATTGCCGCAGAAGTACGATACAGTAATATCAACTGGGGGAGGAAACCTCTCAGTGGGACAGAGGCAATTGATAAGCTTTGCAAGAGCCATGTTGAAAAACCCGAAGATACTCATATTGGACGAGGCGACCAGTAGTCTAGACTCATATACAGAATCCCTACTCCAGGAAGCGATGATGAGGCTTATGAAGGGGAGAACGTGTATAATCGTTGCTCACAGGCTTTCGACGGTTAAGCTTGCTCACAGAATAGTCTTCATAGAAAACGGCAGAATAATTGAAGAGGGTACTCATGAGGATCTTCTTGCAAAGAAAGGTGCGTACGCCAAGCTATATGAGCTCCAGTTTGGGTCTACTCCTGAAATCGTGAGCAAAATAAGTTGAGCAAATGTCAATTATATTAGACGAAGCAACATTTAAAAGTAGGTATGTTTACATATAACCCGAATGACAGATAAGACAATTGCTCCTCCGCTTCTTGTCCAGGGGCTTACAGTCAGATACGGGTCCTTCACAGCTGTTGACAATATTTCATTCATGGTCAATCCCGGAGAGGTATATGGCTTACTAGGGCCTAATGGAGCAGGTAAGACAAGTACTCTCAAAACCATAATAGGTTTAGTCCAACCCGCCTCAGGGAGGATCGAGGTCTTCGGCAAGCCTATTTCAGACGAGATTGCTGTGAAAAGCATAATAGGATACGTTCCTGAAGAAGTGATTCTAATGGATTCTCTGACTCCAAGGGAATTCTTAGAATTCGTAGCGTCAATAAGGCGTCTAGATAAGGATACTGTAAACGCGAGGCTTGAGAAACTTGTTTCAGCATTTCAGTTAGGAGAGTACTTTGACACACCTATAGCAGCATTATCCAAGGGAAACAAACAGAAGGTTGCAGTAGTGGCTGCATTACTACACGAGCCGCAACTCCTAATTCTCGATGAGCCGTTAATCGGCTTAGACGCGTTCTCATCTAAAATACTTAAGGAGTTGATAGTATTCCATGCGAAAAAAGGAGGTGCAGTAATATTTTCAACGCATATCATGGAAGTGGCTGAGAGGCTATGTACTAGGGTTGGGATAATACACAAGGGGAAGATAGTTGGCGAGGGAACTGTCGAAGGACTACGTAAAATCGTTAAGAGTGCGGAAGGTTCTTTAGAAGAAATATTCTTAAAGGTGACTGAGCAAGAGGCAGGTGTTCAAGAGATAATTAAGGCTCTGGAGGCGTAGCTTTGTCGAGCATTACTGAACTATGGAGAATATCTAAAACAGTTTACAGAGAGGTGTTTTTCCAATCAAACATTTCCTTTCGCACTGGAGGAGTGCTGCCTCAATCAGAAGAAGACATTAAAAAGAACATTGAAAACATCATTAAAAACATCAAGTTTAGTACAGATATAAGTAAAGTTGCAATTGCTTTCTCTGTAGTGTTTTTAGTAGGCATTACGTTTTCTCGAAGTGCCTTCTCTGGGATCGATAGGGAATTAGTTGCTATAGGTAGTATTTCATCAATACTAGGCTCAGTTTTATTCATAATGCTC
>JAVZMD010000045.1:4902-11308 GCA_038883435.1 Thermoproteota archaeon
TATGAGTATACAAGTAACCACTTCTTTCGTCTCTTCTAGGATTTCAGATATACTTATCCCACTCCCGCTTTCGAAGGGAGATATTTCCAAGATCATTTTGATGTGCTTCATAAGGATTTTTGACATCCCTTTAATAACGGCAATCTTAGCAATACCGATATCATATGGGTTCTTCTATGGTTCAATTCCAGGAGCATTAGTAGTATTATTAAGCGTAGTAATAACAGAGGTTTTCGCACTGGCTCTTTCCATCTTATTGGCCCTCTCATTTTATAATAAAGTGGTTAGGGGCGGAGGAGGATCCGAGCTTAGAACGTTAATAAGGTTCTTCTATATGGTGATATGGATTATTCCGGTTTTCATCTTCTACGCTGCTTTCAACTTAGTAACATACGTAATTGGACTGATAGAAAATATCTCTCAGAGCGCTTTAACTACGCTTGCTTTTCTCTACCCTTTCTCATTAGGCCTTCTCGCCGCTTTAGCGACCTTCCCCTCTTTCAATTATCGTAACGTAAGCATTACTCCCATCATTTCCTCACTAATCTATCTTATTCTTGCAGCATACTCCTTCAGATGGCTTATTAGGAAAGTTGTTAGCATAGGTCTTGGAAGCGTTGCTGCGGGTGCCAGAGTAACAGCAGGGAAAATCTTCATAAAGACTGAAAAACCTTTGCTAGGAATAATTAAAAAGGATGTCAGAATCGCATCTAGATCGCCTTCTTATTTCAGCATGCTGGCAATGCCGATTATGCAAATCGTTATTCTTACATTCTCGTTCAGCTCTATATTTCGCTTCATAAGGCCAGACTCGAATAATTTTGTTTCCATCGAACTTGTGCCTCCACAACTGTTAATTATTCCTGCAATGTCCTTATTTATGGTGTTGATTCTCCCTTCCGCACTTTTAAGCATAGAGACATTTGCATATTCCTATATTAGAAGCCTACCGTTAAAAAGGAAGACTATGATTGTTGCTAAGATAGGTCTAACCTCACTCATCTACTTGGTTTCTTTCTTCACACTGCTGCTTTTGATTACGATAATAGCTCCCCACTTACTGCTGTTTTTTGTAATCATTAACGGTATTCTAACTTTTTCCACAATAGCTTCAATAATAGTTGAAACTCTTTTAGTTTCAAAAGCTTTTATGCAAGAAATTTCTGGAGGAATCTATTTCAAAATAATCTTTTACATTCTTCCAATGATACTCGGTTTAATAATTGCAGGCATGCCTTTAATAATTTACTACACGATGCTGTTCATTACCCGAATGGGCTTTCTAAGCATGACCAGTTCAATAATCGTTTCGATTTCCGAATTCTTAGTAGCATTACTGCTTCTGCTAAGAATGAAGTAGCTGTCTTATTCTAGGTTCGATATTAATATTGATTAGCGACATCTTTATAAATTAATTATCCGAATAGCTTCTCACTCTATAGAAGAGCATAAAGACATACATGAGCTTTGGAAATTTTCTCAGAAACAAATAAGCATAATCGATTTTCTAACTTCCTCGATTGTCGAATTCACATCGGCAATCGTCCTGATAATTAAGACAAAATAATTGAATGAAATCTGAAACACGGGTTGTTCCGCTTTTTAATACTACTCCCATTTTAAAATTCCACTAGCTCTTTGATTCTAGAAAAGTACCATTCTCCCTCCTCTTTATTTACGATGTGGAATTCAAACGGGTGGTATAGCGGGAGGTTCGCAAGCTCCTCTATCCTCAATCTTATTTTCGCTTTCTCTAAATTGCTTTTGGGAACATCTTTTGAAACTATTAATATGTCGACATCGCTTCCGCCAGTGTGCTCGCCCTTAACAACGCTTCCGAAAACGTAGATTTTAGAATTCGGTAAGAAAGACCTTACCACTTTCGCTATATACATTACATGTTTCCTCCAGTTTTTAACCATTTCAGCTCTGCTCATAAGAATGTCAAAGTAGGCCTCCAAGCTCCAAAACCTCCCTTGCAATGTTTACAAGGATTTCAGCATCCTCCCTTAGCGTATTCTTTCACCAAGTATCTGGAGGCTATATATGCATCCTCTAACAGTCCCAATTGAGTCCTCTTTTCTTCGAGAAGGTTCGCGAGGTTTTTGCATTCGGGGATTTTTTAATAATTGATAAAAGGGTTAGTGTTGAATGTGTTTTAGGATAATCGCCTATTTTCTCCAATAGTAATGATTTAAGGTAGAGTTGTACTGCTTGTTCCGATAGGAAGGCTGCTAAATCATACTCTTCAGATTTCAAGCTTTCCAGGGCTCTTGTGAAAAAAAGCTTTAGCCCTTTTCTGTAGAATCCTTACTTCATCAATATGTGGCATTGTTAAAACATTTAGAAAAACATTATTTAAAAGTTTAAACGGCTTTGATTATTGAATGGTAAAGAATAATGCGGACGAACCTGTTTTGGTGCAGAGAGTGTAACGTTCCGCTCCTGGGGGAGAAATGCAACAGCTGCGGGTCTAGTGCAAAGAAAATCCCGCTTCCCCCTTACACGGATCCGCGCCCCGCTTTCCAGGGGGATTTTGAGATAATAAGGGAAGCTATGGTCAATTGTTATGGGGAAGATTTTACGAACTTGGTTGTTATGAATGATCGTCAGACCGTTTTGGTGAGTCTCCATTTTCTCGACCAGGCCTATGAGATTATTCAGGATAGTGTTCCAATAGGCAGGATTTTCTTCGACTTTTACACTCTCTCTTGGCGTTTTAAGCCTCTTGCTGAAGGGTGCCTTAGGCTTTGGGAAAACAAGAGTATTGGCGTTAGGATCAACGGAAATAGGCTGAGCGAAGGCACCATTTTAAGCGAAAAAAGTTTTCAAACAATGCCTGGAGTCTTCTTTCCTCTCGTAGACTCTAATGGTAACGTGATTGGGCTTGGCGAATCGACTTCGAAAGGATTAATTGTTAATAGGGTTTGGAAGAAAATCGATAGGGCAGAGGGCTGCAGGTCTTCTCTGAAAGATGTTTTAGAGGCTAATGAGCATTACTTGACGAGAGAAGGCTCTAGAGCATGCAGGTTCCTCGTACACCTTAAACAGAGGTTTCATAGACCAGTAATAGTGTCCTACTCAGGTGGGAAAGACAGTCTCGCTCTTCTCTTGATAGCATTGAAATCGGAGATTGAGCCAGTGCTATTCTTCAACAACACAGGCTTAGAAATGCCGGAGACCATTGAGAATGTTGAGGACGTTGCCTCGAAGCTGGGTTTAAAACTAATGGTTGCAGACGCTGGAAGAGCCTTCTGGGATTATTTCGAATCATTCGGACCTCCTGCAAGAGACTATAGGTGGTGCTGTAAGGTCTGCAAGCTGATACCGACTTCCAGAGCATTCTTATCTCAGGGTGAAGTGCTCTCCTTAGTCGGCCAGAGGAGACGGGAATCTCCTGAGAGAGCAAGATCCCAGAATGTCTGGAGAAACTACTGGATAAAATCTGCTCTAGTAGCTAGCCCGATAAACGACTGGTCTATGCTTCAAGTATGGCTCTACCTTATGATGAACAATAAGATCGATCTAGTAAACCCGCTCTACTTCAAGGGTTTGGATAGAATAGGCTGCTTCATGTGTCCAGCATGTAGAATAGCTGAGTTCAAGATAGTAGAGAAGCTGCATCCCGACTTATGGCGTAATTGGGAGGATAGCCTATGCAAATGGGCTTCTGAAAGGAATATTCATAGAGAATGGGCTTCATACCACCTCTGGAGATGGTTGAAACTACCAGGTAAAATTCTAAGGTCTATGGAAGAACTCGGGTTGGAAGGCCATAGTGAAAATGCTTCAAACCGGATGCTTCTAAAAACAGTTTCAATAAATCGCGAGAAAGCCCGTGTAACAGTTTTATTCAACGCCGCTATTCCGATTTCAACCCTTGCCAAAATGGCTTATCCACTCGGTGAAACCGTTTTAGAAGATGGCTCGCTTACTGTATCCGGCGATGTTTTTAGAGCTCACGTTTCAGAAAACAAGGTAGTAATCGATTTCGTCGAGGAAAAAAGCATAAAGTCTATTCTAAATAAAATCTCTGGTCTGGTTGCGAAGGCATTGTTATGTAAGGGATGTGGCTCTTGCGTGGATAATTGTCCCGTAGGTGCTGTAAAACTGGTCTCAAAAACTCCAGTTGTAGATGGCCAATTATGCTTAAGATGCGAATACGGCGCGTGCTTATCGAAATGTCCAGTAGTATCTTTCTTCATTAAAGGAGATGGGTTCAAAGCTTTATGTGATGCTCAAACAATTCGCTACTAGCTTTTCTCAGCCTAAACGCTAATCTAAGCATTAATCAACTGAAGGCTCCTGGAAGGATCCAGCCTAATTGGGATTGGACTACAATCGAGGCAATACAGATCATAAGTTTCTTAATTGCTAGTTTCTCAACTCTGGCTAAACTCAAATATGTTGTTTTCTCCTCTCGCTTGCTATATACTCTGCGATTTCCACTACGGGGGCAACCCAGACTCTCTCCCTATTCTCATCTAGAAATTCCAGTAGGCTAATCAGCTTGTCTTCTGAAACCTGTAGGTAATCGCCACCTACGCCGTGGAATGTGAATATCACCCACCTGCCTTTAAAAGATTCTTTTACAACCATTCCTATCATAGCTTCAATACTCATACTGTCTGCAGAACAAGACCAGAGCTCATGGAGATCACATGCTATCGGGGAATTTGGGTATCCGGCTCCTCCAGACCTTGCAGCTACGAACATCTCTGCTACAATGGGCACGTAACTCCTTTTCCCCAAGCCTCTGCCGACGCTTGTCTGGAAGCAGGGGTATGCAAAAGTCTTACTGCCATTGGGTATGGCCTTCCTAATCCTATTATGTGCTTCAACTATGTCTAAGCGTATGTCTTCAAGAGTCATGTCTTCCAATCCCCCTTTAGAATCCTGGTACCAGGGGTAATTTGATGAACAAGGATGTTTTAGGCTATGATTTCCCACCTCATGGCCTCTTTCAGAAACTTCTTTCCAAGTTTTCAACTGCTCTTCATCTCTGGGTATTATGTAGAAAGTTCCTTTAAACCCGAATTTTTCAAGAAGAGGTATTCCGTTTTTCAATTGGGACATTAAACCATCGTCGAAAGTGAGAGAAACGGCTCCCCTAAACTTCTGAGGCCAGTTGAACTCCATGGCTAAAAATCTGAATAACCCTTTTAAATCTGTTTCGCCCCTCATCTTATCGAAATTAAGATCTAATCGGAATGCTGGCGTTACTCCATTTTTTCAATAATTTTATTGACGTTTTCAGCAAAGACTGTTTTCAACAATTCGCAAACATTTCCAAGACTGTTTTCAACAACGGGGTCGTAGGGTACCTCTCCCAGGAAATTAATACCCAGTCTAAGAACTTCCTGTTTCACAACGCTTCCCTCCATCTTCATATTTTCAACAACGCCCAGTATTGGGGCTTCGAGTTCATTAAGCATTGATATCAGCTTCCTGACTGTTTCAAAAGCCAGTGGAGAAGACGTTGTAACTATTAGAAACTCTGCTCTCTTAACGAAGCGTATGAGGTCGAGCATAGCATCTCCAATACCTGGCGGCGTGTCTACAATTAGGAAGTCAAGACTACCCCATTTTATAACGGAAAACAATTCGATAAACGCGTTTGAAAACTCTATTCCCCTCAACGGCATTGCCCTATTCTTCGAATAGTAAACCACTGACATATACCTTAGACCGTGAATCAAAGGTGGTATGATCCCCCTATCTTCAATCGGGCATGTTTCTCTAACGCCTAGAATAAAATGAGTCGACGGGCTTGTAAAATCTAAATCGAAAAGGCCGATTCTTAATCCCCTTCTTGCCAGTAGTAATGCGAGGGTTGAAGCCAAGAGGCTTTTACCAACCCCGCCCTTCCCACTCGTTACAGCAATAATCCTGTTAATGCCACTTACCCTATCTTGAATAATACTTGCCCTAGGGTCAATCATTGCTTCTCACTCCCTTCACACTCTCAACCCAGATCCCACGTCCCTCAACGATTTCGAAATCCGGGCTTCCGCAAACTGGACACTTAACATAAGCATGCGAAACTTCTGGGAGGAAATGTATTGACTCTAAGACATCTTCTTCAAAACCCTCTTTCTGGAAGTACCACTCATTACTGCAAACTCTACATCTCAGCCTCGTCTCTGCAATCTCCACAATAAACTCGGCATCCTTAAGCTCATCTGGCTTCAAATTTAGAAGGGCCGATTTAAAAACATCGTGTTCCAACTGTTGCATTTCGCCGATCTTTATCTTGACTTCAATAATTCTATCGATATTGTTTTCCTCGGCTACCTTCAAGACTGTTTTTATTACGGATTCTGCTAGAGCCCACTCATGCATACAAACCATTTAAATTGTATTGCAATTTTATAAGAGTATTGTTAAGGGCTGAAATAAAGGGAGA
>JAVZMD010000046.1:0-11050 GCA_038883435.1 Thermoproteota archaeon
ACTGTTGTGAACATTATAATAATGAGCTTTTTACTATATTCAGGCGCCTTGGATAAGAAGAATGGTGGAAAAAGCCTCGTAGGAGAGTATCTCTTCATTGTGGTCTCTGATTTGAAATGATCTGGTATCCGAAGTCTGATAAGAAATACGTAAAGGCTTATAGTAATTTTCATAGAAAAATATTTAATAAGCTGGTTATAAGTTTGAGGTGCCATTGATTAGGATGTGTTTCTTAGCGTTTACGGTTTTTGTATTCCTTGCAGTAGTTTCTGCTGTACTCTTTCTTGACAATGGTTTTGGCAGTATTGATGTTGAGACCGTTAAGATTCCGGATATTGGCTTTGAGATATGCGGATTGCTTTACCGTCCATGTGAAGCTTCCTCCAATAACCCGTTACCGGCTGTAGTGCTTGTTCACGGTATTAGTAGCAGTAAGGAGTCTATGAGCAGTATTGCTTTAGAGCTTGCTAGAAACGGCTTCGTTGCTTTAACTATAGATGCTATAGGCCACGGTGACTCCGGTGGAAGGCTTTGGGAAATAAGAGATTTTAGCCTCGGCGCCTTAGCGGCTTTGAGGCTTCTTGAAGCCCAGCCTTACGTTAATGCTTCCTCACTAGGTGTTGTTGGGCATAGCCTGGGTGCTGGAGCAGCCCGGGCGGCGGCTAGTGCTCACAGGCGTGTAAGAGCTGTTGTCCTTATAGCTGGTGGGCTGGGGGGCGTGGCTTCTGATCCTGCTTATGGTATTTTGAACTCTACTTTTCCCAAGAATCTTATGGTGGCTATTGGAAGACAGGACGTCCTTTTCGACGTATCCAAATTAACTAAGGAGGAATTGCCTTCAGTATTCGGTGTTTCTCAAGAAGTTGTTCCAAATGTTCTCTACGGTGATTTCGCATCCGGCAATGCGAGGATACTCGTTACCTCAACCACAACCCATCTCCTTGAGCCTCTCGACCCTGTTATTGTTTCTGAAACCGTTAGGTGGATGATTAATGCTCTCAAAGAAGGCAAGTCTAAGACGGAGCATGTGAATCTGGTCTATCCCTATAGGGAGGTTTTGGTGCTTGTGAGCGTCATCCTCTTTGTCTCCTTAACTTTTCCTATTTCGCTTCTGGTTTTTCAGGGAGATTTAAAGAAAAGAGAAGAGCATGGTTTTATCGATGGTTGGAGGATAGCGTTGATATGGGGTGTTTTAAGCCTAGTGCTGCTTGTACCACTGTTTCCCCTAGGCTTTACACTCAATTTTCCACCTGTTTTATTTGGCTCGGCGATCGCCTGGTGGCTGCTGACGGTTGGTTTTGCAGGATTATTGTTAATCATGCTTGTTTTACCCAGATTCTCGATTAAGCTGAGCATGCTGAGGATTGTTAAGGAATCGTTCACATTAAGAGGGGTTTTCTCAGCCTTCGGAATGTTTCTCTTACTCTACTCCACCGCCTGGTTAATGGGCTTATTGGGAGTAAGGTTCTGGGTTTTCGTTTCTGTTTTTAAGCTATTGATCTACTCTAGGATTGTCATTTTCCTAATGTTCATCCCATTCTTTCTAGTCTTTTTCTATAGTGAAGGGATCTACTTACATATCCTACGTAAGCAACGTGAGGGTAAGGGGTTTCTTTCCGAACTATTAGACTTACTTGAAACAATAATCATTAAGATCATTCCCTATGTGACGGTTATGGCGATACAGTATATCCCGATGTTTCTGCTTGAGGTTAAGCCGTTTTCCTCTATTACTGGCTTCATGATAGAGTTTCTCCCGCTGATGACTTTTCAATTCATTATGTCGACAGTATGCTCATGGTGGTTTCACAGGGTCTCTTCTTCAGTAGGCATCGGCACGGTTTTCAACACGCTCATGTTCTCATGGATTTCAGCCAGCATCTTTCCTTTCGGGGCTTTTCGTTAACACTACTTATTCTCTGGGAATTTTTACTCAACAATTCTTATCCACTTGGTTGTATGTTCCCTGACTGTTAATAATCGTTTCCTCTAAGCCCGTTTTATAGAAGACCTCACATTGATGTTCTCCACGACCAGCTTAATATTTTTTAGCATTCGCAAAAAAGTTATTTGAAGATGTGATGGAGATAAAACGCATTGAAGTTTATTCAGTAACCCTTAGGCTTCTCGAGCCCTTCAGAATCGCTCCGAAAGTGAGCGAGGAGAATCGTAACGTTCTGGTTAGGATATTGACGGATTATGGTGTGGAGGGCTGGGGTGAAGCCTCGCCTTCGAAAAGGGTGACCGGTGAGACAAGGGAAACAGTGATCTCAGCGTTGTCGAGGATCGCTCCTAGGCTAATAGGCTTATGCCCGTTAAGAATCGAATATAACGTGGAGGTTATGGATCAGGTTATTAACGGAAACCCCGCTGCCAAGACCGCTGTAGACATGGCTTTGCACGATATTCTGGGCAAGACTGCTGGTAAGCCTTTGTTCATTCTCCTCGGAGGCTATCGTAGGGAGGTTTTGACCGATATTACTTTAAGCATGAAAGCTCCTAAAGAAATAGCTGCTGACGCTGTTAAGGCTGTGAAAAATGGTTTCAGGGCTTTGAAGATTAAGGTTGGAGACAATCCTGAGGAGGATGTTGAGAGGGTGAGGATGGTCCGTGAAGCAGTCGGTGGAGATGTTGAGATAAGGGTTGATGCTAACGGGGCTGGAGCCGGGAGCAGGCAGTTAAAGCGTTAAAGGGAATCGAGAAGTTTAACGTAAGCTTTGTTGAGCAGCCTGTTAAAGCAGAGGATATTGAAGGGCTGGTGATGGTTAGGAGGAGCACGGGAATACCTGTCATGGCTGATGAGAGCATACATTCTCCGTCTGACGTGTTGAAGCTTGCTCGGAAGGAGGCTGTAGACCTTATCAATATTAAACTGATGAAAAGCGGCGGCATATTGAAGGCTAGGAAGATATCTGACGTAGCTGAGTCTGCTGGAATAAAAATGCATGGTTGGATGCATGGGGGAATCTGGAGTAGGTATCGCAGCAGGAACTCATCTGGCTGCAGGGTTGAAAAATATTGCTTATGCCGACTTGGATTGCGACCTGTTTCAAAGAGTTAAGCTGGTTAAGAGAGGCGGCACCAGCGTTGCGGATTCCATGAGGTTATTTTCTGAAGATGGATTAGGCTTAGGTATATTGGAGTTAGATAGGGAGGTTCTCGGGGCTCCAGAATTTGTCTATGGAAAAAGAAAAGACTACGGTATCATGTTCTACTCAGAATGGCCATACTACGATACGTAACTGTTTCAGCATCTCCTACGATGTTGAAGGACTATTTGATAGGAATTATGTTTTGAAAGACCGGTAGTTAGAGGTAAATCCTCCTGCCACGCATTTATTGTAAACGAAACAAAAATGGATGCTTTCGGTGTTTACCACGCACCTTCCCCAATTTCCAGTAATGCTTAAATATTAGAAATGTATTTATCTTTTTGTCATGTCTGTAATTACAATACGTATAGACAAAAGACTTAGAGAGCGTATGAAGGCTCTTAAGGGAGTTAATTGGAGCCAGGTTGTTAGGGAGGCTATTTTGAGAAAGATTGAAGCCGAGGAGCGTAAGGAGGTTTTGAAGCATTTGGATAAGCTTTTAGAGCGGGTTAAGCCTGTTTCAGAAGGCGAGATTGTGCGTTGGATTAAGGAGGATAGGGGTCGTTGAGTTACGTTGTCGATGCGAGTGTCATAGTAGCGTGGTTTATTCCTGGAGAACCCTGGAGTGTAAAGGCAAGACGGTTGAGGGACAATTATGTTGATGGGCAAGTAAAGCTTTATGCTCCAAGTATTCTCATCTACGAGTTGAACAATTCTTTATGGAAGGCCGTTAGGAGGAGTTTAATGAGCGTTGATACTGCTCTAGCTTGTGTTGAAGCCTTCTCCAAGATTTCTCCTGAGCTTATTCAACTTGACTTGAGTAGGCAGCTGGAAGCTTTAAAGATAGCTTCTGAAGAGGATGTTTCATTCTATGATTCAGCATATATTGTTACGGCACGAGCCACGTCTTCGACTCTAGTAAGCGCTGACTCTGATATGATTTCTGTAGCACGTAAGTATGTGAGTGTAACTCCGGTTAGCGATTTATCGTAGGACATAAGATGGATTTAAAATCTGCTTTTTAACAACTGTGTAGTTTGGTGTTAAAAGGTTTGAGACAATCTGAGTATTTTTGGAATAAACCGTTTAAGTTTTTATAGCGTTGAGTCTTGCTGGACAAGTGTTTCAGGTCTACCTACGCATCCTCCTTTCACATTAAGAAAAGTTTCCTTTTTCTCCCATTCTCCTGTGTAGGGGTTGTAAGTACACCTTGGCGATTTGGCGTAGAGGTTTCCGGTGAGGCCGTAGGCCCATGGTCTGCAGTCGTCACAAACATAGCGGTATTCACAGTCTCTGCAAACTTCAATTTGGTCTCTGTTTAGCCCCCAGAGGCGAAGCATTTTTTCGCCTAGGATTATTTCGGCTAGGCTCTGATGTTTAACGTTGCCGGCTACTTGATCTCTTGCGAAAACACAGGGTATGACGTTTCCGGAGCTTGTTACCGCAGCTTTTCCGAACCAGCAGCTGTTCCAACGCTTGTTCTTCTCATAGTTTTCCCAGCTTATGATGAAGCTGGGCTTTGTCTGCAAGAAGGCTTGTCCATATTCCGTAGGCCAGTTCTCCATGTTTCGTCCTCTTCCACTCGGTCTAATAGGGTCTGGAGGCCTTGTGTATACTCCAAGCTGGTAGAGGAAATAACTGGTGGCTTCAAGCTCCTTCTCGTTCTGCCTCATTGCCACGATTTCACACCTGGTTGGGACGCCGTAGGCTAGGAGGAGTTTAAGGCTGTTCATCGTTTTCTCGAAGCTTCCCGGTACCTTGGTGATAGCATCATGCGTCTCCGCCCTGTAGGAGTAGATTGACATTGCTACGTTAACCTTTTGCTCGGCGAGAAACTTGATCATTGGCTCTGTGAGAAGAGTACCGTTGGTAAAGATCTCGATAAGCTCGAAGCCTTTTACTTTAGCGTATTCTATGAGGCTTTTTAAGTCGCTTCTAAGCGTCGGCTCACCTCCTGTGAACTGGATTTTCCTACAGCCAAGTTCAGCTGCCTCCCCAATTACTCTTTCAATCTCATCTTTTGAAAGAGCTTCCAGCTGCTCATCCTTATTTACCCTAGCTTCCGTATAGCAGTGGATGCATTGGAGATTGCAGTTTGGAGTAACCTCTATCCAAATGAAGTCTAGCTTGAGTTCAGACGGCTTATCAGAACTCTGCGGCTTAGGGTTAGACGAAAGAAGGAGTAAGCCCTGCTCAACAAGCTTCTCTATGAAGGATATTATACTCGAGCCTTTAAGCTCAGAGCCTAGTTTTTCAACGGCTTCCTCAACCTTAAAACCCTGCTCCCCCAGCTCTATGATTCTACTGGCAGAACGGTTGACACGGTAGGTTCTACCAGATTCAAAATCTATTATAATAGAATGTTTAGAGCCTTTTACTAAGGCCTTATTTTCAGGTAGAAAAAAATAATGGTTGTTTAGAGATAACATTATCCCCTGATTTATCTGCCAACCTTCTTTTTAAGTTCCTCTACTTCTGCAGTAAGCTTGTCAAGCCGTGTGATAATTTCCCTCCATGGTATTTCTGGGGTTTCCATCGGCAAACAAGGCCACGTTATTATTGGTGCGCAACGTACTGGTGGACATAATAAGTCGGGTATGCATGAAGTCAAAGGCTTACAAGGAGGAGAAATAATAGGCTTACACGACGCTGGTGGACATATTCTCAAAGGCTTGCAGACACTGATTTCAACATTAGGGGCGCAGATCATTTTTGTAATTTGCTCTTTAATAATCTTGTTGATTTGCTCTCCAAGTGGATTACATAATCTGATTTCATATAAGTCTGCGGGTTCGAGCAATTCTATAGTTGGTTCTTCTGTCATGGTAGCTTCTATAGGAATACGGGTTTTGGGTATTTAAACTTTAAGATTATTTATATTATGTCATTTTTGGAAAATATTGTTAAAAGCATTATTATTAACTTTTTTATCCATTTTATTTTAAATTTTAACCTCAGAACGGTAATCTACATATGTATTGATGTCTTAATAATATTTTGGCTATTATTCTATGTGATAATACCGCTTTAGATTAACTATTCAAAAATCCGAAAAATATATATGATGGCTTATAGTTCTAAAAATAATTTTATGGGATATAAGAATAGGTTTGTAGAATTCTTGCTTTTCTTAACTGTTTCCTCCTTAATAATTTCTCAAGCTTTTCCAGAGAAAATTGTCGAGATGGAACCACGGGTCTATAAGACAGAGAGTTATATTTGGTTCCGTAGGCTTACGATGATGGAGGATAATCTATACGTTGCAGGTTGTAGCGGAGTTCCCGGAGAATATTATTGTACCCTTTGGAAGCTTGATCAACAGGGCAATATCTTATCTTTATGGAAGAGCAAAGAGAAAGGGATTCTTGTTGGCGTTACAACTGACGGTTCCACTATTTTTGCAACAGGCTATTTTGACTACGGAGCATCGTATTACGTGGGATTTATTGCAGCTTTCGATTCAGAATGTAATATGCTTTGGATTACTAAATGTAGAGAGCCAACTCGTTCTTGCTTTGAAAATGCTTTGGTTCTAGGAGACTATGTATATGCAGCGGGATGGATTTACTCCAATGAGATTAAGGGGTGGAATGTTCTTCTGGCAAAATACCTGAAGAACGGTAGCCAGATATGGATTAAGAGATTAGAGAAAGGTAAGAATCAGCGTTGCTTCGATTTTACTACTCATGAGAATAGGCTTTACCTTGCGGGATACACAGCATCTTCTCGTTTAAAAAAGTACGATTGTCTCGTATTAGTTACGGATGAAGAGGGTAATGAGATTGCTCACTATGAATGGGGAGATCTTGAAAATGAATGGATTTCAGGCATAGCTGTAGGAAGCGATAATAACTTGCTTTTAGTTGGGCTTACTGAATCATACGGTGCAGGTAGTGCTGACGGTCTTCTGCTTAAAATGGACCCTTATAGTGGTAGAGTTTTCTGGTGGAGGACTTACGGAAGTACAGGGTATGATCGTTTTTGCGGAATTGCTGTTGATGACGGATTTATTCAAGTAGTTGGAGGGAGATTAGAAAGGCCTGTTTATGTAAGGTATACCATTGATGGGACTCTTATAGATTCTAGAACCTCATACGTCGGTCTCGGGGGTTTTACAGCTTGGTGGAATGTGTATTCCAAGAACGGTTTAACTTACCTAGTAGGATCAAGTTGGAGTTCAGCGGATTGGAGTTCTCACCGTACACCAGCCTGTGGAATTTTCATGAGGCTTGAAACAATTCATAATCTTGAGGTTGCTTTACCTAGAGAAGATTTTTGGGTAAGCATGAACGGTGAAAGGAAAAATGGAACCAGTATTATATTTGAGGCTCCGAAAGGAGAATATGCTCTTGAGGCTGTTCCCGTAATTGAAGAGAAGGGGATTAGATACGTGTTTGAAAAGTGGAACGATGGAGATGCTTCTAATCCACGTTTAATTAAGCTGAGAGGGGACGTTTCTTACACGGGAATTTACCATACCGAATTCTATATAGAGGCTCTGACAAGTTATTCTACTGTAAACAAGCTTGGTTGGATTCTAAGTGGATCGATTGCGACAATCTCTATTAGGGAAACCGTCGTTGACCATGGAAATGGGACAAGAAGAGTGTTTAAAGGCTGGTATGAGCAGAACTCTCTCATAACCAATGAGCAAAACTTCTCCGTGATTGCAGATAGACCTAGGACTATTATTGCTGGTTGGGATACTGAGTATGAGGTTAGGGTTAAAACTGACCACGGTACTGCATCTGGTTCAGGATGGTATTTGGCTGGTAGTACGGTGACTGTTTCGATATCCACCACATTAATTGAGAAGGATTTCTTTACCAACTATGTTTTCAAGGGCTGGGTAATCGACTCGGAAACCATATCAACATTCTCAACATACTCTTTTATCGCAACAGGACCTTTAAACTTAACCGCCAGGTGGGAAATCGAATATAATATTTTGAGACTAAGCCTTATAATCGGGTTATTAATCTCAATTATTATTGCGATTTTCTTATTGTTAAAAAGATGGGGAATAAGAGAATACTGCTCAACGTCAACAAGTTGGGAAAAACAGGGGATTGTTAAGGTTTAATAATTATTGCTCTTGGAATCGGCAGGATGCAGGATTATTCAATTATTACTAATGGGATAAGAAAAGTCTACAGAAAGGGAGAGGGAGGATTCTTCTTTAGGAGGAAGAATCAAGAGACAATTATAGCACTTGACAACGTTAGTCTAAGCATTAAGAGGGGAGAGTTATTCGGCTTACTTGGGCCAAACGGGGCCGGTAAAACAACCCTGGTTAAGATACTCAGTACTCTTATACTCCCAGATGCTGGGACGGCTTTGGTTAATGGATATGATGTTTTAAAGGAGTCTGGTAAGGTGAGGGCTTCGATAGGTGTTGTTTCAAGTGGGGAAAGATCACTCTATTGGAAGCTTACTGCAAGAGAGAACCTTGAGTATTTTGCGAGGCTCTACAAGGTTCCCGACCAGGTTGCTAAGAAGAGAATTCGAGAATTGCTTAATCTAATGGAGCTTGAGGACAGGGCTGACGAGCTTGTTGAGAAGTATTCGAGCGGGATGAGACAGAAGCTTGCAATAGCTAGGGCAATACTGCATGACCCTGAGATCCTCCTTTTAGATGAGCCAACCCTAGGCTTGGACCCTAGCTTTTCCAAGAGTATAAGGAGCTTTATAAGAGAGGAGCTTAATAGGAAACAGGGCAAGACCATTCTATTAACTACCCATTACATGGAGGAGGCTGACCAGATGTGCGATAGAATCGCCTTCATAAACAAGGGCAGGATAGTTGCTGTCGACACTCCGGAGAGGCTTAAGAATATGATAGGTAAGAACGAGGTTTTGAAGGTGGTTGTTGAGGAGCTTAGGGAGAGTGTTTTAAACGTGGTTAAGAACCTACTGTTCTTAGAAGACTATGGAGTAACCGGTATGGAGCAAAGCAGTATAAAGACCATTAGAATGTACATGAAGAATGTTGATGCACATATTCAGGAGATTGTCGAATCCTTATCCAAGGCCGGATGTAGGATACTTTCTCTAAGCGTTGAAAAGCCGACTCTGGAAGATGTTTTCATAAAGCTTACGGGTGAGGCTTTGAGAGATGAATATTGATAGTTGGATCTTAGAATTGAAAGCATCCCTATCTACTGCTAAGAAGGAGATAGTGGTGAATTTAAGATATCCTCTGTGGGTCATATTCTGGGCTATAATGCCTATCTTCTGGCTGACGCCTTTCATACTACAGGGCCATGCTCTCGTCGGCGGCAGGTTTTCAGAATCCTTTGGAGGACTTTCTGGGACTAAAGACTTCATAACCTTCGCCATAATCGGAAGTTCGCTTTACGCATACGTAATGTCGGCATTGTGGGGTATGGGTTTATCCTTAAGGAGGGAACAGTGGGGAGGCACATTGGAGATGATTCTGATTTCTCCCTGCAACAAGTTCTCTATACTTTTCGGAAAAGCTCTTTCGGACAGTATTTTAACCTCTTTTTACGCCATTGTCCAATTCACTCTAGCAAGCCTGATCTTCGGGGCCGTGGTTAAGGTTGAGAACGTTATTTTCGCGATTTCAGTAGTGCTACTGATGATTCTGGCTCTCTACGGTATTGGATTTGTGCTATCAGGTGTAATATTGATGTATAAGGAGCCCGGCGCATTGTTAAACTTTGTCGATACTTTAATATACACTGTCTGCCCCGTTAACTATCCTTTAAGGGCTCTGATTTTATTTCTAGGTAGTGCCGGTTATTATATTACGATGATAAGCATATTTTTCCCGTTAACGCCTGCTTTAGAAATTGTTAGAGCACTTCTCTTGCCCTCTTTCAATCCTTACCTTGATGTTACAATAGCTGTTTTCTACCTGATTGCTGCGATGGTGGTTTTCCTAGTTGGAGGAATGTATCTCTTCAATTTTGTAGAAAAGAGAATCAGGAAAAGAGGGGGTGTGGAGGCCTATTGAAGTGGAAGGAAGGCATGGTGTTGACAGACGGGTTAAGGATTGTAGTGACTGTTATGAAGAAAGAGTTGGTCTTATATTTCAGGTATCCCGTCTGGGTGATTTTTGACGCACTCATGCCCCTCCTATGGGTGATTTCCCTAGTGATATACGGCATGGCACTAGTTGGTTCTCCCTATTCAGATAACTTGGCGAGACTGGTCAATACTGGAGACTACGTGTCTTTTACTGTTGTCGGAATGGTTGTTTCAAGTTTTGCTTATTCAACACTATGGGGCATGAGCTATGCGATGAGAGGAGAACAGTGGAGTGGTACCCTTGAATCAACCTTCTTAACACCATGCAGCAGATTCTCAATACTTCTTGGAAAAGCATTCAGCTCTATGCTTACAACATCAGTATGGGTCATTATACAGATAACCCTTGTAGCATCCGTATTCGGCTTGAGAATAAACATTATCAACCTGCCTCTTGCCCTATTGTTCTTTCTAATAGCCCTGCCCAGCTTCATAGGAATAGGCTTCTCACTCGCCGGGATAGTTCTAGACTTCAAGGAGCACAGTGCCTTTGTAAACTTTCTAAGCTCATTATTGGGCCTTCTCTTACCAATATCCTACCCGCTGAGCGTACTTCCACCAGTCTTGAGATACTTCTCTTACTTGCTGCCCCCGACTTATGCTATAGAGGGGATGAGGAGCCTACTCATAATGGATTCCAGCCTGAGTGAGTTAACAGGTCTTGTAATACCCTTAATATTCTTCGATGTTTTCTGGCTGTTTGCAGGAGTCACTCTATTCATAAGAGAGGAGAGAAAAGTATTGAGGAAAGGCACACTAGGTTACTATTGAATATAAGTCTAATACCTTAATTAGATTTCTAGGAAAATATTTTGTTAAGGTTTAGGATGGTTTTTAAAGAATTCCCAGACAATGTCTGTCGTGGAAATCCCCCTGAAGGACCAGGAATGGTCACCATCCATAAT
>JAVZMD010000047.1:0-10977 GCA_038883435.1 Thermoproteota archaeon
TGCTGCTGAATAATGAGTCTATTTGAGACTCCGCAGCCCTCAATTGGTTTTCAAAGTTCTTCAAATTGTTGTAGAGACTATCTATTCTTGTAATAGCATTATCCACCAGCTCTATTTGGTCAGGGTTTGTTAAATTGCTTCTCAGATCTATTAGAATATTTCTTATTTCCAAAAGATCGTTCTCCACATCAGTAATTACTATGAGCGTTGCGTTTAGAGTGCTGTGAGCAGCTTTCCTAGAAGATTCTAAAACCTGTCTGATACGTTGGAAATCCACTTTTGAAATATCCTCCATTGTTCTCGAAAGCATTGAAACAGTATCTGAAAGCTGGGAGGCGGCATAGCCCAGTTGGGAGCCTATTGTTTTTAACGCATCGCTTATTATAATAGTCTGATTGCCGGTTGTCTCTAAGGCATAGCTGAGGTTTCCAAGCATGGTATTCATAAGGTCGATGAAACTTGTAAAATTGCCTAATGGTAGGATAATCATCTCCATCATGCTCATGGACATATTGAGAGATTTCAATTGGGAACGTATAGAATCCCTAACAGAATCCTCCATAGGGGAGAAGGATATAGATATCGGTGTTAATGGGATCGTACCCCAATCGTCGAAAGCCCTTACGATTGCCTTAACGTTAATCTCTGCATCTTCCTTAAGTATAAACATCCATGAAACAGTATCTTTCTCCAAAAAACTCGTCATGTTAACTGGAGGATCGTAAACAATATTTCTGAAATATTTCTCAGGTAGTGTTATTGAAACAGATATGAAGATGGGGAGTTTAGAGGAAATGTTTGTCATAGAATCCAGAAGGACTGGGTTATTATTGCTAAGCCTTATTCTCCACTCTATAACGCTATTCTCCTTAGCCTCTACGAAGAATACACCGTATGCAGAGGAATACACGGGCTCCACGCCGTCCACCCTTATAGCTAAGTCAATACTTAGCGGCGTCCACAGTGGTTTACCGTGTACTTCGAAGATACTAGTGCCAGGATTAGCTTGAACATTCCATTCTACGAGACAGAATTCTCCGGAACAGCCTATGAAGCGTGCTTCTTTTGGAAGCTCAAGCGTTGAAGCATCTACTCTAAATAATCTCTGTTTAAAGTGATACCTAGTAGACTCACCATCGTTCTTTACCGTTAAAGTAGATTTATACTCTATTGTATAGTTTCCAGTTAGAGGATTAGCTTCGGCAATGTAGTTAACTATCTCACTTACCTTTATTCCCTGACTATCCGGTAATGCAAAAACCATCTCCGGTATTAATAGAATAGTTATGACTAGTAATGAGAGTAGATGCTTCATTGCTTAACCTTCAACTCCTTTTCTTCAAGGTTTTTCAAAGCCTTCTCGTAAGCTTCGCTGGATATCAGCTTGTTTTTGAAAAGCCTTTCGATATTTTCCCTTTCTAACTGTAATATTTCTAATTGAATCTTTCTCTTAGAATCCAGGGCAGACTCGTCTATGGACATACGTTCTAGAAAGCTTTTCGGCGCCTCCTCGTATATGCAACCATCTCTCATAAACAGTATCTTATGAGTAATCCTAGCCAGCTCAACGTTATGAGTTACAATTATTATCGTATTGCCGAAGCTGTTTAATAACTTGAGAGTAGCTATGATCTCAGCCGAGGATGAGACATCAAGGTTTCCAGTAGGCTCGTCTGCAAGTATGTACGTAGGGTTATTTGCCAATGACCTTGCAATAGCAACCTTCTGTTGCTGCCCGCCGCTGAGCCTATTAGGGGTATTCCTCAACCTATCTTCTGGAAAGCCTACAAGCCTGAGAAGGTGAAGAGCCTTAAGCCTAGCCTCTTTAAGCGTGTATCTTCTTGAAAGCAGCATTGGTAGCATAACATTCTCTATGGCAGATAGATTGGTTATGAGATTGAAGAATTGAAAGACAAACCCTATTTTATTCTTCCTAAAGGCTGTGAGCCTGCTTTCGCTCAGTTCAGTCACGTCAACACCATCTATCAAAACCCTTCCAGAAGTGGGCCTGTCCAATGTCCCAGCTATGTGGAGAAGAGTTGACTTTCCAGAGCCAGAGGGACCTATTATCGATACGAAATCACCCTTATCAATCCTGAGGGAAACGTTTCTCAAAGCTTTAACCTCTATGTCCCTACCCAGAATGTATGTTTTAGAAACGTTTACACATTCTAACGCGGGGCTACTCATACCTTAACGCCTCCACGGGCCTTATTCTAGAAGCGTTTAGAGATGGAAGCAGGCTACTTAGAAAACTGGCTGTTATTGCAATCACTAAGCCGTTTATGAAAGGTTCTGGGGAAAGGATGAAGGGAAGGCTTATTTCAAACCTGAACATCCTAGGCAGAACATGATTAATAACAACATAGCCTAATCCGATCCCAAGCACCGATCCTAGGAAACCGCCTAATAAACCAAGTATAAACCCTTCTGTTAGGAAGATGAAAAGTATTTGCGCTGGCGATGTTCCTATTGATTTTAAAACACCTATCTCTCTTATCTTCTCCCTTATGCTCATAGTAACCGAGTTCATCGTACCCACTCCGGCAACCACTATGCTTATCGCACTTATCGTGAATATTACCGCGTCTATAGTATTTAGTATCGACTGAGCCTGGTTTAAAACATCCTCCTCGGTTGAAACGGCGAGATTAGGATATGTAAGCTTTATAGCGTTAACGACAAGGCTCACATTACTAGGGTCATTTACTCTTATCAGTATCATGTCTGCAACCCCTCTTTTGTTCAAAAGCTTCTCGCCCTGCTCGAGGCTTACTGCAACCACGGATGCTGGTCCAGCTAGAGCTGCTTGAAGAAGCCCGCCCACTTCCGATAGGCCAACGACTTTGAATGAAACACCTTCCTGAGCGTATTGCGTCACCACTCTGACTGTTGAACCTATTGAAATACCCATCCTAGTAGCTGATTCTTTAGGCATCAAACACTCTAATGCTCTTGGTGACGATATGCTGGACCCGTTTATGATTGTTTGGAAAGACTGTATTTCATCAATTGGAACAGCAAGTATGAAAGCATTGTTAGATTCTACGAGGCCCGAGCCTATTATAACTGGAACAGCCTTCTTCACGCCGGGTATATTGCTAAGCAAGTGGACGACGTATATTGAAATAGGCTCACTATTCCTCATCCTGACTATTATTGAAGAGCCCAGGAGAGTGTTTATACTCTCACCCACTCTAGCACGTAAACCCAATGAGACTATGAATAATGAGACTAGTGATGCTATTCCTATTGCGATTCCTAGTGCTGTGAGGCCCGTCCTAACCTTCTTTCCCCACAGGTCTCTCATGGCATATCTGATCAAGTATAGAAGCGTAATCATCCCCTGCTGGGTTATGGACGCGTGGATAAAAACCTTTACCGGTTTTATAATATACCAGTAAAACCTCTAGAGCATGTATATCAATGCGCCAATGACTCCAGCAATTAAGCAGGAAGAGAAGTTTACAGCATTATTGCCGAAATGCCTAAAGCCCCTTACCAGGATGCATTCACCATTGCATTTACGAGGATCCTCGTAGAACAAGCCTGTTTCTTTAGAGACGTAGAGGGCCTGTACCGTTGCCCCGAGTAAACTATCTACGATCATACCGAGGAATCCTGCAGAAGCGCTGGCTAGGATTAAGCGTAGAACATCTTTGATGTTGACAAACAATCCTGTTAGCCCAGTTGCAATGGTTACCAACGGCATTAGCGCAATAGTCAGAGAGGCTAGGAGCCCGGCTAGAGTACCCAGTAAAGTGACTCCACCGGAAACGCCTCTGTCAACCCTCTTCCTAAGGTCTGTGATTAATCTCGGCTTAGACTTGCTGAGCAAGCCTATTTCCGTCGATAACGTATCTGATGCGGCTGAGCATACTGCTGAAAGGAAGAAAACCTTGAAAACCTCCATGGCGTAGAAGTATTCTAAGACTAGTGGTATTATTGCAGGCCCACCGTTTGCGAAAACATTGATCCACGTCCTCACTCCACCTTTCTCCTGTGCAAGAGTACCCGGCGACTTCTCCGAATGCTTGTATTTAGTGAATATAACACCCAGTATGAGGAATACTAAGAGGATTATGAAACAATCCCAGCCGCCGAGGAATATTGTAACCAGACCCACGAGAGTCGAAGCGATTATCCCTGAGAGAGTTAGCGATTTTGAAAAATACATTGCCTCAGCCAACACAACCAGTACGGTAACCTTAACGGCCGCGTCTATTGTCAAAATTCGACATTAAAGGATGGCTCTATTATTTAACTTCTTCGCCCATTTCTAGCCCACTTTGGAAAGCCTCTCTACAAGCTCTTTTATAGAACCCAGGTTCGACAATGCTACCACTATACCGTCAACCTTAGCTATTTCAGCAGCAATGGGATCCAGGTTCTTTGGGCCGTGGAGAATCACCATACGCGGCTTGAAGGGGAATAGGTGAACCCCTACGAGGGGGCTCCTGCCATGTTGAACATTGGTGAAAACCAGGGCCCTTATGTTAGTGTAGCCGAAGACGTTAACCATATCGTACCATTTAAAGTACAGTATTGTCTTAACGCTATCCAGCACGGTATGGCCGAATATGAATTCATCTAGGAGTTCTGGAAAAGTCTCCACCTTGCCCTCCACAGCCTCAATCACCTTAGACATTGGAACAGGCTTAGAGTACTCTTTCATATCCAGGATTATACCCTTGAGAATAGGCTCCATCTTCAGGAGCTCTATGATATGCGCACCACCTCTCTCAGCATCGCTTTCAACGAGGCTTTGAACATAGTTTTTAAGGAAGTTTATACCGGGGTTCCTCCTCCTACCGGTCTCGTAATCACTTATAACGGATGCTGAAATCCCCATCCTACTGGCTAGTGCTTTCTGTGAGATTCCGAATTTCTCACGCCAATTTCTTAAAACCACGAAGGGCTCGTCCGCCAGGACAACATCGCTTATTATCCTCTTCATCGATGACTGCTTAGCCATGGATAGGAGGTCGTTGAGATAAGGAGTCAATTCATCGCCCATAGTCGAGTTAAAGTTAAGCAATAGCCGATACTTAAAGCTTACTACCCGGATTCAGCATGTTTATTCAGAAATTTTAACCACATATTTCTTCTGACAGTTCTTCCCCTACGTTTTATGATTTTGAACTGTAGATTTTTCTAGGGTTAAATCTCTTCTTTTCTACGTTTTTGAAGACACCACGGAGCGATGCTTTCCTGTAGAAGCATGTTTCATAACCCGTGTGGCAGGCACCAGGCCCCTCCTGTTCCACGGTGAAAAGTAGAGAATTATTTTCGCAATTAACTCTGACCTCCAGAACCTTTTGCTTAAAGCCCGATTCCTCGCCCTTCATCCATATTCTTCTTCTGCTCCTAGAGTAATAATGCATGTATCCCGTGGTGAGCGTCTTTAAGAGAGACTTCCTGTTCATGAAGCCGACCATAAGCACCTTGCTGCCACTATTTTTCACAACAGCAGGGATAAGCCCGTTCTTGAAAGTAAGTTTGGAAATCAGTTTTCTCGCGCTTACAGTATTCATTTTAAACAGCCTAGTCAAACGATTCACCTCCTACAGTAATTAACAAAATTGCTGAGTATCTTAAGTCCTGAACGCCAACTCTTCTCCGGATGGAATTGTGTTCCAAATATGTTCTTCTTTTCGAAAACCACTGGAAACCTGTAATTATCGTAGCTTGCGAATGCGAAAGCTTCATTCGAATCATAGTCTGCAGGAGCATATGAGTGGACAAAATACATTCTGCAATTATTCTCCAAACCCTCTAGAATAATAGAGTTGTTAACTACCTCTATGTTATTCCAGCCGATATGCGGCAGCCTCTTAACCAGTAGTTTTCTTACTACACCCTTTAATAAACCCAACCCCTCTTCCCCAGGATTCCCTTCTTCACTCCAGTCGAACATTAATTGTAACCCTAGGCAAATCCCTAGGATCGGGTAGCCTTCTTCAACAATCCTCTTGATACTATTCCTTTCTTCGTTTACCTTTCTGAATGCCCCAGAGTAGCTTCCTACGCCTGGGATAATCAGGCCGTCGAAATTCTCATCTGGAATATTTGAAACTATCCGTGGAGTTGCATCGACTTTTCTCAAAGATGCACTTATGCTCGCAAGATTCCCCACGCCGCAGTCGAGTATTAGTATCGTCTTCAGTGCCTGCGTCTGCCCTCCAGTTCTCTAACAACGTCTTCAAGCTCAATCCCGGAGGCGGCTAAGACTATGAGATAGTGGAAAAGAAGATCAGCCGCTTCCGAGACTTTATCTCCGGAACCGCATACTGCTGAGGCGAATTCAAAAGCCTCCTCCCCGAATTTACCGAGAACCCGGTCAATGCCTTCTTTAACTATGCTCGCGACATAGGAGCCCTCTGGTTTTTCACTTACTCTTTTCTTAACAACGCCGAAAAGCTCATCCAAGTATTGGAGTGTCAAAGCCTAACCTCAACCCCCCTTTCCATTAACCACTTCTTAATCTCTATCACGCTATACTGCTTGTAGTGTAATAGTGAAGCCAATAAGGCTGCGTCAGCCCCTCCTATTGTTAACGCTTCGTAGATATGTTGTAAAGAGCCTGCTCCACCGGAAGCGATTATAGGTATGTCAACGGCTTTCCTCACTGCTTGAAGCAACCCGATGTCATACCCTAGTCTAGTACCGTCTGCATCTATGCTCGTTAACAATATTTCGCCAGCACCCTCTTGCTCGCATGTCTTAATCCACTCTATAGCATCGAGGCCAGTTGGCTCACTTCCAGCATTGACGTAGACCTCCCATTTTTCGCCAGTCCTCTTAGCGTCGACTGCAACTACAACACATTGGCTTCCGAAGATCCTACTGGCCCTCCTTACTAGACTCTTGTCTCGTACCGCAGCAGTATTCACTGAAACCTTGTCTGCGCCAGCTCTCAGTAGTTTTCCGAAGTCGTCTATTGTCCTTACGCCCCCACCTACTGTAAGAGGGATAAACAGGTTTTCAGCAGTCTTCTTAACAACCTCTACCATCGTCTCCCTGCCCTTTG
Source organism: Thermoproteota archaeon (assembly GCA_038883435.1). Classification (GTDB taxonomy): domain Archaea; phylum Thermoproteota; class EX4484-205; order EX4484-205; family JAAOZP01; genus JAAOZP01. Next base: position 7,031 of record JAVZMD010000047.1, read on the forward strand.
GTGTTGCAGAAATATCTAAGAAGACTATCTCGTCGGCAAGCTGGTTCATGTACTCTACTGCAAGCTCAGCCGGATCACCTATTCTTCTAAGATTCGAGAACTTTACGCCTTTCACTACAACCCCGTCGTAAACATCTAGGCACGGTATTATCCTCTTGGCGAGACCCATTTTTATCGCAAAACCCCCTTCTCACTTGGAATACTAGAGCCTGTGATCGAAACAGCCTGTTTAAGAGCCAACCCAAGTGCCTTAAACACAGCTTCGGATAAGTGGTGTGCATCACCATTACGGAAGACGAGTATGTGAAGCGTTATCCCCGAGGAGTTTGAAAAGCTTCTGAGGAAGTGGGAAACCATGCTAGTCCCCATGTTTCCTATGAGGGCTTGGTCAAACTCCATATTGTGAGCGAAAAACGGCCTCCCGCTTAAGTCTATTGAAACACCGACTAATACTTCGTCCATGGGTATTAGCGAGTAGCCGAATCTATTAACCCCAGTCTTATCCCCAAGGGCCTTATTCAATGCCTCGCCGAGCGTTAATGCAACGTCTTCAACTAGATGATGTTCGTCGCACTCGACCTTATTAACTGCCCTCAGTTTTATACTAAACCCGGAGAACCTCGCCATACTCCCAAGCAGGTGGTTAAGAACCGCATAGGGGGTCTCAACTTCGTGTTCACCTTTACCGTCCAAGTCTAGCTCTAGTTCAACCATCGTCTCCTTCGTATCCCTCTTTAGTTTCGAAATCCTGCTCATTCCCCTATTGCCCTCCTAAGCTCATTAAAGCTCAATAGGCCGTTGTATAAAGCCTTTCCAATTATAACACCGTCGACACCGACATCCTTTAACTTCAAAACATCTTCCACAGAAGATACTCCCCCAGCATACATTATTTCTAAACCTGTCTCCTTGAGAATTTTGAGAAAGCCCAGTGTTTCCTCACGGACTCCGTTTAGAGAACCTTCTGCATTAACATCTGTAACGAGAACCCCTTCTAACCCTATTAAACGACTCGACTCGAAAACCCATGAGGCAACCCTGCCTTCTTCAATTTTAACGCTGTCCTTACCCAAGTCTCTAAACCTGTTTCTGCCCAAGTAATCTATGCCTAGGACTATCCTTAAACCGGAGAAATCTTTCGCAAAGCCTGTTGAACATGGTCTAGGCCTAATTACGACTCTGAAAGCGCCCATTGAAAGGAATTTCTCAACCTGCTTTCTATCTCTCACTCCGCCTGCTATTTGCACGGGTATTCTAACAGAGCGAAGCATCCTCTCGATTACCTCATTATTTCTCCTTCCAGTGTTTAAGGAAGCATCGATATCAACTACGTGAATCATACTTGCACCAGCTTTCTCCCAGAGTAATGCTGTCTCAACAGGATCTGATTCCCCGAAAAACTTTTCCACCTCGTGGCCGACTACTTCAACCCTCTTAGAACATAATAAGTCTATTGAGGGAATTATCTTCATTCTCAGAGAATCACCTTGTCTATGTTAAGAACGAGTATGTCCTTAGCGCCCTTCTCCTTAACGTTGTAAATAACCTCGAAGACCTTATTCGCATCCACGACTGTTATAACTTCCCACATCGGCTCTTTCGCTTCTACTCTAGATATAGTAGGCCCGCTCATGCAGGGTAGACAGCCTATAACATCCTTCAAACGTTCCTCTGGGACATTCATCATGAGGAGCTTCTTGCCCTGAGCTAGTTGAGTCGCTCCGATTATTGATTTGACGTAGTTTATGACAGGTTGTTTGTCAACGTTCTCCAAACTCTTCTTATTGCCTATTAGGACTGCTTGAGATTCCATTACTACTGCTAGAACCTTTAGGCCGTGCAATAAGAGGGTTGAGCCAGTGCTCATGACTGAGACTATACAATCGGAAAGACCAAGGTTAGGCATGCTTTCAGTAGTGCCTTCAACACTTATAATCTCGACATCGGTATTCATTTCTTTAAAAAAGCTCTTGGTTATGTTTGGGAATTCTGTCGCAACCTTTATGCATCCCATGCTCAGAAGATCGTTCAAATCCTTGAACTTTGAAGCAGGTGCTGCTAACACAAGCCTGGCGTGACCATAGTTGAGTGGGAGGAGTTCCTCGACATCGGCATTAGACTCCTTGACAAGATCCCTTCCCGTAATGCCAAGGTCTACAACGCCTTTCTCTACAATCCTAGGAATGTCGGCTGCGCGGTTAAAGACTATTCTAAGATCCTTCATGCGGGAACACGCTTGGTAACTCCTATCATTTGAGAAATAGTGTATTAACCCGGCGGAGGTCATCAGGTCTATCGAAGGCTGGAATAGCCTTCCCTTGCTTGGCAGCGTTATGAAAACCGTGTTACTGCTCAATTCTGCAACGCATTCCTTAAAGCACATGCGAATAGACTCACCTCTCTTAGGGTCCCGACTGTGACCCTTAAGAAGCTTTCTTCTGTCCCACCCCACTCCGGGGTTACTAAGCGTACCAATATGCGGTTTGCAAGAAGCTTTTCGAAAACGCTCTTAGCATCCTTAACTCTCAATAGAACATAGTTTGCCTTCGAATCGTAGGTGTAGACACCATCCATACTGCTTAAATACTTAAGCAAAATATCCTTGTTGGCCTTCGTCTTTTCCACAACCATTCTAAGCCAATCCTCGTCTTGAAGCGCAGCCTTGGAGGCCTCCACAGCAGGAGCTGGAATGTCGAACGGACCAGTATATTCTACAACCTCCCTAACGATTCTCTGACTCCCCACCAAGTATCCTGATCTTAATCCAGCAAGCCCATACGCCTTTGAAAAAGTTCTGACTATCACGAGGTTTTCGAAATCCTTGAGAAGCGGAGCCATGCTGATCCCGTAGTACTCGTAATAGGCCTCGTCCAGGACAACCATGCCAAATTCCTTTAGAAGGCGCTGGACTAAACCCTCGTCAACGACTTCTCCAGTAGGATTATTTGGAGAACCCATGAGCAGCACTGCATCATCATCAGAGTGACTTAGCACATTGTCCCAGTCTCTCCCAAGCCAGCATGCTATTCGCTCCATTTTCTTAAAACATAGCTTTGAAAACTTAGTGTACATTAGGAAGGATGGTGAAGGTAACACAACCCTCTCATATTTCTTTGACAAATATTGCAATAAGACCTGGAGACCCCTATCGCTCCCGGGAACTGGGAGGATGCTCTCCGGCTCAAGACCCATGTGGCTAGACAGTATGTTTTTATATTCCTCGTAAGCGGGATACCTGTTTACTCTCCCCGCATACTTGAAATAGGCCATCATGGCCTTTGGCGAAGCTCCGTATGGGTTTTCGTTTGTATCCAACCTTATTAATGGGAAGGTCATGGGAACAATATCCTATTTGGAACCCACATATTTATAAGCCTTTCCCACCATCATATTTACGAACAAAAATGCCCAAGACATATCTACTTAAGATAGATGATAGAGGAAGGATACTAATACCTCAGGCGGTCAGAGACATGATGGGGCTTAGGCCCCATTCTGAAACAGTGGGAACATATGATTCTGAGAGAAACGTTTTTACACTAATGCCAGTCAGGCCTGGTGGAAACTTCATCAGGATAGTTTTCAGAATATCCGACCAGCCCGGGTCGTTGGCGAGAGTTGCTAGCGAATTAGCATCTTCAGGCATCAACCTTGTAGCCACCAGTTCTACAACTCTCGTCCCTGGGAAGCTTGCAGAATGGGAAGTCATCGCAGATGTAAGCAAGGATTATCCTATTAAGGAGCGTTTGAAGGAAGTTGTTGAAAACCTCAAGGATATAGTTTACGAGTTTGAGAGTGAAGACGCCAGAGCGGAGATTTGAAAGTTGTTTGGAAGAAAGTTTAAACCAAAAAGGATTTAAGCATCCTTGCGCATTCTTTTTCGAATAAGAACTAGATGGTGGGCATAGAAGAGGCATTAGGGGAAAGGATCAAGCCGTTTGATGAAA
>JAVZMD010000048.1:0-10953 GCA_038883435.1 Thermoproteota archaeon
ATCCAGTTAACCGGAAAATCAACGTATATAGTTTCTCTACCAAAAAGTTGGGTGAATAGGATGAAGTTAAGCGCTGGTGATCAGCTTGTAATCTCTGAGAACAATGGTTCGCTAGTAATCACTCCTAAAGGAGCCGTAAAACCAGAGAGGCCCGTAGAGGCCATTGTCAAAATATCGCATGAAGACAATTCGGATGCGATTATGCGTAAGATAATTGCACTCTATCTCGTAGGCTACAATGTTATAAAAATTAGAACTTCGGGTGAAAACATAACTTCTCTTCAAAGAAATCTGATTAAAGACTTGGTGAGGAGGAAGCTTGTCGGCGTTGAAACAATATCTGATTCTGAAAACGAAATCGTGCTGCAAACATTAGTTAGTTATCCTGAGCTTTCGATTGAAAATGCTCTGAGACGAATGTGCTTAATAACCACCTCTATGCATAAAGATGCATTGCAAGCATTAAAGGAGTCTGATAAAAAGCTTGCTCAAGACGTTATCGCCTTGGATGATGAAGTTGATCGTTTCAGTCTTTATGTAATAAGACAATTAAAGATAGCGGTACAAAACGAGAAAATGCTTAGAGAAATCGGTTTATCGAATCCTAAAGATTGTTTAGGGTACAGGATAATAGTGAAATTTGTAGAGAGAATAGCTGACCACGCGGTTAAGATAGCTGAAAACGCGATGGTAATAGGCGGAAGTATTGAGACGCCAATTTTAAAAAGAATATCTGAAATGAGCCTTTTATCCCTGTCTATTTTTAACGATGCTGTAAAATCGCTATATGAAAGAAACTATTTATTGGCCGATAGCGTGATCTCTAAAGCAAAGATAGCATCTCCTCTGGAAAGCGAACTAACTAGACTTATTTCTAGAAAATTGAAAGCTACCCAAATATCAAGTCTAAGAATGATTATAGAAAGCATACGTAGAACAATAGAATACGCTAGCGATATTGCCGAAGTTGTTTTGAATTTGAACGTGAATAAAATAATTGAAACTAATTTTTAAAGAGAATTACTCTAAGTAATAAATATCGTTGGTTTCAAAGCTTTTTTCTGAAATGTTTTAATAACCTTGTTATTTTTCAGTGGCTTAAGGTGTTTAGAAAAATGAGCGAGACTTTGAGGACAGTAGAACAGATAAACGAGAAGATAGCTAGAGGAGATGTTGTTGTCTTAACTGCCGAAGAATTTGTTAAAATTGCAGAAAGCTCTGGACTTGAAAAAGCGGCAAGAGAAGTAGATGTTGTTACTACGGGAACCTTTGGAGCTATGTGTAGCTCTGGAGCTTTTCTAAACTTTGGGCATGCTGACCCACCTATAAAAATGACGAAAGCGTGGTTGAACGATGTTCCCGTCTACAAGGGCTTGGCTGCTGTAGATGGCTATATTGGTGCAACAGCATATAGTGAAACGAAAGGGGTAGACTATGGCGGCGGCCATGTTATAGAGGACCTGGTGAGTGGGAAGGAACTCGTCTTAAAGGGGGAGAGTTATGGTACAGACTGCTATCCTAGAAAATATGTGGAAACTATAATAAGGATAGATGATTTAAACCAAGCTGTTCTCGTCAATCCTAGGAATGCTTACCAGAGGTATTTTGGGGCAACAAATTCAAGCGATAGAACGCTCTACACCTACCTTGGAACATTATTGCCTAATTATGGTAATGTGGGTTATTCTGGATCCGGAGAGTTAAGCCCCCTCTATAAGGATAGGGATCTGGAAACCATAGGTATTGGGACGAGAATATTTCTCGGAGGCGGAGTAGGCTACGTTATAGGCGAAGGCACTCAACATTATCCCTCTAAAAACCTTTCCACAATAATGGTTACAGGAGACTTAAAGCAGATGAACCCCAAGTTTCTCAAGGGGGCAACCTTCCATAAGTATGGCGCGACTCTTTACGTTGGATTAGGCATACCAATACCTTTAATCAACATGAATGTCGCTAGAAACGCAGCCACTCCTGATAGAGAAATCTTTACTGAAATAATGGATTATAGCATTCCTTCTGTAAAGAGGCCTGTCGTAAAGAAGGTTAGCTACGAGGAGCTTAAATCCGGTAGGGTTGAGATTAACGGCAGGACCGTCAAATCTGCAAGCATGTCCAGTCTAAGGATGGCGAGAGAAGTTGCTCAAACCCTTAAGAAATGGATTGAGGAAGGCTTATTTTTGCTTACAAAGCCTGTAGCGCCTTTGAGAAAAGACAGTGTGCAAAGAACAATGCCTCTCAGAAAGTATGAGCCTAAAGTGATGGAGCTCATGAGGACTCAAATAGTTACCGCTAAGATTACTGATTCCATCAAAGATGTTTCAGCCCGAATGGTTAAAGGTAATGCGGATCATGTCCCAGTAGTTGACGAAAACAATAAGCTAGTTGGTATAGTTACTACCTGGGACATCGCTAAGGCATTAGCTCTAGATGTTCAGAAGCTTGATGCTATAATGACTAGAAACGTTATTGTGGCAAAGCCTCATGAAACAATTGACATCGTCGCCAAGAGGATGGAACAGTACGACATAACAGGTCTTCCGGTTATTGATGATGAAGGAAACGTATTAGGATTGATAACGAGCGCAGATCTATCTAGGCTTTTCAAGCCTCCTGAAGGGGGTGTTGTTATTGAAGGCCAGGCTTGAACTAAAGTATTCCTCAGCCCACGTGAATAAGCCAATACTTTCCAAAGCAATACTTGAAGCTAAGGTTCCGATAAACATATTGAAAGCCAGCCTAACTGCCTCCGAAGGACTTATGACTGTAGAGATGGATGCGGATAAGGAAACAGTAGCAAGAGTTATTGAAATATTGAGGTCAAATGGCGTTCAAGTTAAGGAGATACCTAGATATGTTGAGATCGATGTTGAGAAGTGTATTGATTGTGGAGCATGTACTGGAGTATGTCCAACCGATGCTTTAACGCTCGATTCGGAAAAGAAGCTAGTGGTGAAAGAGGAGAAGTGCATATTATGTGGAAACTGTTTGAAAGCATGTCCTAGGAGTGCGGTGATCCTATACAAGTGAAAACTTCAGCTTTCCTCACCTACAGAAAAGGATTGTTTTATCTTAGGACAGTTTACAAAGAAGCAGACCTTTTAATCGCGTCCGAGAAAATTTCTGCAATAAACACGGGTCTCTCCAGGTTTATAGAGGAAAGAAATTCTATTCAGGTTTTCTTAGACAAACATCCAGAATTTGTTTACAGCCTTGAACCCTTGGATTTCAAAGAAGATTTACCCTTAGCAATAGAATTATCAGTTGAATGTTCGAAAAAAGCAGAAGTCGGGCCGATGGCTTCACTACCCGGAGCACTAGCGGACCTAGCCTTGGAATCAATGTTACACAACGGTGGTGAAAACGCGATAGTTGAAAATGGTGGTGAAATTTCCATGAAGATAAACAGGAAAACTATTGTGGGAGTATATACGGGAAGGGAGTTTAACTTCGGCCTCATATTTGACAATCCGTGTGAAAAAATAGGAATATCAACAAGCTCTGGTAGAGTTAGCCACGCCCTCTCCTTTGGAGATGCTGATGCTGCTGTGGTTATTGCTGAGAATGCTGCGCTTGCAGATGCTGTTTCAACCCGGGTAGCAAACATCGTAGAGTCTGAGTACAGGGATTCTTTTGAAAAAGCTGTGAAGCTAGCCCTCTCCATCAGAGGCGTTAAAGGCTGCGTAATCTACTCTAACGGCCTCCTCAGCTTCGGCGGCAGTGTCAAACCGATAATGCTTAAGGCAAATGACCACGAAATATTGGGAAAAGCAATGCTTAAAGGTCCTATATATAACCTTCTTTTCCCTCTCTGAGTAAGATTCATAATCCATTATTCTTTATTTTCCTAAACCTGCGGAAATTAGAAATATTTGAAGAATTCATTTAAACCGATAATTGTCATTCTGCTCCTTATTCCTTCTATAAGGACATGATTATCCTTGATCTTGTTACCTTTTTTGCAAAAAGAAATTCGACATAAATTCCAATTAAAGTAACAGAAATTAGAAGGAGTGATGTCCACCATGTAATCTTAGTCTGAATCATCTCTCTGATGAAATACAGAAATAATGAAGAAAAGACAAATAGCGTGTTAACAGATGCCGATCCTCTGAAGCTTAGTTCAACTAATCCAATTGCTCCAAGAATTAAGAAGCATGATAAAGGTAGAGATAGTAAGGCATGAAACAGAAGTGAGAGTGGTATCTCAAAGAAACCAAAGAATATGACTATCATCGTAACGAATGCTAATAGGACCATAACCATCGAGATATAGGATACGAAGAAGATAGAGATCGTCTTGCTTAACCAAATATGCCAAGGATGGATTGGACTAGTCAAAAGTGTCTCAATTGTTCTTTCTGTCTTCTCACTTAGAAAAACCCCGAACATATACCCAAATGATATGAATAACATAATCCCCAAGGGTTGAGTAAAGAAATAACTATTTACTAATGAAAAGATATCTGGCGGGTTAAGACGGCCACCTGCTCTTGCGACGATTATTGGAAGAAAGGGGGTAACCACATATAATTGAACTATGGAAAAAAATAGTATAAAGAAATGCGGCCGCCTCATCCGAAGGGCAAGTTTAATTTCCTTCTCAAGTATTTTTCTCATCTGTTATTCACCTTGATATTATTCTCTCTCGACTTAATCCTATAGAGATCCTCATATTAATAATTGCCAATATCACAGCTAAAGCCAGATATATCATAACGAATATTTCTTCGCTCGGCTGCCAGAAAAATGAAAGTAATACCACGGTATTTGATAATACGGTTGTAGTAATCACTCCAAGTGCAAGACCAATATTAGGGTTATGCATCATAAGCTGAAATAGCCCGGTGATACCAGCAATAGATATTGCTAGAAATGGAATTACTATGAAAAGATGGAATAAAACTGGAAGACTTAGGATAATCAAATGGCCTAGTTTAAACATAGCCCAGCTATAGCCGATTATGGTGGCTAAAAGCGTTATAGCATATGATAGAGAAGTTATAGCTATAGTTTTTCCGAGCCATAGGTCTTTTGGATTCAACGGAGTTGTTAGCAGAACTTCTATTTGTCCTTGGACTTTCTCCTTATAAAAAATGTTTTGCGACATCATTACGGGCATCATCATCATTGTAGGAGTTAGCCCATATATTATAAACAGACCGATTAAATTGGGGAAGGCTTCAACATATTCTAGAACAACAGTAAAGTATAAAGATGAAACGACAACAAGAATTACAAAGGCTATCCATGAAGATTTCATCTTAATGAAATCTACGAATGTTCTTTTGAAAATCAAAAATAAATTCATTTCTTCTCATCCTCTTTTATTATTTTCATATACATCTCTTCTAATGATGCTTCATCCCTTTCAACGTTCTTAATGGCAATCCCTCCCTTTATTATGGTTTCTAGAATTTCGGATAGCTCCGCCTCTGTGGAGATAAGGATCCGATTTCCTTCAATAGCCAGAATCTGTACTGATGGTTGAATGAGCGTGGCAACTTTTCTTGTGTCCAATTCATTATTAAGAGATATAATAATTTGTGATTTATGAAACTTCTTTCTCAAATCGTCCATGGATCCCATTGCAATAATACGTCCTTTTCTTAGTATTGCAACTCTTGAGGATATTTTCTCAACTTCATCAAGATTGTGCGAATTTAAGAAGATCGTCCTCTTTCTTTGCCTAGACAAATTGAGAAGCAAGTCATGAATCATCATCCGCGCATCGGGATCCAATCCAGCTGTTGGCTCATCAAAGAAGAGTATATCAGGATCATGGATCAATGCTCTAGCAATCGCAAGTTTACGTTTCATCCCCTTTGAAAAATTATTAACTAATGTATACCGCCTGTCATACAACCCCACAAGTTCAAGTAATTCTTTAATTCTCCGTGACCTCTCTTCTCCAGATATCTTGAATATCGCGCCATAGAAGTCTAAGTTTTCATATGCCGTCATCCTTTCATAAAGCCCGTCGCTCTCAAGAACAGCTCCGCATTTCCATCTGAAACCGTTGCTTTTGAAGACGTTCTCGCCAAGAATTTCTACCTTTCCAGCAGTTGGCGTTATTAAACCAAGCATTATACGCATTGTCGTCGTTTTACCAGCTCCATTCGGACCAATATATCCGAATATTTCACCTCTGTTAACCTTAAATGATACTCCATCTAGAGCAATTAAATCACCAAAGCGCTTCACCAGATTCTCGACCCTAATTACTTCTTCCATTTGCAACACCTTGTCAATATCTTAAAGAGGTTTAGGAGATCTAATCCACTTGTCCACATTATAAATCTTTGCCCAAGTGCATCTCTCACCGAGTTCTTCCCATTTCATAATCGCTTTACTATAGCAATTCCAGCAGAATAATTGATACTTGCATTCGCCACAAATATCCTTAGAGGGCGGTTTTAACTTATCTAACCATGATATTATAGGCTTCTGGTAAATTTCATCCATATCCTCATAAAATAGATTTCCTAAAGAAATGTAACTGTCTCCAAGCATCAAACATGGTCTAAGATTACCTGTAGGACCTAAGACAACCGACTTAAGCCCCGCACGACACCCATGTTCACCTACCCATTCAACTACTTCTTCCGGGACTATTTGGATGAAACGACCATATTTACTGACGATTTTATTTGTGTATCTTATTAATTCTTCTAATTCAGAAATGTTCAAATTATATTTCAGATTTTTACCTCTCCCAAATGGAAGAACAGGAGTATAGGTAAACAAGTTGGCTCCTAATTGTTTGGCTAGTATAATCGTCTTTTCCATATCTCTCCAATTCTCTGGTGTTAGAACCATTGAAGCCCTGACAGTATGTATTCCTTTATTTGCCAATAGTTGGATCGCCTCCGTTGCTTTTTTCCATGCACCATCCTTACATGTAAACCAATCATGAAACTTACTAGAGTAACTATGTAAACTAACGCTAACGATTAACTTATGTTTATATTTTTGCCACTTATCTACTATCTCCTCATTTATTAGATATCCATTTGTTATCACAGCAACTAGTTCAAACACACTCGCACAATACTCAAATATCTCCAGAAAATCCGGGTGTAACAATGGCTCCCCTCCAGTAAGTTCTATAACTCTAACACCCTTAAGATGTAATTCCTCTAACTTGTCCAAGAATTCTCTAGTAGGCATAAATTCCTTTCTTAATGGTGAACTCTCCACATAACAATGTCTACACCTGAAATTGCATTCATAAGTTAATTCAGCGATCAGTTCAACAGGTGTAAAATAATCCGCAGTTCCAGTAACAGAGACCAAGCTACCCGTTTTTCCAAGAGAAACAGGCGAAGGACCATCATATGCCTTAATATGCCCTTTTTTTAATGCCTCCTCTAAAAAAAGAAAGTTCTGCCTTGCGATAACTTCGTCATACTCTTCTCCTTCCTCCTTAAATAAATTTTGGATTATTTCTGCTGCAGTTAAAGTACCATTACATTTTAACAGAATTTTCGTAGCAGTCTTATTAATATATTCTAAAGTGAAGGGTTTAGGTCCTTGTGATTGTCTCTTTCCTACTATTGCACCATCTGGAACTAAATGAAGGTAAACGCCATCTCCTAGCGTTATATATTTATTCTTAAGCGCCATGTATTTGTTCTTACTCTTCCACATCACTAAAATTTCAGCTCCCCTTATAGTTTCTCATATTATTCTAGCATGGCCGCGGAAGCATGTGCCGAAAGAGCTGACAGAGCAGCTAATGTCGGTGTAGGACCGCAATATGCACATGCAACGCACCATGTACATTGAGAACATGCTAGGCACCATGCACTAGCAGCCGTTATATAACCTGCTGCCTCCATATTCTCACCTCCCTGGCTTATAACATATACAATATGTTATAAGTATTTTGCCTATTTTTTTTACAATTAACTAAAAAAAGAAAGACGTTTAAACGCCAAATAAGTTTCTCGCGATATTAAATATTAAAAATTATAAACTAAGTTTAGACTTTTCTGTCAAGTTACATCTGAACATATTTTAAAACGCTTTTCATTAGTGTCGCATTGGAAGATAAAAGATTAATATATAATTGACCAATCTAGTTACCAAGTCTTTCTTTGCTTAAATTGAGGCGGTGAAGTGTACCGACTGTAAATTCTAATTAGCCGTGGAGAAGAAAATTATACACGTTGACCCTTGCATTACCCTTTCAAATATTTTTCGGCTACTCACCCTAAGCTCAATAAAATCCCTAAAGAAATTCTTTCTCTTTAAACCTACTTCTTATACCGAAGATGCTGTTCGCAGCCAAAATAGCAAGAGCACCCATGCAAGTCTCTCTTTAAAGTGTCAATTACCTCCTCTTCATCATTCAATCCCCATTTATAAAGCAGGCCAGTCAGCTTTCTTCTATACTTTATGCTAAGCATATGATAAACATTGTTGAAAAAGCCTTCCAACACCACTTGCACTTTTCCTCAACCTCATCTGAACGGGAATTAGTCGTTTCTCACAATAAGACCGGTTAATCTGCTTTTACCCATGTTAATCCCCTAAAAGGGTTTTGCAGTCAATTATATCTGTAATTTCCCCATTTTTACGGTTAAAAACACGGGTTTTTCATAATATTTTAGATTGAAAAAATCTTAAATATTCTTGTCAGGGTAAATATTTCAGAAAAAGGTAGTCTAAATGACCCTCCCCTACTACTCCCGCCTAGGATATAGATTACCGAGGTTTGAAATTAGTGCTGGAGCTGGTTCTCCCTCGGATAAGGATTTGGAAAGTTCCCAAAAGGTATTAAATAGCTTTTTAGAAGTGGAACACAGTAGGTTGCTAATACCCCCCTTCTGCATAATTAACGTTTTTAGCGAAATGGCTGCCTTAGAGGCTCGTAAATCCGGTGGTGCTTCCGGGCCTATAGTTCAGGTTGTACCCGTAGATGAGACGACAGTGACGCTCAGCGGTAAGCCTATGGATCTTCTAACCGTATACTCTTCAGGTATGCATGAAACCACACATATGTACCAGATAAGCCATCTGGAAGTTTTGAATAAGTACGTTAGTGCAGAGGTTTTGATCTACACGTTGAACTCGTTAATCAAGACAGCGAGCTCTGGAGGAGCTGGTGGTGTAAAGAAGAGTTTGAGTTTCGGCAGCATGGAATTTAGAAAGCTTATTACTGATATAAGAGACACTTTTCCCTACCTGCCTCTCAAAATTGATAGAGATGTGATGGTACTGTTAGAATCTTTCCCCCTATTAGTTCAGATGAGGATAATGGAGTTTCCCGAAGTTGATATGCTTAGAACATCTGTAGAGGACCGCTTCCGAAGTGCTATTAATGCTGGCTTAATGAAAGTGTTCAAAGAGGATTCAACTAAATCGATATACTCTGAGGCAATGGATTTAGTTTATACTCTCTACGAGATATTGCCCAAATCCTATGCTACACTGTTAGTTTATTCGAATTATTTAACGGGTATTGGAGCTAAAAAGCTTCTCGAAATGGCTCAAATCCTTGTTCAGGACGAAAAGAAAATAAGGGTTCTAGCTGGAGTGGAGAGCGAAGTTGATGGTAGTGGTGATCCATTAGCCCTCGCGTTTGAACGTGATGTTTTCAGCTATGAGGATTTCATTAAGCATAAGGAGTCTCTTCTAAAAGTAATCGACGATGCCTTACAAGTCTGCAGTAGTGGAAGAGCATTCAGTAGGCTTAATTACTTGAGGCAGAAGATAGATTCTGTTAAAGCACCATTGGAACTTCGTTATTTAGCAGCAAGCTTTTCTCAGAATGTGTTTAGTCAACGTTTAGCTCCGAATCAGCCACCGACATACTACTTCCATGCAAACGGTTCTTCATACAATAAAGATGATGTGCTACTCTTCACTTCATTCTTTGCAGACCTAGTAATTGCGGTCAATGTACTCAAGTCACTAACAGATGCTTTAGAAAATGGGAAAGATGTTAGAAATGCTATAAGGAGCGTTATACGCTGTCCTCTTAAAAGAGCTCCTCAAATGAAGTGCGCATCAAGCTCAGAATGTGAGCATGAAAAGGCCTGGTTAGAAATAATTTAAATAATTTTTACAACTTAGAAGCTTAGATAGTATTTCAAGCTTACAACATACTTTGTAAACCGACACTTTCTATAAGCAACGGGAAGTATTCAGTTTGCTATCGTTCTACCTAACGATAAGTACAGATCCTTTAAACTGGCTTATGATTTTGCTTGCAACGCTACCAAGGATTCTGGATCTTCCAAATCCTTCTCCTCCAATAATAATTAGATCATACTTGCCTTTTTCCGCTTCATCGACTATTACTGAAGCAGGATCACCGGTTTTGCTAAGAAGTTTTACTTTTACACCCATTTCTTCTGCAACAATTCTTGCCTCTTCAAGTATTTCATCTTTCTCTCTAATCATGCTTACTCTAGTAGATTCCGGAAGAACCACTATTCTGGAATGGTTTTCCCCATAGGATTCTACATTTGTTTTTGAAGGTGCTTCGGAAACATGGATTATTGTCACTTCCGTATCAGGAGCTTGTAGCTTTAGTCTTAGAGCGGTTTCAACGGCCTTTTTAGATTTGGAAGAACCGTCTGTTGCGACTAGGATTTTCCTAAACATTGGAGATGCTTTCTGGAAAAAGTTAATAAACCTTATGAGGTCAAGTGAGTAGTACTAGTCTAAAAGAATAGTGATGGAATATCTTATTTCCGTGTTTTTATCCGGATTCCCAATTACTAAATAATTCAAACTCTCACTAGAGGTTCTAATAAATCCTGACCATTTGCCACCATCTAGCAAGTAATTTTGGACCTCGCCGCTTACACGGTAAACCGTTAGGAGAACTGTCTTGTTCATAGGTTCCCATGTAACAATTACGCTCATCTCCCTCTCAGGAAGCATATAGGAGCCACCATAAAGGTGACCGGTTAACGGCTTTAATAATCCTGAAAAAGTCTT
>JAVZMD010000049.1:0-10807 GCA_038883435.1 Thermoproteota archaeon
AAGAAGCATTTTAAGTCTTATTCAGGTTGAGTATAGAAGACGAAGTTGTTAAAAAGCTAAGAGGGCTAAGGAAGCCTCTCTAAGACTGGGAATCGCCCCCACCCCGGTTAAAAACGCCGCCTTAGAAAAGATTGCTGAGAAAATACAGGCTTCCTCCAGCGAGATAATCGAAGAGAATAAGAAGGACGTTGAGGCAGCGAGAAACAGCGGTGCCTCTCCCGCTCTCATAGACAGGCTTCTTTTAAACGAGAAGAGAATCAGGGAAATGGTTGAGGGGCTACGTCAAGTAGTTTCCCTACCAGACCCCGTCGGTGAAATAGTTGAAGGTTGGAGGACTAGACACGGCTT
The DNA here is from genome assembly GCA_038883435.1 of Thermoproteota archaeon. Lineage (GTDB taxonomy): Archaea > Thermoproteota > EX4484-205 > EX4484-205 > JAAOZP01 > JAAOZP01. Next base: position 349 of record JAVZMD010000049.1, read on the forward strand.
AGAAATAAGGAAAGTCCGAGTGCCCCTGGGTGTTATAGGAGTAATATATGAGGCTAGGCCAAATGTGACCGTGGATATTACAGGCCTTGCCCTTAAAGCCGGTAATGCTGTTGTCCTAAGGGGGGGCTCTGAAGCACTGAACTCTAATAAGATTCTTGTGAAGCTGATGCGTGAGGCTGTAAATGGCTTAATCGACCCCGATGTAATACAGCTTATAGAGAACCCTAATAGGGAACTGGTCAAGACATTACTTAGACAGGATAGGTACATAGATGTGATAATACCACGTGGCAGCGCACAGTTCATCAGATTCGTCAAGGAGAACTCGCTAATACCTGTTATTGAAACCGGAGCTGGAAACTGTCACATCTTCGTCAACTGGGATGCTGATTTCGAAATGGCAAATAAGATAATAGTCAACGCTAAAGTTCAAAGACCAGCAGTATGCAACGCGGTTAGGAAAGTCCTGCTACACAGCCAGATTGCAGAGAAATATCTTCCACAGCTTGTAGAAGTCCTAAGAGAATATAAAGTTGTGATAAAAGGCTGTGAAAGAAGTAGAAGGATAGTCTCAGACCTCCTCGAGGCCACTGAGGAAGACTGGTATGAGGAATATATGGATCTGACGCTTGCAATTAAGATCGTCGATGGCGTTGAGGAGGCAATAAGCCACATAAATAAATACGGTTCAAAACATTCAGATGCTATAATAACGAACAACCTGAAAGATGCGGAATTATTCACAAACCTAGTAGATTCCTCGACTGTTTACGTTAACGCTTCAACAAGGTTCACGGATGGAGGTCAATTCGGCTTCGGCGCCGAAGTTGGTATAAGTACACAGAAGCTTCATGCGAGAGGGCCAATGGGATTAAGGGAAATAACCACAACGAAATACATAGTTTACGGTGCAGGCCAAGTGAGGGAAATATAGCCTTTAAAACTTAAGCAGAGTACTGTTTTTTTGGATACTGGGTTGTTAAAAAATAATAATAGCAATAATAAGATTAATGGAATTTTTTAATGAGAATTCTCATCATCAAGATCATGTTTTCTTTCTGTTTTGCTTCTGATTTATTATTTAATTGGGTTTTTAAAAAATGACAAAAAGCTTATAAATTACTTTTTAAGTATGGAGAGGTGAGGTGAAAAGCATGAAAAAGGCTTCTCTCAAAGGATTTTCTAAAAGGCTTACTGCTATAGTAATTATAATCGTTATTGCAGTCGCAGCTGTTGCAATATATTTCTTAACTAGACCAGTAGAGAAAAAAGTAATAACATTCTGGCATTTGTATACTCCGGGTACACCTAGAGAACAATGGCTTCTGCAAGCAATCGAGGAGTTTGAGAAGGAACATCCAGATGTGGATATAGAGCCAACATACGTGGAGAACGAGGTGTTTAAGCGCCAGATCGTAACGGCCATGAGTGCAGGTAACCCGCCTGATATCTTTCAAAACTGGGGTGGATACATGTATCTATTCAGATTTGTAATGTCTGATATGGTTGTTGATTTAACACCGTACATGGAAAGGGAGAGCCCGTATATAAGGGGGGTCAAATGGAAGGACACGTTTCTCCCTGGAAGAATAGCGCAGGTAACGTATAAGGGGAAGATATATGCCGTACCGTTTGTAGTAATGTTTGAACCAATAATTTACAACAAGGCTCTATTTGAGAAATATGGCATACCCGAACCGACTGACGACTGGACATGGGACGATTTCGTGGAAATAGTACAGCAAATAAAGGAGAAAGCTGGTCCTGATGGTAAGTATCCTATAGCGCTTGGGAACAGGGATTCTTGGACTGGGCTTATATACATAATGAATATTGTACTCAGATGTGCGGGGGCAGACTATTTGGATAAGTCAATGGTAGACCCTAATGTCAAGTTGAACAGCGAAACCGTTGCTAAAGCCATGGAATATGTACAGAAAATAGTTGATTTAGAACCGTTCCAGCCGGGATGGCAGGGGATGAGCGATACAGACGTAGTTAGATACATGGCGGAAGAGAAGACCTTCATGGAGGCAATGGGCACTTGGCTGTTTGACCAAGTATCAGCATTGAATAAGACCACTGGATCAAACCTCAGGGTAGTTGGATGGCCGATCATTCCGGGGAGTGTCGATACAGTTAACATAATAGGAGGTGGTGACGCATATGGAATTGCAAAGACATGCAAGTATGTTGATGAGGCTGTCGCCTTCCTCCAATACTTAACGTCTCCGACGGTGCAGAAGAGACAGCTGCTTACACCAACTATTCAACTTGTACCGGGCATTAAGTTAGAGTACCTAGGTCTGACGGAGACGGAGCGTAACAGCATAGCGCCTGGAGTCAAGAGGCAGATAGAACTTATATCTAAAGCTACTTACATAGGTAACTACTGGGATCAGGGTCCACCGCCTCAAATAGGTAAGGTCTCAATAGAGATAGTACAGCCGCTCTTCAGCAAAACAATGACGCCGCAGGAAGCAGCCAATAAACTCGAGGAAGCTCGTCAAGAATGGCTTAGAGAAGCAGGCTTAGTCAAATAGTTCAGAGGAGAACAATAATTGCTAGAGGAATACTTCCCCCGGAAGAGTTTTTTTCTAGTCTTTCTAATTTTTATGGTTCCGTTAATTATTACGTATGTATTATTTAGGCTTTATCCACTTATGTTTACAGTTTATACTTCGCTGTTTAAATGGGATGGTGTACGTGCACCAGTTTTTATAGGATTAGATAACTATGTCAAATTATTCAATGATGATGTCTTTTGGAACGCTTTGAAGAATAACTGTCTAATAGCGATTACAAGTATAGCGGTGGAGATTCCCCTAGGTCTGATACTGGCCTACCTACTTGTTATCGAATCTGGAATTAAGTTCAAGGCGTTTTTCAAAACGGTCTACTTCACACCCATGATGATGGTCTCGTCTGCATTAGGATTACTATGGACTCTGCTATATGACCCGACATTCGGGCCCGTTAACAATATCCTGAGAGCTATGGGGCTAGGTTTTCTAGCTAGAGAGTGGCTTGCAGACCCGTCTATAGCCATCTGGTCTGTCATACTAGTTATAGTATGGCAGTGGACAGGATGGTACTTCATACTTAATTTGGCAGAGATATCATCTATCCCCACCGAAATAATCGAGTCAGCACTGGTAGAGGGGGCTTCTAAGTGGACAATATTGAAGGAAATAGTAATACCCATGATTAAGAGTTCGCTGTTCATGCAGATTACCTTAGCGTCAACCGGCTCATTCATGTACTTCGACTTAATCTGGGTTATGACTAGAGGTGGCCCAATGCACTCTACGGAAGTAATATCAACATGGCTTTACAGGGAGGCTTTCTTCTACAGCCAAGTAGGTTATAGCTCGGCTATGGCCACAGTGTTAACGGTTATAACCCTTACAGTTGGAGCATATTGGATAATTAAAGTGAGCAGAAGTGTCGGCTATAGATAAGAGTAGAATGAAGAGGCTGGTAACGCTTTCGTTCGTATACGTATTCCTATCGTTTTTCGCCTTAATCTACATATATCCATTAGTGTGGATAGTATTCAACTCTCTAAAAGGCAGTGCAGGCGAAATATTCTCAAATCCGTGGACCCCGCCTGTGAATCCGACTCTTGAGAATTATATAAAAGCGTGGCAAATAGCTAACTTCGGCAGACTGTATATTAATAGCATAATAGTTACTTCCGCCACTATAACAATCCTCGTCCTCTTAGTCTCCCTCGCGGGATATGGATTCAGCAGATTCAGGTTCAGAGGACGTGATGCACTATTCTTAATATTCGTCAGCGGGTATATGGTTCCCTCAGCCTCATTGGTCATACCCCTTTACTTTATGATGAAGAGCTTTGGTTTGCTGAATAACCTATTGGGTTTAATACTTGCCTACGTCGGCTTAAATATCCCCCTACCATTGTTTATAATCAGATCTTTTTACAATAGTATACCGGTTAACTTAGAAGAAGCAGCGATTATTGACGGAGCATCCCCATTCACAGTCTTCTGGGAAATAGTTTTCCCCCTTTTGCGACCCGGTATAGCGTCGATCGGCATATGGATAGCGTTAAATACATGGAACGAATTCCTCTACGCTCTAACTTTTCTAAGTTCCCCAGGTACTTTTACTGTCCCCATAGGCCTGTTAAGCTTTTTCGGACTATACGCTAATGCGTGGGGGCTTATACTAGCTGGATTCGTAATTGTTCTAGCTCCGCTTGAAATAATATACATACTATTCCAGAAGCAGATAGTAAGGGGGCTTACGAGGGGGGCGATAAGGGCATGATGGATAAATTTACCTGTGAGTTAAGAGGTGTATTAATTATATGACTAGAGTTGTCTTTAAAAACGTTACAAAGAAATATGGCAGTTACGTTGCTGTTAATGACGTTTCTTTTGAAGTAGAGCATAAGGAGTTTGCAGTATTGCTTGGTCCAAGCGGGTCCGGTAAAACCACGATACTAAAGCTGATTTCTGGACTTGAATTTCCCGATAGAGGGGAAATATGGATCGGCGACAGGGTTGTAAATAAACTGCCTCCAAAAGATAGAGACGTGGCCATGGTTTTCCAAAACTATGCACTGTATCCCCATAAAACAGTTTATGAAAACCTGGCTTTTCCATTAAAGATTAGACATGTTCCTAAGGATGAGATAGATGAGCGTGTCAAGAGCATCGCCAAGCTGCTTGGAATAGAGCCTTTGCTCGAGAGGAAACCTGGACAATTAAGCGGAGGAGAGCAGCAGAGAGTAGCGTTAGGCAGAGCTTTAATAAGAGAACCTAAGGTATGGTTGCTCGACGAGCCTCTTAGCAACCTCGATGCAAAGCTGAGGACATACATGAGGGCAGAGCTAAAGAAGCTTCAAAGAGAGCTAGGAATAACAACAATATACGTGACTCATGATCAAGTAGAGGCAATGACCCTAGCTGATAAGTTGATCGTTCTCAATGAAGGAGTAGTCCAGCAAATAGGCAGTCCCAGGGAGCTTTATGAAAAACCGGCTAATGTTTTTGTCGCAACATTCATAGGTTCGCCTCCTATGAATATTATGAAAAGCATAGTAAGAATTCATGGTGATACAGTACATCTAGACTTTGGCTTCGGCATAATACAATTGGATAAGAAATATTTCGAATACCTGGAGAATTACGATAATAAAGAAATACTGACTGGAATTAGACCAGAAGATATCAGGATTTCCTTCGAAAAAGAGGAGAATAGTCTAAAAGCTGTTGTAGACATAGTGGAGTCTTTAGGTAGTTCAAGCATATTAAACTTGTTCCTCGGTAAGGATACGCTGATAAAGGCACTGTTTCCCGGATACTTTGAAGACAAAATGCTGGGCAAGGAAGTCTACGTAACATTCAATCCTGAGAAAATACGCATATTTGTTTAAGCAATCAATTATCTTCACTGACATTCATGTAAAGAAAAATAAAGTGGTAATCTAACGATTTAGAAAAGGCTTGGTCAAAGCACGAATTAGAAAAGCTGTTGTGAAAAATATCATTAGCGATACTTCAATAATACTATTGTTGTATAGTAGAGTATGATTCATTCATATCAGAAATCCTCTGATTAACATCGAATAGAAACACGGAAAATTCGATGCTTATTCTGATAATATCATAAACGCTAAACGTAGGTTTTAATATCTTGTCCAATACTTTATTCGGGAGAAAAGAATATAAGGCTTAGAAATACTATATTCAAGGTGGGCCAGTAGTCTAGAGGTAGGATCCCGCTCTTACGAGGCGGGGGCCCTGGTTCAAGAGGTTATAAATACCTGAAAATCCAGGCTGGCCCACCATTTCTCGACAATAAATTGTGAAAAGAATTTGGAATTAGGATGATAGCTATGCTTAAAAGTTAAGCTTTATATCGTTAGCAGAAAGTTAGAAATGCGCACGCTAGCTTTTCATGCTGTTGCCCTCGGGGCAAAACCTGATTGGCTAAGCTCGCTTAACAGTGTGGGCGTGATTTCCTCAGTAATCTCAATTCCTGCGGGATGGTTAATCGATAAGTATGATGTGAAAAAGATTTTGGCAACTGGCTTGGCTCTATGTACAGCGTGTGCTTTTATCACGCTTGGATGGTTTACGCAGAAGCGCTGTCCTTATGTTCTTGGGACATAGCGTGCAATATATTTTTAGTTTTTAAACATGTTTAGGCTTAAAAAGCCTTGGCTTAGATGTTATTTTTGATGAACCCCGAGCTTAGGAAGAGGTTTGTGGACTCGATAGAATATCTTCGCGAGATGGGCTTCTTTCAAGATTACCATAACTTATCCTCAGAGGAGATCCTCGATAAGATCCTCAAAGGTGAGATAAATTATAAAGACCAATGGTTCATCGAAAAGGATATAGAGAAAATGGGCGAGAAGTATTGGGAGGAAAGGCGGAGGGAGGGAAGAACTTACGGACAATTTTTGAAGAAATCACTTGAGGAGCAAGAGGAACACTGGATAAAAGCAAGCGATTCTAAAGTTGACTTAGAGATGGTATTCTTTGACACGAAAAGAGTCTTCATTGAGGATCCAGAAACTATCGTAGCAAAAGATATGGGCATAGCTTTGATGAAGAAGCTCGCCAGAATATCTAAAGGTGTGTTCAACCCGACTGGCATGCGGGAGAGTTGGAGCAAGTGGAGGGGTAAGCCTCCCCCAGAGGTGAAGAAGTACTTTTACCGCAACTACGGGTATTGGAATAAGTGTAGCGTGTTCTTCAAGCTCGGGGGTGAGAAGTATGCTGTAGACTTCTACTGCGGAGGCGATCGGCTCTTAGCCGACCTCGCGGTTAAGAAGATAAATGAGCTCATCAAGGATACGGGGTATCAGTACTATCGGCTTCATGGCGAAATAGAGGGTATAGTCTACACGGTCTTTTCAAACGATGAAGTAGAAAAATTGAAGAAAAAGGGATGGCTGATTTCTCTACCTTAAGACCCATAGTTAGGATTCCAGACTATATATGTCCAGACTTTATTTATATCTCTTGGAATGTAATCAATTCCTTCCCTAAACTCCGTCCCAATTATTTTATTGAGATCCTCAAGATATATGGTTATTGGGATACCGAATCTTGCCTTTCGAAAGACATAGTCAATCCATTTATCTTCGGCGAAATATTTCCATAGTTGATCTCGTGCCTTATCAAGAGTTTTCACAGTCTCCTCCATACCCCTGCCCAAGGAATACTTGTTAAACGGAGGATAAGGAGGAATGGATATTCGAATATCCGTCAAGTGAACTGGCTGAACGACCTCCCCCCTCTCCGCCACCGTACTTGAAATCGCCTACATCAATATTGACGAAGTTAGCGGGCTTAAACGCGATAAGAATCACCACGACTACTGAGACGATGAACAGCACCAAAAACATTGAAAGAAGCCTCCTACTCATGGCTAGCCACCTCCACTTGCATATAACTCGTAATGCGAAACTTCGGTTATGTGTAAGGAGCGTGCTTTAATAGCATTTTGATCTTTTCTTCAGCGTAGCCCATTATTACTATGCCTATTATCATTCCGAAGAATAAGCCCAGTATTGAGAGAGCTAGGCACCATGCTCTAATATGCTTTGGAAGCTCCTTTCGCCTTAGAGGGTCTACAACCTTAACCTTCGCCAGCCACGCGAGAGAAACGCAGACAATGGCTAAAACTATTAGGAAACCAGCCTGAACCCCGATATTGCTAAGCATAATACCGGCTACGAATTCGTCGAAATTCGTTAAAACCATAACACGGTAATAATGGCTTAGTGAAAAGATAAAAAAGAATACGCAAATAGCTAGGAAACCGATGAAACATTGCATTCCATAGTATGCCCAACGAGCCGCATCATCAAACAAAGCATCCCTCTCCTGCATCTTAATCCTCATCTCTTAATATGACAAGTAAAAGCAATAATGATGCTGTAAATGAGCCATAGCTTTTTAAACTTCTCACATGCCACCACCTCCATAGGCCGTCTCTTCATGGTGCTATATATATATCGGTTTAGAACGTTTCAAAAACAATTTGCAATTATTCTGAAAGATATGTTTAAATATAGTCGGTCTAAATGCTAAATTTAATCCGGCTTTAATTGAATTGTTTTTCTGGATTTAAAACAACCACTAATCCTGAAAATATTCAGGAGCAGTATAGAAAAGCGTTGGATGCGCTTGTCGACTATGGATACATACCGTTAATCAAGAAATGTGGCCTTAAGGTCTTTAATAAAGTCTATGCTGATAATGGGGTTGAGGCTTATATTATCATCGTGGTTTAAGTTATCTAAAAAAGCTCTATCGTCGCATTTTATAACCGTAAAGTGAATTCTATATCCTCCCTATTTAAACACATCTTTCAGAATCATTTCCAAATTGTTTCTGAAAAATTCCAAAGGTTAGAACACCGATACGTATATAATCTAATTTGGTTTTATATTATATATTATCGTAGTAATGGCAAGAAGCAGAATTATGAAAATCTATCTCTCTCAGTTATTGCTGTCGGGCTTGGATTGTTTTTGCTAGTAATCTTATATCAGGTCGTTTCCACTCCTAATCCCGTATTCCAGCAAGAAACTACTCCAGAGGCCATGCCTCCACTAGGAATCATGACTCCTATTATACATGATGAAACTTTACGCAGGCTTTCCTACAGCTATAATTCCCGCGATTTACATGGTTTGTACTCTTTGCTCTTCCCAGGGTTGAAATCCCAACATTCTCTGGATGAGCTTAAAGCACACTTAGAGATTGCTGAGCAGCGAAGGGTCATGGTCGAGTTTCAAAGCTTGGATTATAAGCCTGTTGGAGAACCGAAGCCATCCACGCCCCACCCAGATAACAGTTCAATCATCCCGGGAGCTTGGGATCAACTGGTGTTGGTGAACTAAGTTTAGAGTGGGATGCGGGCAAAGTTCAATTCACCCGATGGATTCTGCTGAGCTATGAGAAGGGGGAATACCTACGGGATGACTGGATTTTCCCAGAAATAGAATCAATAGTAGTTTCATAGAATGGCGAGGGCCGGATTTGAACCGACGACACCCCGGTCTTCAGCCGGGCGCTCTCCCAGGCTGAGCTACCTCGCCCCTATAGTCGTCTTATTATTGCTTTTATTTTAATTTTTTCCCCTTAAAAATTCGGCCTCTACGCTATTTTAACGATTTTTATAGACATGGGTTTCAGACTAAAAATGAACGTGTCCTAAAACGAATTTTTATAAGGAAGACATAAATCGTCTTGCTTCTCGACTCTGGTGGAAGGCATGAAATATGATTTCAACGAAGACGAATATTCCTTGGAGTTTCTAAAGAAAAATGGCTTCTACAGGAAGAAATGCGTCAAATGTGGTAGATTCTTCTGGACACTCGATTCTTCCAAGGACGATTGTGGCGAATCCCCCTGCTCACCGTATACTTTCATAAATAAGAGAGTTGGTAAAAGCATTGATGGGCTGAGCCAGGTTAGAAGCTCGTTTCTAGGATTTTTCAAAAACAGGGGACATGAGGCTATCTCTCCTTATCCAGTAGTTAGCCGGTGGAGGGATGACCTCTACCTTACTGATGCGAGTATCGTTGATTTCCAGCCTTACGTTACCGAGGGTATTATCCCTCCACCGGCTAACCCGCTGGTTATTTCACAGCCTTGCATAAGACTCGTTGACGTGGATATGGTGGGTAGGACGATCGGCAGGCATCTCACAATATTCGAAATGGGTGGCCACCATGCTTTCAACAGCGAAGGTAACGAGGTCTACTGGAAGGAGGATACTGTCAGATACGGTTTCGAATTCTTTACGCGTGAAATGGGTCTTAGAGGCGAAGAACTTTCTTTTGTTGAAAGCTCTTGGAGCGGTGGCGGTAATGCTGGACCATGCTTCGAGGTCATTTCCCACGGCCTTGAAGTCGCTACGCTCGTCTTCATGAGGTATAAAGTTCACCCCGACGGCTCCCTAACGGAGCTTCCAATACGTACCGTAGACACCGGCTACGGAATCGAGAGGATAACCTGGCTTCTCAAAGGCGCCCCAACTGGCTTCCACGCTTTCTACAGTGATCTCTTACGGAAAGCCTCCAGCCTTGTCGACATAGACATACCAGTAGAGCTCCTAAGGGAGTATGCTATTAGGGTTTCGACTTCCGAAAACAAGTTTCTGAAACCTGAGGAGAAGCTATCGCTCGTGAGAGAACTCGGTTTTCCAGATGTCTTTTCCACCAAACTTGAGGTAATGGAGAATGTATTCAAAGCATTAGACCATTTAAAAAGCCTAATCTTCATCCTATCAGAGGGCGTCGTACCCTCTAATACTGGTGTAGGATATTTAGCCAGGCTTCTTCTAAGAAAGACAGCCAGGGTTCTGGATAAACTCGGTATGGAAAAACTCCTATTTGAATTAGCCTCATGGGAGATAGATTATTGGGGAAAAGACTTCCCAAATATTCTAAGCCTTAGAGATA
>JAVZMD010000050.1:0-10723 GCA_038883435.1 Thermoproteota archaeon
GACGCTAACCCCTTGCAGGAGCCTCTGGTAAGCGTAATAATCGTTCACCACAGAGAGTGAGAGAGCTTAAGTTATGTCTAGAATCACTCATTGAAGGTTTTAACAGATCCTACTAAGTTTGGTGATGTTAAGATAAGATTAGTGGAGAATGCTGATCGTAGAGTCGGTAGTCTCTTAGAGAAATTGAAATATTTAAAGCGGTTGCTTTTTAATCAAACTTACACCACAGTAGAAGACTGTTACGAATTTGATGAGAAAAGTTCTCTACCTTTCGTTTCTGTGATAATTGCTTCGAAAAGGGAAAGGTCAACACTATTACAGTGTTTATCATCGTTGGAGAATCAGGATTACCCTAAGAAGCTTTACGAAGTAATCGTAGCTTCAGTTAACCCTTATAACATTGATAAGCCAGAAATATTAATTCGAAATATAGTCTGTGGCGCAGCAAATCAAGCCGAAGCCAGAAATATCGCTGTGAGGTATGCGAAAGGAGACATCTTAGCATTCTGTGATGATGATTGTATACTACCACCTGGTTGGTTAAGAAGTGGTGTAAGACATTTTAAAAATAAGGAAGTTGCTGTAGTTGGTGGGCCGGCTAAACCCCCCATTGAGGGAGTATTGTTCGGACAAATATTAGCAGGATTAATCCATATGTCATACTTGGGGGTTGGATCTCACAGCCTTGCTTTCTTCAACCACGGTAAAACAAAACCATTTTTCTGCCGCCCCACACATATCATCGGAGCGAATATGTTTGTAGATAGAAAGAAGTTTGAAGAAGTTGGTGGATTCGGTCAGCACGTGCCACAAGAAGAAGAGCGTCTTAATAACAAACTTTTAGAACGTGGTTACAAGCTGGTGTATGACCCCCACCACATATGTACGCATTTTCAGCGTGGTTTTGGTTTTAAGTTTTTAAAAAATATTTTTTGGTTGGCTAAAGGAAGCGGTAAATTCTGTAAAGAAAACTTTGCAGCCCTAAATAAGTTATATTTAATCCCTCCAATATTTACTTTAGGCATATTTATATCGCCCTTTTCAATAGTTTTTCCATTCTTCAACTTTCCTTACCAAGTTATTGCGAGTCTGTATATATTTGTTGTAGTAATAGAATCTATCCGCCTGGCAATGAAAAATGTTAAAAGATTGCGAGCAAAAATCTTAACATTCTCCGTTCTTCCAGTCTGTTTCTTTCTGCATCACTTTACCTTCGGATTAGGTTTCATAGTTGGGCTTATAAGCAAGAGGGGTAATGCATCTATGGGGGTGAAGAGGAATAAAAACGCTCTTCCTTAATCCTCCAGCGCCTAAAGGCGTGAAACTAGACATTCAACGTTATACTATCCGCGCTAGAGCGGCTAGTCTTTTCCCTCCCATATGGCTTAGCTGGGCTTCAGCCTCCGTTCCCAATAGCCGCGTAGTAGATGCTGTTGCTTCTAGACTTTCAGAGAATGATATATTAAAAATTACGAAATCTTATGACCTAGTAGTTATACAAGCAGATAGCTCTATAATCAATTACTGTATATATTTAGCTGAGCGCATTAAATCAGAGAGCGGTGCATTAATATGCTTTGTTGGTCCTCACGTCACAGTATTAGCCGATGAAACTCTTCGAGCATCAAAGTGTATTGATTTTATCGCAAGGAGAGAATATGATTATACAATAAGAGATTTAGCAGAAGGAAAAGAGCCTTCCAAGATACTCGGAATAAGCCGCAGAGAGAATGACAGAATCATTCATAACCCAGATAGGCCACTTATCGAGAATCTGGATGAACTTCCTTTTGTTAACCCTATATACAAGCGAGACCTACCTATCAAAGCCTACGGCATTCATGAGCTTTTCCACCCCTTCACTACCATATTTAGCAGCCGTGGCTGCCCTTACGGATGTAGGTATTATTGTAGATGGCCAGCAGTTTTCGAGGGGTCTCGATATCGGATGCGTAGTCCATCAAATGTATACGAAGAGATGTTATGGATAAAAGAAAATATGAAGGAAGTCAAAGAAATCTTGTTTGATGAAGATACTTTTGGAGTATTTCCTAAGCGTGTTAAAGAAATATGTAAACTTTTAGAGCCACTTGACCTAACTTGGAGTTGTAATGCTAGAGCTACTTTATCTCTTGATGTATTGGAGGCTATGAGGAGGGCAGGTTGCCGTTTATTGATAGTTGGATTCGAAAGTGGTTCACCAGACATATTGAGAACAATTCGTAAAGGTGTAACGGTTGACATGATGAAGCAGTTCGCTGAAAACTGTCATAAGGTTGGGCTTCTGATACATGGCTGTTTCCAAGTTGGTTTGCCTGGAGAGACACCTGAAACATTAGAAAAAACATTTAAGCTTGCTTTAGAGTTGGATTGTGATAGCATTCAATTCAGTGTCGCATCACCTTATCCTGGAACAGACTTCTACAAGTTTTTGAAAGAAAATGGTTATCTTAAGTCTGATGCATACGTTGATGAGCGTGGTTTCCAGCAAGCAGTTTACGATTATCCCGGGTTGAGTTCAGCCGATATATGCCAAGCCTCTGAAGATTTTCATAAAAGGTACATTTTCCGTTCACACTATATGTTGAAATTACTTCGCCTTGCTATATCAGACAAACGTGAGGCAAAACGGATACTTAGAGGAGTTTACCATTATGCAAGCTATTTGATGGCTAGATTTGGACTGTAATGGGTGGTACAATAATTAATACGCCTCTTGTCAGCATCATAATCTTAAACTATAATGGAAGACAACATATAGAACATTGTCTTGATTCTGTTCAAAAAATCTTATACCCAAATTTAGAGACAATAGTTGTGGATAACGCTTCAGTTGATGGGAGTCCTGAGTTAATACAACAAAAATATTCTTTCGTTTGCCTCATAAAAAATTCTAAGAATATAGGATTTTCTGCTGGGAATAATGTTGGGATTAGTAAAGCTAAAGGAAACTATATTTTTCTTCTAAATCCTGACACTGAAGTTCATCCAATTTGTGTTAAACGGCTTGTTGAAGTTATGGAACGAAACAAGAACATTGGTGTATGTGGTGCAAAAATTCTCTTGTTCGACAGAAGAGAAGTTATCCAGCATGCTGGAGGGAAATATCATCCGATCGGGATAGCTATAGACAGAGGTGTTTTAGAAATCGATCTGGGACAATATGATAAAGTTGAAGAAGTAACATTTGTTTGCGGGGCTGCAATGTTGTTCAGGAAGGAACTAGTATCGAAAGTCGGTATGCTTGATCCAAATTTTTTCTTATATCATGAAGATGTAGATTTCTGTATAAGAACATGGTTAAATGGCTTCAAAGTTGTTTACGTTCCTGACGCCGTTGTATATCATAAATCGGGTTACTTAACAGAGCTTGCCAAACATGTAAGACGCTCCTCTGTGGTATTCCATACAAATAAAAACACTTTAATAATTCTCCTCAAGAATTTCTCTGCGTTTATGAGACTTACCTGGTTACCTATTTCGCTATTGTACAAGATGCTCTGGATATTATGGTTCTTATTCAACCATGATGCCCATAATGCTTTAGCTGTAATTAAGTCAATTACGTGGATAATGAAGAATACAGATCTAATTAAAGTCAAAAGAAAGAAAACTGCCCGTAAACTAAAAATGCCACTAGCTGGCATAAGAGATGTTTGGCAGCTATATAGAAAATTATCGTCCCTCTATCGTGGTAAACAATGAGTGATATTCCGGAATCTAAATTATATATAGAGCCTTGCTTTTTACTCCGATGGGTATTTTGGAGACGTTTAATGCTTGCGCTTAAATGCCTTAATCTTAATGTGAAGCAAGGTCAAAGATGCGTTGTTCTCGACGTCGGTACAGGAAGCGGGATTATTTTGCCGAAACTGGCAGAAAGAGCAAATGATGTTGTTGGACTTGATATTCATGATAAACTTAATCAAGTTAACCGCTCTCTAAAAATCATGTCTAATTCAAATATTCACTTGGTTCGGGCAGATGCCCATCACTTACCCTTTGTTGATGAAACTTTCCAGGGCATACTATGTATTAGTACCTTAGACCACCTTAGCAAGCCTGAGGATTGCCTAAATGAGTTACAGCGAGTTACGGCTAAAGACGGTCAACTAATCTTTGGGATACATATAGAGAATATAGTCTTCAATTTGTTTCATTTAGTTATACTGCTCTATTCAAAGTTTCGTGGCTACATTACAAATGTGAGGACCCGTTTTTCAGAGCATATATACTCTGATAAGATGTTGTTGTTATTTTTAAGAAAGCGGTTTTTAATTAGAAAAATAATTAGACAACTCTCAATCTATTGTATAATAGTTGCAGAACCCAGAAAATATAAGTGAGAATTTACATTAGGCCCGCTTAATTTTGATATCTATATAGATGGTTGACCGTTAATGACTACACTTGATGCAGGATGTTTTGCCGATTCACGTTTTGTCCGCTTTTTAGACTGCTACAGATCCACCTCTAGATTTAACGAATCAAACGATTATAACAAGCGGACGTAACTTATAGCTTTAGGAGTATGGATGACCAACGTGATAAAATATCTCCAAAGGAATAGCTATCTTTTTGTCTTAGGTATTTCAATAATCTATCTGTTAACTATATTAGCCATATTAACATACCCAACCGCTTTTCCAAGTGGTGAATATACTGTCAAATTTGGTGCTGCCGAGATTAATATGGCAGCTAAGTCGTATGAAATAATTAATCCTTCTTTTGAAGAAGGCGAAGAGCAACCTATCGGATGGGTACCTATCGCTTGGTCTGGTTCCCCATCCTTCGAATGGTCTTTTAATATGTCAAAGTCAGCATATAGGAGCGTTAAGATAAGTTCAAGTTCCTTTACATCCTCAGCTTGGATAACTCATCAAGACTACTCGTATAAGGTCACTCCAGGTAAGGTATACATTGGTTCAGTATACGCTAAAACAGAAAATGTAGCGAATGGAGAAGGTGCGTTAGTCTCTATTGCTTGGTTTGATGCCAACAATAAGTATATTTCGACAACAGCAGGTAGTGGGTTCATAGGCTCGTTTACGTGGAAGAAAATTAGAGTAGAGGGCTTGGCCCCTGAAAATGCCGCCAAAGCTGAATTAGAGTTACACCTCCATGGTACCGGGACAGTCTGGTATGATGATGTAGAATTTGCAGAAAAGGTAGATCAGTACCAGATTTCTCAACTTGAGAAAACTTCACGGAAAGGACTAGATAGTGCATCCATACGTATAGATCAGAGTGAATTAGTTCTCATAGGCACGTTTGCATACCCCTATGATGAGAAATTAATCTACAATAAGACAATAAAGCTTGATACTAATGAATTTACTCTTATGTCTATTACTTATAAAACTTCAGCGCCTAATAATGCCGGCCTGCTAATAGTTATTAACTACAGCGATGGGACAAAAGTCACCACGTACGGAACATCTTTTAGTTTAGATTGGACTACGGTATATATTGATCTAAGGAAAACTCCAGCCTATTTGTACTATCTGGGAGATTTGAGGCAGATCGTACCTGGTAAGGAATTGAGCTCTATCGAAATCTTACTTGATGATAGACCTGATACCGTCTCTGAGGGGACTTATCAGCTATTGATAAAAAACATCACTTTCTACAGATACGCGAGCCACCATTTATTATTTTCAGCTCAATCAGGAATTTTGTTAATATTGGCAGCTTTTTGGGGCATTCATAGTTTAAGGTCAGAAAATAGGAGAAGACCCATTTTCTTGTTAGCTCTATTAGGAGCGGCAATATCCCTCACAGCTACTGCAACTCAACTTCTTCTACCTCTGCCAGCGTATCTCAATGGGATTGATTTGACTCTAATTATGCAACTGATTGGTGTTTTACTTGTACTCGCAGTTTTAATAACCTACAGGTACGGCAAGTTTAGTACTGGCGACAATTATGAAACTGGAAATAGTATTCCAAATAAGGTAATCATAGGTTATGTCCTAGGGTTAATTCTAATTCCCTCTATTAGTTTCCTAATAAGGTTCAATAACGCTCTCACGATTCCTTTATTTGATGATGAATTATCTCTTGGGCTTACTTCATGGGGACTTTTACATGGCTCTTTTGTGGGTCTTAATTTAGCAGCATTTGATCCTGTAGCTGCATCATTACTCGAAACGGGCATTTTTAATGTTAGAGCTTGGCCAAATGGGCTTTCGATGCCCTTTACCAGTACAGCCTTATATCCAAACTTCTCGATTGTGGAACCATATCTTGCGCAACCTTATTTTGTCCCACTTGTTATTGCATCATCAATCGTTATTTTAGGTTTTAATGCTATTGCCATAAGATTACCTTTAATTTTTTTAAATATTGGCACTATTATGCTAATCTATTTGATTGCAGCCAGAAAAGAAAATGTGTTAGCCGGTTTGATTGCAAGTTCCTTTTTTGGTTTGACTCCTTACTCGTCCCATTATGGCTCTGAAGCATACTTAGATAACAGTTTGGCTTTCTTTTTTTTGGTAACTATTTACTTTTTGCTAATGTACCTTGACAATCAAGAAAACGGAAAGACTCATGCGACAAAGTACGCTTACTTATCCGCCGTTTTTGCAGCACTAGGTGCACTTTCAAAAATCCAAGGTTTAATTACTCCAATTTTTTTATTATTGTCTACTTTTTTGTTAGGAGTGAGGAGAAAGATTTTATTACGCATTGCGCTATTAATAATAAGTATTGTCTCTGCTTATCCTATTATGGGTGTTTTGATTTCAAGGCAAGGCTTCTTATTAAGTATGAAGGGCTTAATATTAATTCAGAATAGATACGCTACCCAAACGCTAAGTTCTTGGTTTTCCGGCATTTTTTCGCTATTTGATTTATTGTCATATTGGAGCGTAGCAATTGGCTTATTATGTCTTGTTTCTGTACTAGCTTTCGATATTAAGGTGGAGAAAGAAAAGGGATTTTTAGCTGGAGGGGTAATTTTTTATCTTGTATATGGCACAATATTCTCCTTTAAGGAGTGGTATTTAATCACTGTACTCGCATTAATAGCGCCCTTTGTTGGATACGCCTTTTCAGACTTTATTTTGAATACAAAGCCTACTATGATCACATTGTTTTATATGATATTTTCTGCTGCAGTCCTAGAGAAACTAGGGGCTTCTCTGCTTTTTAAGCTGGTATTCTTAACACCCTTTATTTCTTTAATCTTTATTGTTTTATACCTTAAAAGTAAAAATAAAGACTGTAAAATAATGAAAACTTCTCTCTGTTACCTTTCAATCATCTATCTTGTCACATTATTCATAATATCTATTATGACCGAGTGGAATTATAAGTTTTGGGCGTGATATTCACAAGCAGAATTTACAACAGGTTATCTAACTGTTAGCTAATAATCTAACTTCCTTAACGGAAAAACTTCCATATCACAGTTGGCCAAGACTATTATATTGAATTTAAAGATCCAATAAGCATGAGAGGAGGTTGTCAAAATAACGTTCTCCCATCTTATTAACCTTCTTTGGTTAGCTCATTCATATGATGCCTATCGTCATTACCTACGCTATGAGTGGATTACCTTGTAAGGGTGGTGAAGGAAGCAAAGGTCTTTAAGAGAAATTAGGTGGATTTGCGGGATAACGCCATTTTAGCGCTCATCCATTATTCAGACTCATTCCTGAGAAGCAGAGCTAAATGGAGGTCTTCACATAAGAAGCTGTTAGATGATGGTATCATGCTTTAAGGAGGGTGTTGAAGGAGCTTGAGAGGAAGCATAAGAGGTGTATAGCAGTAGATGAATCCAAGACTAAGTTATATGGTGAGCAGCTCTATGTGTGAATCGCAGAGGATGTAGATGCAAGAGAGGTGCTTGCAGTGGGAGTATCCTATAGTAGAAGTGCGTTGGATGCTGAGCTTCTCTTCAATCAAGCTCTTCAACACTGTAGGAACAAACCCTCATATTCGCAGATCATGAACCTTGGTATGCGAATGCATTGAAAAGGCTAGCATTGAAGTATGAGCAAGTATCGAGGGAAGATGAAAAGCATAGAATTATGGTTCAGCAAAGTGAAGTGGAATCTCAAAGCCCACTACAACAACTTCCCCCTTAAATCTTTAGTCGCATCAGCAAAAGAGATCCCAGACGTCTCCATAAGGCTTATCTTGACAATTACGAATTTAAATTAGGTAAAAATGTAGGGAGTGTAGGGAGCTTTGGATTTGAAAGGAAGGAAAGAAGAAGTGAAAAAGTATCTTAGAAAATCGGAATAGATGAAAAACACCCTATGTTTAGCACCACACAAATATTTTTGTAAGCTAGACGACGAGAGAATCTGCGAAATTTTGGACTTTATTTCTAATTTCGTAAAGTTCAATGGAAAAGTTGTTTTAGAAATCGGTTCTGGAAGCGGTAATTTTCTAAGGCATCTTCAGGGTAAAGGTATCCAAGCTTATGGAATCGAGATAGTGCCTGAATTAGCACGTCTAGCAAAGGATACGATACTAGGGGACGCTACTAGACTACCTTTTAAAGAAGCTTGTTTTGACAGCGCTATTGCAATAGACGTCATCGAGCATATTAAAGAACAGTTTTAATAATCAGGGAAACAGTCTCACTGTTAAGAGAAGGAGAACCTCTATATACATTGTAAATAATCGCCTTTTACCCTACGATTTTGACAGCAGACTTTTCTTTGTTAACTGGCTTCTCAAACCTCTAGCTGATAGATATTTCCGTTGGTTCAAAAGAGATTCTCTTACTACAAAAGAATATGTTGTGGAGCTACGCACAGTTCGTGCAATGAGGAAATGGAAAAATCAGCTTAACTCTAGTATGTTTGAAAGCCACATCTATGGTACCTTTAAAATCCTAGGAATTTTAACAAACCAAAAGCTAAAATTCTTAACTATGATATTAGATAAGCTATCCAAAAAAATTAAGATAATACAATGGTTTGCGCCAGAACTTTGTTTAGTGATACGAAGATTAACAGTTTCGCTACGTAATACGAACAGCTAAACGGAACAGTTATCTAAGCCTTGTTAGAATTCTTGATATAAATATACGCGCGGTCGAATAGATTTGAAGCTGCATCACACGACTTGCCTTAAAAGGTTATCACCTTACCTCTTGTTTACATCGTTATCTTTCCTAATTATGGGTGAAACAATATTTTCCCCTAGATATTACTTTGCTATAGACTGGGTTTTCCCTCCTGATAATGGTATAGAAGCATTTTATGGTCTTCTAGGTCATGACCCTTTTATATACAGTCTCACACCTTTTTTGCTGATTGTTGAAGGTTTAGAAGTCTTTTGTCCGGCATGGATGCTTCAAAAAACCGTTATATTTTTGATATTCTTCATTTCGGGCATTTCAGGGTTTAAGTTACTTGAGGGGACTCCTCTTAGTGCACGATATTTTGCCGGTATACTATATGCAATTAATCCGTTTACGTATGTACGCTTTCTGTCAGGTCAATGGGTCAACTTAATGGCATATGCTTTTATGCCCTTAGCCGCCTTGTCTTTTATGCGTCTTTTGGACAGACGGAATGTAAGGAGCTTCTTAAGCTGCGTGTTATGGTCCACAGCGGTATCATTCTTTAATCCTCAGTTTGCTTTACTTTCATTCATACTATATTTCTTTCTTTTAGCCTCATTCGTGCTATCAAATCGAAAACTAACAACACTTAAAGAGACCTTCAAATACGTTATACTTCTCATAATTTTTTACCAGCTAATAAACGCATACTGGATAATACCTCTCCTATCGACTCAGAAGTTGCCTATAGAACGGTTCACAAACCTAGATGCATACGTCTTCTCAGCAAAACCACAGATACAAAATATTTATGTTACAATTTTGTCGCTACACGGATTCTGGAGGGAAGGATATATTTACACATTTATGCTAATTCCTGGTTGGCATATCTTCTCGATTGGCTTTTTGCTGTTGGCAATAGTCGGTTTCATCTATTATTGTAAAAGAAAGGAATTAAAATTTGCACATCATGTGAAAGGGTTTGGATCTTGTATTGTATTTTCCACTGCCATGGCAACAGGTGTTCATGGTTTTTTATCACCTATCTATCTGTTCTTATTCGAAAATTTTGACTTATTCACCCTCTTTAGAGATTCCCAGAAGTTTGTATCATTGATTATCTTGGGATACGCTTACCTAGGAGGCCTAGGTTTCTCTAAAATTCTAGATTGGTCTAAGACTTCAAAAAAGAGGAAGCTTTACGGAGGATTTTTCTCAACTCTTATAATATTATTGCCTTTTCTTTATCAATTCAATATGCCATTAGCATTCAGCGGTCAGGTGAAAACCTATGACTACCCTACTTCATGGCACAGAATTAATAACTTCTTAAATTCCGATGAAGAAGACTTTAATGTTCTTTTTTTGCCTTGGCATAAATACATGTACTTCTTTTGGGTTAAGTCAAACATAGCTAATCCAGCTAAATACTTTTTTGATAAACCGGTCATTCAAGCGGATAACATAGAGGTAGGCCCAATATACACACATTCAACACACCCAGCCCAACAATACTTAGACTACCTACTAGCTAAGGCACCTCAGCTACATAACTTAGGTGAGCTGCTAACACCACTCAACGTAAAATACGTAATCTTAGCAAAAGAAGCGGACTACACAAACTACCTCTACCTATACAACCAGACAGATCTGAATCCAGTATTCGAAAACGAAGACCTCATAGTATTCAGAAACGAA
>JAVZMD010000051.1:0-10324 GCA_038883435.1 Thermoproteota archaeon
TGACCTTGAGCTGGCTGCTGAAAAAATAACCCTTGGCGTTATTAAGAACTCGGGTCAACGATGCGATGCAATAAGCAGAGCCTTAGTAATAGAGAGCATTGCAGACGAGCTTGTAGGGAAAATTAGGAAAAGGTTTAAGATGGTCAAATTTGGATATCCCTGGGAGGAAGGGGTTCAAGTAGGCCCGTTAATAAATGAGCGGGCTTTGAATCATGTCACTGAGCTTGTTGAAGATGCGTTGAAAAAAGGTGCTGTCCTTCTAACTGGTGGGAAAGCTCACGGCCTGATTTATGAACCAACTTTGTTAGACCATGTTCCATTAGAAGCAAGAATAGCTTGGGAGGAAACTTTTGGACCGGCCCTTCCCGTAATTAGAGTTAAAGATGAAGAAGAGGCGATTGAGGTTTCCAATAGGTCGAATTTCGGATTGGACTCTGCCGTCTTCACGAATTCCTTTTACAGGATGTGGAGAATTGCCAAAGCCTTGCAGGTTGGCACAGTAAGCGTTAACGATGCTCCTGCACACGGCGTCGGAAACTTTCCATTCGGTGGCGTAAAAGACTCCGGAATGGGGAGAGAAGGTCTTGGATACAGTATCGACGAGATGACGGTAATAAAAACAATATCGATAAATTTGGAGCCTATAAGAATAAAAAGGGCTAGCTAAGCAGGGGAAAATATCTTTGATGTAGGCGGGCTTAGAGCTAAAGAAAACCTTAAATAACGTTTTTTTTAAAAAAATATACAGTGGTAAAAATTGAATTTAAGAAGGGTAATTAGCTTTTTAACAATCATAATCATCATATGCTCAACAACACCCTACGTTACTGAAGTGACTGGCAACGGCGTGTCCCCTATCACCAGAAAATTTTATCCTACAAATGACGCCTATGTTTCGGCAGAAAATCCTAACACAAATTATAACAATCGTGATTATTTATTCGTTCGAAGCGCATTAATAGGTGGTGATGCACGTAGTTTCATAAAATTTGATCTAAGCAGCATACCTCCCGGCTCATATATACATTCCGCCATCCTTAAATTGTTTATGTTTGATGCTCCCGATTCAAGCAGGGTAATGTTATGTCATCGTGTTACTGAAAGTGATTGGTCCGAGTCTACAATAACATGGAACAATCAGCCCGGTGTAACTGAACTAGTAACCTCTGTAGCAACCGGCACTCAGAGTAACGTTTGGCTCAGCTTAATTGTAACTTACTCGGTTGAAAAATTTACATCTAAAGATGCTGCTGGTTATACACCAAACTACGGTTGGAGATTAAGAGACGAGTCGGAATTGTCTGCTTTTCCAAAGGAGTGGCGTATGTATTCAAAGGAACACAGTGATTCAACAAAGCGTCCATATCTTGAGGTTACGTATTATCCTCCTCATCTTGAGCTTAGTTTTGCAAGCGCTTCGCTTAAAGCTGGAGAATGGGTTAAAATGACTGTTTATAGGAAAACTAAGAATGGTGATTCCGTGACCCGCGGGACCTTGGAAGTTAAACTAACTTCAACATCAACATCAGCAAATAAGAAGTTCTCCTTAACTCCAGGAGGATCGGCAATAACAAAACTGACAATACCAGATGGTTCAGACCATAAGGATTTCTATTATTATGATGATAAGGCTGGAACATGGAATATCCGTGTTTGGACAGAAGATTATACAGGTTATGGAGAAGGTATCAAACAATTGACGGTTACGCCAGGTCCTCTTGATCATTTTGTCTTCAATACTATTACATCTCCCCAGATCGCTTCATTACCTTTTTCAGTAACCATTACTGCTTATGATGCCTATAACAACGTTAAGACAGACTACGCTGGAACAAACACACTCTCAGATACTACTGGAACCATAGAACCAAAAGTGACCAGTACCTTTGTAAACGGCAGGTGGACTGGCATGGTAACTATAAAGAAGAAGGGAGACAATGTTAAGATCATTACGAGCGGCGGAGGCAAGACCGGTGAGAGCAATCCCTTTACCGTTAAGCCAGGTCTTCCAGTTAAACTTGTCATAACGCCTTCAAGTTTCACCATGGCTGCTGGAATAACATACTCTTACCTTACCATCTCTCTCAGAGATGTTAACGATGATGAAACAACCTACCCTTCAAACATAATCGTAAGCCTTTCAACAACATCCCAAGATGGAGAATTCAGACAGTTTGGAACAACAACTAAGATATCTAGTATAACTATTCCTGCTGGATCGAGCACAGTTAAAGTAGACTATTACGACATAAGGGGTGGAACACATACTTTAACCGCTTCAGCAGCAGGCTTAGCCTCTGGGACTACAACAGTAACAGTGATACCAGATACTGTGCCTCCTGTGACAACGATAACAATCAGTTCTCCGAAGTATTTGATCGGAACAATGACGTATGTTTCAAATTCCACGGTCTTCGAGCTCTCGGCAAGCGATAATGCTAGCGGTGTCAAGGAGACGAGGTATAGGATTGACGGCGGCTCCTGGAACACTTATGCTGCAGGCTTCACTCTCTCAACGCTCCCAGACGGTTCCCACATCATAGGTTATCACAGCATTGACAGGGCTGACAATAACGAGGCTGAAAAGACGATTACAATCATCCTAGACAAGACTCCCCCGGTAATAAGAGGCGCCTCACCCATCGGAAGCCTGATCTTAGACTCCGCATCAGTAAGGTTTGTTGCGAGTATTGAGGATACTGGCTCAGGCGTTAAGGAGGTTAGGTTAACCGTTGACGGTGTTTCTCAAGGCTCCATGACTACAACTGGCGGAGGCGAATACTCTAAGACATTAAGCCTCGCGGAGGGGAGCCACACGTGGAGTATTGAAGCCTTAGACAACTTGGATAATGCTAGAGTATGGAGCGGCAGCTTCACTCTAACGATCGACACTTCTCCACCAACTATCTCAGATCTTTCAGCACCCTCAAGCCCAGTCTTCGGAGAGCAAATAATAATAACATGCGAAGCGTCAGACGAGCTTTCAGGTATTAGGGAGGTTAAGCTCTACTACTCGACTAATAGCGGTGCATCCTGGACGGAAGTTGCTATGACTCTCCAAGCCGGTAGATACACTGGAACAATACCTTCACAAATGCCTTTTACAAGCATCAAGTATTACATTAAAGCTGTTGACAATGCCGGCAATGAGTATCAAACACAAGCCTCAACACTCAGCGTTGGCATACCCATATGGCTCTATATCGCAGTCATAGCGATAATCATAGTTATAGTTGCCTTGCTCTTGTTAAGAAGGAGGAAACCTGTACCCCCGCCGCCTCCCCCACCGCCATCTTAGGCCGATTTTCTGAAAACGCTTTTTTCAATAACCTGTCCTAGTTTATTCAGGAAATTTCCGGCATTACAATTCTGCTAGCTTCCCTTCATTTTTAATTGAGGAAAAGAACAGGCAAGTCTTAAAATTAATATTTGAGAACCTAGATTTGTAATCATGAGTCTGAGCGGGGTTAAGGTTTTAGGCTTAGTTTACGGAGACGAGTTATTATCCTACAGTTTCGGATTAGGGCATGTTATGAATTCCAAAAGGATAGAGGCTTTTTTCAAAGCCTTAAAAGCGGAAAAGCTTCTTTCCACCGATAGGATTCTATTGATAAAACCGAGAATGGCAACCCTCGAGGATATAATGTTATACCATGACAAAAAGTATATCGAGTTTGTAAAGAGAATGTCTGTGGAAGGCACAGGTCTGCTCGATCATGGAGATACCCCTGCTTTTCTTGGGGTTTTTGAAGCCGCCTCCTATGTTGTGGGCTCAACACTAGCGGCCTTGGAGACAGTGATGAAGCATGAGACTAAATATGCTATGAACCCAATGGGGGGGCTCCATCATGCGAGACGTGGAAGAGCAGCGGGTTTCTGCGTATTCAATGATATTGGTGTTCTTATTGAAAAAGCCAGAAGAGAATACGGGTTGAGAAGAATATTATACGTAGACTTAGACGCTCATCACGGTGACGGAGTTATGTACGATTACTATGATGATCCCGATTTATACATAGTTGACTTTCATGAAAATGGAAGATATCTGTATCCTGGAACAGGATTTGAAAATGAGACTGGAAGAGGAGCTGCTGAAGGAACTAAGCTAAACCTGGTTTTAAAGCCTGGAGCATCAGACTATGAGTTTAGAGAAAAGATGGAGAAGGCTAAGAAATTCATATCTCAGAATAATTTTGAATTGACAATACTACAGGCTGGTGTCGATAGCATAGCGGGAGACCCCATTACTCACTTAAACCTCAGTGCCTATGCTCATATCTCCATGCTCTCTTTTCTTAAAGAATTATCATCTAAATCAATCATAGGTCCATTACTCGTATTGGGTGGAGGAGGTTACAATCTTAATAATATTGCTGAGGTATGGACAAAAATAGTTAAGAACTTAATAGAAGGGTGATCAAACCTGTTTTTTAAAAGCGGATTTGAACGATGAGGAAAAGTATAAGAAGCATGACTTTTACATGAAACCACTGATATGCAACTGATCTTAAAATGTAACGTAATAAGATAGGCTTTAATAGTAAGAGTTATTTACTTTTTAAACTGGTCTGATAGATCATGAAGTTTAGAGTTGGCGTAATTGGAGTAGGTGGAATAGGAAAAAATCATTTAAAGGCATTGAGAAAAATCGATGTTGCAGAAACAGTTGCAGTTGCAGACATAGTTGCAGATTTGGCTAAATCTGTTGCTGTAGAATACAATTTAAAATGGTATACTGATTATGTTGAGATGATTGAAAAAGAAAAGCTTGACGTAGTAAGCATATGCGTACCACATTTCTTACACCGTAAAGCGGTTTGTGAAGCTGCTAATATGGGTGTAAACATACTCTTGGAAAAGCCGATTGCAATAAGTATTAAAGAAGCAGATTTAATGATAAATGAAGCCAGAAGAAATAATGTTAAATTTGGAGTTGTCTTTCAAAACAGATATAGGAAAACTTTTTCAAGCATGAAGAGACTTGTTGAAAACGGAAAACTTGGAAACCTCTTTAGAGCGCTTCTTCAGTATAACACATTTAGAAGCCAGGCTTACTACAGGAGTGCTGAATGGAGAGGGAAATGGAGTACTGAGGGAGGGGGAGTATTAATAACCCAGGGAATCCATTATATAGACATATTCCAATGGGTAATAGGTAAGAGGCCAAAACTAATATTTGGAGTTTTCGATACACTTGCCCATAAAATAGAGGTTGAAGACATTGCTACAGCAACAATCTTATTTGAAGAGGGGGTTCAGGCTATGATACAAATGTCTACGCTAGACCATCCGCCAATCACCAGAATAGAGATTAGAGGGGAAAAAGGATATACTGAGGCGAATGAAAACTCTCTAAAAATATTTTATAATACACCATCAGTTAAAGAGGAATTAAAGGGGGTATGGGAAACACCTGCGGTAGAGTGGGAAGCTTTGGGAGTAGAAGAAAATTGGGAAGATTTCCATGAGCTGATCTATAGGGACTTTTTCGAATCCATAGCTAAAGATAGAGAACCGTTAATAACTGGTGAAGAGGCTAGGAAATCTTTGGAAATAGTAAATGCATGGGTAGCTTCTTGGCACTTGAAAAAGCCGATTAATTTCCCATTGGACCCAGAGTTATACGATAAGGTTTTAAATGATCTGAAACGTGAAGATATAAAACCTTTAAATTAAGATTCTTCTTCTGTCTCCAATTATGGCTTAGACAAAATCTTTAATTAATTGAAAAGGTTTACCACCAAAAGGTCTCATGCTTAAACTAGCTTGCCAGCTGTTTTTAACAACTTCAACCTCATCCCTCATGTGATTTACCCCGGTTATTAATACCTTCCTCAACACTCTATTTTTCTCTAATTCGCTTAGAGTAATATTCTTGAAAAGAATTTATAACCATTAATCATAAACTATTAATATGGATACTACGGGGGATCTTGTAAAACTACTCTCAAGTTTAATACAAATTAACACAAGTAACCCTCCGGGTAATGAAAGCGAGCTTGCCTATTTTCTTAAAGAATGGTTATGGGAAAGGGGGATTAAATCAGAAATTTTAGAATATGAAAAAGGAAGGGGTAATCTTGTTTCTCGGATAAAAGGTTCCAAAGGACCATCTTTGCTTCTTCTTTCACATTCCGATGTTGTTCCAGCAGACCCTGCCAGGTGGAAAATTCCCCCTTTCTCTGGGATGGTTAGAGACAACTATATTTGGGGTAGAGGAGCAATAGACATGAAAAGCATGATAGCCGTTGAAGCTATGATTTTCAGCGAGATGATTGATAAAGATTTGAACGGAGACTTAGTTTTTGCAGTAACCGCCGATGAAGAAAAAGGAGGATCCGGTGTACGACTCCTAATCGAGAAAAGCATGGAAAGCATAGTTGCAGACTATGTTATAAATGAGGGTGGTGGAGAGGGGGTATTAACCAAAGAGGGGTGGTTATTCGATATCCAGACAGCTGAAAGAGGGGTCTTTTGGTATCATGTCTTTACTAAAGGTTCCCCAGCGCACGGCTCAATACCTGGACTTGGTATCAATGCTATAGAGAAGATGATTCCAATTCTCAATAGAGTCTTAACGTTTAAGAGGGAAGTTGAATTCGTTAATCCTTCTTGGAAATATGTTGAATCGCTACTCAGGATGACTGGTCTTATAAGAGGTGTCCTTGATAAAAACATGGTTGAAAAAGCTCTTGATGAATTGACTAAAATAGACAAAGGTTTAGGCGAAGCAGCCAAATCTATGCTAAAAGTTACGATGACACCTACGATAATCAGAGGCGGTGTGAAGGAGAATATAGTGCCCTATGAATGCGAATTGATAGTAGACTGTAGGGTACCTCCCGGCTATTCTAAGGATGATGTGAATAAAATGATCAACGAATTATTTCAGGGCCTTGAATACGAAATATGTTTCATTCAAGAATCCGAGCCATCTTCTTCACCAATAGACACGCCCCTATATAAGACCATTGAAAAAGCTCTTTTAAGAAAGATCCCTAATGCTAAACTTGAACCAAGCACTAAGACAGGGGGAACCGACTCTAGATACTTCAGGAAAATGGGGATAGTTGCATATGGATTTCAGCCTTTGAAAGTCGAAGGAAGCTATTACGAATGGTCTAGAATGATACATGGTGATAATGAGAGGATTTCAATAGAAAACCTACTTTTCAGTTACAACGTGTTAAAAGAAGCGGTAGAATGTTTTATCATATCGCATTAGCTTTAGGACTAATCATTCCATCCAACCAGTTGAATTAAAAAAATATTTTGTTAAAAGATTGTTTAGAGATATTGCTTACACGTGTAGCAGTAGTATCTCTTATATTGAGGGATCCATGTCGCAGGCTTACCGCATTTGGGACAATTAGGTACTGTTGGTTGAGCTGCTTGAACTGGTTGTTGAACAACAGCCACCGCTGGTTGGGGTATTTCGATCTTTTTTGATAGGAGAATTATGTCTCCTACAGTCTTTACATCTCCCCAACTTATTTCAACAATACTGCCAGCTCTGGTTGAGACATATAGAGTTACTCCACCTTCTCCTGGAATTATCCCCAACTCCTTTACAGTTCCGATGAAAAGGCAATCGGGATCATAAACTTGCATGCCTACTAGCTTTGATTGCGGAATGCCTTTTCCACTCATTTTCTTTAAAGAAATCCTTTTAGGTAGTATATTAACTTTCACATCGATTTCCCAATACCCATATTTCAGCTATTAAAATATCTTTAAAAGACATATTTAATTAAGGGTTTTTAAGCTCATCAATATTGCTTTTAATTTTCTCGAAGGCAGCAATTATATCATCCATATCCTCTTTCGAACCAAGAAGTATATTCTGTGGCAACCAAAGCCCTTCTTCGTAACATGCTTTTTCAGCATTGGGAAGCTTTAGATCATAATAATCTATGCTTTTTCCATAGTAGGTGCAAGATAGTGGACATTTTTTGAAGTATTCTAAATATGGCTCCCTATAAAGTGGTTTAGAATAGCCCACACTTACGGGAATACCCTCAGCCCTAGCAGCATTTGCAAAATCAGCTTTAGACAATCCTCCAAAAGCCTCAGAATCATATCTGAATATGTATAGGTGCCAAGAATTTCTAGTAATCCTATCATCCTTCTTCAATGGTTTTAACCCATCTATTTTTGAAATCTTACTATTCAAATACTCCGCGTTTTCAGTACGTTTCTTGGTGTATTCATCTAGTCTTTCAAGTTGAACTAAGAGTATCGCTGCTTGAAACTCAGTCATACGATAATTTGTCCCAGGAAGGTAATGTTCATACCAAGCTTTATCTGGAAAACGGCCACAGTTATGTAGGCTCCAAGCTTTAACGTATAATTCGTAATTGTTTGTAATTGCTATTCCGCCTTCACCACTAGTTATGTTCTTACTGGAGTAGAAGCTGAAACATCCGAAGTCGCCGAAGCTCCCGACCCTTTTCCCCATCCATTCTGAGCCCCACGCTTGACAAGCATCCTCTATGACTCTAAGATTATTTTTCTCCGCGATATTCATTATTTCACTCATATTAGCGGGCCTACCGCCTATGTGAACTGGAAGAATAGCCTTAGTCTTATTGGTAATAGTCTCTTCAATCTTCTTAGGGTCGATATTATAAGTATCTGGCTCTATGTCGACAAAGATGGGTACAGCATTGACGTAGAGTATTGATGTTGCTGTAGCCATGAAAGTATAGGGCGTGGTTATCACTTCGTCTCCACACCCTATCCCACATGCCCTTAGAGAGATTTCAAGAGCGGTTGTGCCACTAGTCGTGGCAATTCCATATTTAGAATGTTGGTAAGCAGCGAATTTCTCCTCGAATTGCTTAATGTATTGTCCTCCTATTCCCCAAAATCCGCTCTCCAGAACTCTCTTTAGAACTTCGAGCTCTCGATTATCGAAGACCGGCCACTTTGGGAAGGGTTTTTCCCTAACTGGCTTACCCCCTTTTAAGGCTAGCCTAACCACGCTTCCGACTTAATGTGCTATTATAAAAACTTATTTGGCCAATCAACGTTTCATGTCCATAACTCCTATGGTGCTACCTTAGACCCACTAATAAGGGGAATGTGCTTATTCCTGAATCAAAATGAATAAAAGAAATGCTTCAGAAAGTAGTGAAAAATATTAATGAATTTATATATGTCCCCTGGTTCTTAAATTGGCTACTTTAAAGGGATTTAGAATCCTTCAGTCCAATTCAGATAAAAGGTTAGGAGAATCGTTTCTCATAACCATGAGAGAATCGTTAAGAATATCAAATAACGTTTATAAACATTTTCTTATAGTATATAGACTCATGAGTTTAGCCGTAGGAGTTAAAGATGTTATGAAAACCTTCGGGAAAATTAGGGCGCTTGATAATCTGAGCTTTCAAGTAGAGGAAAGTGAAATATACGGATTAATCGGTCCCAATGGAGCGGGTAAAACAACTACTCTACGAATACTTTCAACCTTAATACTTCCCGACTCAGGTTCAGCAAAGATTTTTGGATATGATGTGGTAAACGAGGCATCAATTATCCGAAAGTTAATAAGTTATCTTCCAGAGGAGGCGGGCACTTATAAAAACCTCTCTGGACTAGAATACTTAAGGTTCATGGCAAGTTTCTTTACAACAGGAAAAATACTGTCGGCTAAAATACGTTTTAGGAAAAGAAGGGTTGAAGAATAAGCGATCCCGTTAATTTAACCACTCTTGGAAAATACATTATTTCTTAATCAGTCAAATACTTAAAACATAGCTTAGGACAAACAATGTAACATTATAGAAAGCGTGAAGAGCAATTGGGCACCAGATTCTATAGTTTCTCTTTTTGAAAACATATCCAAGTATAAGACCTAAGGTAAAGGCGGGTAGGAATTGCCAAGGATTAAGATGGAAGAGCCCAAATATAATGGATGATGCTATTATGCTACCAGTACTCCCTAGATTCGACTCTAATCCGCGTTGTACAAAACCTCTGAAAAGAAATTCCTCGCAGGGCGCTATTATTAAGACTGTAACAATAGAGAATACTATTAAATCTGTAAACGACCTTGGAATTAATGTTTCGAAAACATTTTCAAACCATGGGGGAACTGGAATAAGCGTCTGAACGATTATACCTGATAAAACTCCCGCTAAAAGCATCAGCGGCAACGCTAGTAAAGCAAATCTAAGATCCTGCACTATTCCTTCAGCATCTAAACCGAGAAAGGCTAAACTTATTCTCTTCTTAAGAAGATAGAGTATTAGAGGAGTTATAAGTGAAAGTTCCCCTAACACTAATGTTGTTAAATTATTCAGAAAAACTCCTGGAAATGCTG
>JAVZMD010000052.1:0-10310 GCA_038883435.1 Thermoproteota archaeon
GGTTCTACAGTATCTGATGGAGGCCCATTAAGCCTCGCAAGCGCACTCGTTAAAATATCTGACGTAAATGCTAAGATGCCTGGGAGAGTTAAGGCATCATTAGCTGGGTATGCTTCTTTCAAAACGCTTCTCATAGCCGACCCTGAAGCAAGTACTAAAGCAGAGCTCTGGAGAACTTACGATATTCGTTCTCTTGAAGAATTCGCTTCCAGAGATGTTTCTGCATCCGAAAGCCTTGTAGAAGTATTGAGTACTCATCCTAATGTTAAGAAAAGAGTTAGAAACCTCTTAGAACTTCATAGAGCTTTAAGTGGACAACTACAGTAATTTATCGTCTTTCAATGAAGTTCTCTAAAAATGGAGAATTATTTTACCTTTTAAATTCCAACCCAATCAAAAAATGCTGTGCTTCTAGCCAATTCTTGTCAGAATCCCTTATTTTTCAACTCTTGGAAAACCCATGGATTTAACCCATTTTTAGAATTAGAATAGAAAGAAATCTTGTTTTTTGAAAATGAACTTTTTTAGATTTTTTGAAGACATATTGCCTTTTTTTGAACATTTTAAAACTGAAATATCGTTAAAACGCTTATTAGCAACGCTAAAACACTTATTTTCTAGGTGTTGCTGAAATGACAAGCATCTGTAAAATTGGCGTAAGAAACGATTTGAAAATACTGGCTATGGTCGCAGTCGCATTAATTTCGGTTTCAATGCTATTATCCTTTATCCGAGCTTCAGGAGATACCGGTTCCAACGAGGAGAATTATATATGGGAAGAGTATGAGGACAATATTACTATTCCATTCGAAGATTTTGCAATGCCTCTAGATAATGAAACAATGCCGTTCTGTCTTGGTAAGAATATGTCAGTTTTGATACGGAATATTACTCAGACGCATAGGGAAAACCTACTGAGAATAAGACTTCAAAGGAGGATAATGCTCAACAATACTTGGCATGAAAGACTTAGGGTACTGAACCAGACTAAAAACGAAATGAGGAATTGCATAGAAGAGAGAAATAGAGAAATGGAGAGGCTTCGAGAAATGTTGAGAAACGGTAATATTACACGTGAGGAGTTCATAATGGAGATGAATAGGATAAGTCTTGAAGTTAGAACCCGACTGAGTCTGTTGAAAGAGACTAGTAAAGAAGCATTAAAAGCACTGCAGGAAAATATCTCAGAGGAGAATAAGAAGTTTGCGAAACAGATCGTTGAAGAAAATCAGAGGTTCCAGCAAGAGATGAAACAGCTTCACGAGAGGGTAAGAGAGGAAGTTAAAGAAAGGGTAAGAGAAGAAGTAAAAGAAAGAATTAGAGAACAAGCCCAGAATAAGGACGAGGGGAAGGGGAAAAATACGGGTAAAAAGTAATCACATCTAGTAAATTTTATATCTTTCCAAAAAACTTTTCATCAAAATGTCACGAAGAGCTTTCTCAACAATTGTTCTACTAGTCGTTTTCTTAATTGCCGTCCTACAGCAGCCGCTTTCAATTAGAGGCGAGTTTGAATTTCAAACAACTTATAGAATAATTCTTCATAAGGATTCGTCAGCAGAATGGATAGTAGAACTCTCAACACCATTGCTTTCAGAAGAGGATAAGAAAGACTTTGAGGAATTTGTGAAAAACGCTGACAGAGATAGTATGTTATCCAGTTTCAAATCTACCATAGAAAATATAGTTAGGAGAGCATCGTTAATAACCGGGAGACCGATGTCGCCTAAGGATTTCAATCTTGAAATAGGGTTTAGAGGTGGAATAATTAGACAACTTGGAATCATAGAGTACAGGTTTACTTGGGTTGACTTCAGCCTTAAAACGCTTAATAGGATTGAGATTGGAGATGTTTTCGAAGGAGGATTCTATCTCTTCTCAGATGAGGTGCTTGAAATAGATTACTCAGAGCTAGCTGAAGACTACTTCCTAGAACTAGTGATTCCACGTCCTTCAACGGAAGAAGCTTCGAAAGCAATGTGGTTTGGCAAACTCGACTTCTCTGATTGTGAACCCCGGTTAATTTTTCAAAGCAGAGTTTTAACTGTTGAGGAATTCTCATTAAACAATACTCGTGTTGAAAAAGGGCTTTCTATAAGGGTTCACGGGAAGATTAGTCCGCCAGTATCAGATTTGACCATTCATATAGTTTACAAAAATCCCGATGGTTTAGAAATTGTTAGAATGGTCACTGTAGGGAATGATGGTCGCTTTTCGGATAATTATAATCCGAATCTCGTTGGGTCATGGAGCGTTTCTTTACGGTTGCCATCTAATTCTAAGTATAAGATTAACCAGCTTCCACAGCCCATCGTATTCTCAGTTTACGAAGAAGCAAAAAACACCGAAGGTTCGGAGATTTATCAATTGATAATTCTGATAATAATTCTCATAGTGATAATCTCGGTTCCCACCTTGCTGATTCTATACCGTCATAGGAAGAAGCCATCTTTATCCTCAGATGAATACATGATTTCAGATGAAGAGCTAGTATTGAGAATACTTAAGAACTCTGGAGGTAGGCTGTTACAAAAACAGATAAAGGAGGCAACGGGATTCTCAAAAGCCAAGACTTCAATGGTTTTAAGCGAGCTTCAGAGAAGGGGCTTAATTAGGAAAATCAAACGTGGAAGGGAATACATAGTTGAATTAGCATAGTCTGTTTTCTCTTAAAAATCCCTATTTCAATACTTTACTGGTACTCATGTACCAAAGGTAAAGGTCTAACTCTGCCAACGAGATCTTTAACTTTTCAGCTAATCTAGAAAGGATCCTCTCTATCTCTAGATACTTGCTTTCTGAAAAAGCGGTGGGTATGCTTTTTATCAATCCATACCTATAGAGGATTCTTAAAACATGCCTATCTATTATCGCAAGATTCTTAAACCCTATGTTCCTAAGAAAATGACTCGCTTCCTTAAACCCCATTCCGAGCACGTTTTTAGCAAGCCATTTTCTAATTTCCAAAGGGTTCCTATCACTCTTAATAGTTTTCCATATTTCATCATAAGTATTTCTTGCCTCAACTATGTATCTAGCCCTGCTCTTAGGATATCTGTATCCAAGTTTCCTAAGCTTTTTAGTAAGGTTAAATTCATCGAGATTGAAGAAATCCTCTTCGCATTCCCTTTGTATTCTTAATCCTCCCTCAGCAGAATAATTAGCAGTCAGTATGCAAAAACAAAGTTCGCTGAATGTTTTCCTTCTGTTCCTTCCTGTCTCTTCAAAGCTCTTAATCCTATTTAAAACTATCTTATTAACCTTTTTATCAGAGATTATTTTTCTTAAGCTTCTAAGCAGGCCTTCTGTTCTCAATGTGCAATTACTAGATGCCCCAAGGTATTTAATAATTCTTAAAAGCCACTTTCAAAATACATTATTACAATGAGAGAATGGCTTAGTACTATAGTTCCGTTTCTCCAAGATGTCGTTGCGAGTGTTGATATGGCTGCCATAGAGGAGAATTCCGAAGCCCTCGGTTTTTCAAGAATATGCATGATGGAGAATGCTGGCGTTGCAACTGCGAAATTCATATCTTCAAAAATAGATGTTAAAGGAAAAAGCTTCTTAATCCTATGCGGCACGGGTAATAATGGTGGAGACGGCTTCGTAGTTGCTAGGCATTTGAGAAACATGGGTGCCTGTGTCACAGTTGTTCTCGTAGGCAAGCCGCAAGACATCAGAAGTATAGAGGCCAGAACAAATTGGAGCATCCTTTTACACATGGAAGATGTGGAAAAGATTATAGTCAGCGACTCGTCAGAAACCAGGGTTATCAGAAAGCTACTTGAGAAATGTGACTATATAGTTGACTCGATGTTGGGTACTGGCTTTAAAGGGGTTTTGAAAGAGCCATTCGCTTCAATTGTTAGGGAATTAAATTCTTCGAATAAGATCATCTTTGCAGTCGATATTCCGACTGGGCTTGGTCCAGAAACTACTGGTGAAGACCTAATCGTTAAGGCGTCATACACAATAACGTTCCATAAGGCCAAAGATTTTCTACAGAAGTATCGATATGCTGGTGAAATCATAGTGGCTGACATAGGCATTCCTATCGAAGCTGAATTATATACTGGCCCAGGGGATGTTAGAAAGGTTATTAAGAGCAGGAAAAAGCATTCACATAAGGGGGATTACGGTTACGTTCTAGTGGTTGGAGGTAGTGAAGCGTTCTCGGGCGCACCTGCCTTAGCAGCATTATCAGCACTCAGAATTGGAGCAGGCTTATCTATTGTAGCGGCGCCGGAATCCGTAGCAAGTTCGATTAGAGCAATGTCACCGGACCTAATTGTATACGATCTTCCTGGCAGGCATCTTACTAATAAAGCATTAGATTTGCTTTCAAAACTGATGGAGAAAGTTGATTCACTAGTGATCGGTCCAGGCTTGGGCCTTCATGAGGAAACCGTTGAAGCAGTTAAGAGCTTAATTGAAGAAGCTGGGCGTAAATCAATGCCTACAATAGTCGATGCAGATGGTTTTAAATCACTCAAATCATCGCCTGACCTGCTTAAAGGAGTTGTTGCAACTCCGCACCGTGGAGAATTTAAACACGTATTCGAAGAAGAGCTTAAAGAAAAATGGTTCGAAAATATCCCAACGCTAGTTGAACTCTGTAAGAAATATGACTTCACAATATTGCTAAAGGGTTTTGAAACAGTTATTACAAATGGTTCAAGGCTTAAGGTTAACAAGCATGCTACACCAGGGCTTGCCGTCGGCGGCACTGGAGACGTATTGTCTGGCATAATAGCTGCTTTCCTAGCCTGGGGTAATGACGGCTTCAGTTCAGCAGCTGCCGCAGCATACGTCCATGGAGACGCTGGCCTAAAGGCTGTCGGAGAAAAAGGCTTTCACATAACTGCATCAGACCTAATAAATAAAATACCGGAAGTTATGAAGATGTTTGACAGGGAGGAGTAGCCTTCTCTGGCTATGAGTTTAAAGCGAAAGATATTCGTAGGCACTTCAGGCTGGAGTTACAGCTGGAATCCCAATGGTTTCAACTGGTACGTTAAAAACTCAGGATTGAACAGTGTTGAGCTTAACGCTAGTTTCTACAGGTTTCCTTTCAGGAATCAAGTCTATTCTTGGGCTAAGAAAACACCGAGAGGATTCAGGTGGGCGGTGAAAGTCTCTAGGATAATTACACATATATACAAGATGGGCAGTAAAGCAGTGAAGACGTTTAATAAGTTCACTGATCTGTTTAAACCCCTTGAGGAAAACATAGATTTCTACTTGTTCCAGCTTCCACCTTTCATGGAGCCAAGTCATACCACAATTAGGAATATAGAGCGTTTTTTTAAAGAAGTTGGGATTGTTGAAAAAGCAGCAATGGAGTGGAGAAACTTAAAATGGTTCTCAGGGGAATGGGAAGAATGGGCTAGTGAAAGAGGTATTACAGTAGTATCCGTGGACGCCCCAGACTTACCGAGACATGTTTTCAACACGACTGGAACAGTATACCTTAGGATGCATGGTAGGTCATCCTGGTATTCTCACAATTATACTATTAATGAGCTTAATGAAATAGTGAAAAGAGTTATTGAGGCTAAACCAAAGAGAATATATGTTTTCTTAAACAATAACCATTACATGATTGATAACGCTAGAAACATTCTCAAGATTTTTGAGAATATTATGGTAGAAACCTGACTAGCGATAAGTTTATTTCTTTCTAAATTTGCTTAAATTAACGCATTGTCGATAACAGTGCCTTACGTGCCCTCGCCACCTGAAGTTGTTGAGAAGATGCTCGAAATCGCCAAAGTTACACCTAATGATGTTGTTTACGATTTAGGTTGTGGAGACGGTAGGCTGCTTATTACCGCTATTAAGAAATTTGGTGCAAGAAAAGCCGTTGGATATGAGATAAGGAGAGATCTTTACGAGGATCTTATTAGAAAAATAGAGAGAGAAGGCTTGTCAAATAAGATAATAGTTTACAACGATGACTTGTTGAATGCAGACTTATCTGAAGCAACAGTAGTAACTCTCTTCCTAACAACATCTGCCAACGAGAAAATAAAGCCAAAGCTTGAATCAGAACTTAAGCCTGGGGCGAGGATCGTTAGCCACGAGTTCACGTTTAAAGACTGGGTGCCTCAAAAGGTTGAAACACTCTCATGGCATAAGATATACCTCTACGTAATCCCCGATTGTAATTCTCACAAAAAGAAATAGGGAGTTAAGACTTTTTCAATGAGCTTTGTCCAAAAGAGCAATAGTCCAATAATACGCAGTTTCTACACAGAGGATTTCTAGCCTTACAAGTTCTCCTACCATGCTCTATTAGCAGAAGATGAGCTTTCAAGTAAGATTTTGGGAGGAAAAATTTCATGAGCTTTACACGAGCCTCTTCATAATCGTCTTTTTCATTTATTATTCCAAGCCTTCGAGAAACCCTAAAAACATGAGTATCTATGGGGAAAGTAGGCTTTCCTCCTGCAAACAAAAGTATTACGTCAGCGGTCTTAGGGCCAACTCCTGGGAGACGCATTAACTCGCTCCTCGCTTCTTCAAAAGGTTTCTCAAAAATCTGCTCAAGCCTACCATTATACTTCTCAATTACGATCTTAGCCAGTTTTTTAATTACGGTGGCCTTAACATTATAGAGGCCAGAGGACCTTATAGCCGACTTTAAAACTCTTAAATCAGCCTTTAAAATTTCTTCAGGAGTTATTCCAATGTTTTCCCTGAGATTTTTCAGTGATTTTTCCGTGTTCTTATCGCTGGTATTTTGCGAGAGGATGGTTGCTATGAGGAGTTCAAAAACGCTTCTGCTGGAAAGAACAGGAAAATTTCTCTCATCAAATCTAATCGCCTTTTCAAGCTTCTTAAGGACTATACTACCACTTAGCTTTCCCAATATGTCTTCGAAAAAGGGCGTCTTATTTTTAAGAATTCCGTTCAGTTGTAAAGATAGCTCCCTTAAGGGAAGTGGATTTGTTGTTATAAAAAACTCGCATTTAATGAGTAACAAATAATTTATAAACTTATCTTTTAAAATCATTTTAAAACTTTTCAGAAATTCTGGGCGATCAGAACACTGATATATAGAACTCATTGACGCAATGTTCAGTGAAAAACATTGGGAAAAGTAAATATCAAGAATATGTATTATCTTAATTCGCGTCTATTTAGGGAATTCTTCTGGATTCTGGAAAAGAGTAAATACCGCATTACTTTCAAGATTAGCACTAATCTTAGGTATTATTGTTGTCTCTTCAACAACCTTTTTACTCATAGAAGCCCTGATAATTCGCAATTAAATGAAGTCAATGCTACTCTTGGGGGGATGCATTTTCAACACAACTATTAACATGCCGGCTCTTACGGATCTTGAAATACGTAATCCCGAGATTGCCCGTAAATATGGTGCTAAGGGTTATTTGGAGATTAAGCTGGCAAACATCTCCTCTGCTGGAGGCAGACATATGATAAGCGGTAGGAAGGGTAAAGAAACGAGAATACCGCTGCTATTGCACTATGTATCTTATGATGAGAAATTCAACTAAATTAGAGTTGTTTTAGACTCATTGGGTCTAGGATTAAGTATAATTAAGGTATTACCCAATAGATAGGAATACTCATAAACCGATACGTAAGGTACGAACCCTCAGGGTCTCTAATTATAAAGCATAATCAGACGATAGAGGTTACAATGATAAGTTCCTAAAGACTTTCCGCTAAACGATTTTCGACTTAGGCGCGGTGGGTATTTACACAGAACCTGAAGAAGGTATCGCTATGATTGACGATACTTCAATGGTGGCGGAATATTTAGTTTAAGAATAATAAATATCAGGCAGGATAAAACCACATTTTCACCTTTTTGAAAGTGAGTGTAATTTCCGTTCAATATTTTTATTCTTCAAGCTTCATTATTAAGACAATGGGTTTCGAGGAGCATGAAGATAGGCTACGTAAGAAGGTTGAAGCGAGACGCAAGGCTAGGCTTAGAAAAAGAGGACCCTACAGGAAGGCTGCATTAGCCTTTAGACAAAAGTCTTCAAGCTAGAGAAAAATCTTGGTTCGTTAACTAGTCTTGAAAAAGAATTTGCTTGTGCTTATATGAATATGTGGAGTAAAAGAAGATTTTAAAACCTTGCGAACTGGTAATGGTCTATAGTGGTCTATGTTAATAGATAGTTGATGTGAAGACTCATTCTCCCAGTCTAATAGAGAAAGATTATATTTCACATACCCTTTTTATGCAATATGGAGGACGTCGAAAGTTCAGAAACTAATCTTTCCCAAATTGAGCTCTTAGAGGCACTAGGACATCCTTTACGCATACGAATTTTGGAGCTTCTTAATGAAGAACCTTTAAGCTTCTCGGAGCTTAAGAGGAAGGTAGGAATAAAGAGTAGTGGTCATCTCCAGTTCCATCTGAATAAACTGGGGAAACTCATAGCAACTTCAATAGATGGAAACTATATGTTGACGGATGATGGAAAAGAAGCATTGAGGATGCTAAAAACGGTTAAGATCAGCCATAAAAACTTAGAGACCTCGCAAATATTAATGTTCGTCCTAATTGCCAATACGGTAATCCTTGCAATCGTCCTCGTATATGCTGCAGGAACAGCCTATGAAATCTTAAAATTCTTTGAAGGAACGACGCGTGCCGCTGGCGGCAGGCTTCCACAACTGGAAAATTCATTATTTTTATTTAGCCTAGAATTTATGTTTCCAACATTAGTTTTAGAATTTGTTGCAACGTTTTTATACGCGTTCTTATCATTATTGACTCGTCTTAAGTTGAAGAAAGTGAAAGAATCCAATCAGTGGGATGGAATTAAATCATGGTTTAAATCAATCGGGATTCTTGCCTTTGTAAATTTCTTTGCTTTCCTTCCTCTTATTCTAACTTTTCTCGGAGGTTCAGTTTTATTGCAAGCAGCTTCGATTCTAGGGACAGGGATAATACTCTTAAGATCCGTTAAGTATATCAGCAGTTAGTCTGGCTCTGGTAGAGAGTTAGTAAAAGTTTAAGTCATATCTTTTTAATGAAAAATATAGTAGATTGAGTAATCAATTAACCTGCGAGATAATTTCTGTAGGAAACGAGCTTTTGATAGGTAAGGTTGTTAACACAAATGCTTCTTGGCTTGCAGACAGGCTTACCAAGCTTGGGATTATAATTAAGAGAATTACTACCATTGGAGACGATCTTAATGAGATATCTTCATGCATTAAAGAGACACTTTCAAGAAAACCGTCTTTCATAATAACGACTGGCGGACTCGGACCTACTTACGACGATAAGACTCTCGAAGGCTTAACGATAGCCCTTGAAAGAAAACTAACCCTCAATCCTGAAGCTCTAGAAATGGTCAGGAGAAAGTATGAGGCTATGGGCGAGAGCCTTACTGAAGCGAGGGTTAAGATGGCGAGGATGCCGGAGGATGCAATACCTTTGCACAACCCCATTGGAACTGCTCCAGCAGCCAAGATT
Source organism: Thermoproteota archaeon (assembly GCA_038883435.1). Lineage (GTDB taxonomy): Archaea > Thermoproteota > EX4484-205 > EX4484-205 > JAAOZP01 > JAAOZP01. Next base: position 9,467 of record JAVZMD010000052.1, read on the forward strand.
TCCTACGAATCTACTGTAATATACGCTCTACCGGGCGTTCCAAGAGAGATGGAGGCAATATTCAACGAAACTATTTCAAGGGAGATCTCGCTTTCTTCAGGTTTCAAGATCGCTGAGCACTCTTTCCGAATAATTGGAGTTATGGAATCTGCTCTAGCTCCCATAATAAGCAGAGTTAAAGAACAGTATCCGGAAGTATATGTAAAATCGCATCCTAAAGGTACGGAGAAGAAACCAATTATCCACGTTTACTTAAACACTTTCCATAAGGATGAGGATATTGCTAAGGAAATTGTTTCCGAGGCTGCTGAAAGACTCATCAGTCTTGTTGAAGAATCTTACGGTAAGGTCGTGTACCCAATAGAGGATTTATGATGCTTAAGGCTTTTCAGCTTTTTGAGCAAGTAGTTTGAAAACCTCTTCTAAAAACAGGTTTCTCTTACGATAGAGACTATAGAATCTTCATAAATTATTGCGGTCGCAATAAGCCTAATAAGGGCTGCAGACCAAATTCCATAGGTAAAAACTTCACCTAGGAAGAAGATTATAAACACAACCAGCGAGTGGTTGATGATAGTGATGGGTGTTGGGGAAATTATCTGGGAAGATCCTATAATCCTAGTTCCTCTTTCATCAGGATATAGGTAAAAACCGAGGGCGAGGCTCAGGTTGATAATGCTTCGAGGGTCCTACTTTCATCAGGATATAGGTAAAAACTCATTTTCTTCCATGCTTCCCGTGGTGATAAACTGGAGGGATAACCATGTTCAACTATAATGTTTTTCGATGGTTCCTCTGATATTATTTTACAATTGTTTTTAATTAAAATGTTTCCCAATTCTTC
>JAVZMD010000053.1:0-9727 GCA_038883435.1 Thermoproteota archaeon
GAGAGCTCGTAATGAAAATAGTAGAGTCTTGGAGTGGAAGAAAATCTCTAGAGGATTTAAAACAGTTAGTGGGAGAGGATAAGGCTAAGCAGATAGCATTAGAACTAGGGTTGTCAGAGGATTAGCATTATTGTTCTTCGATTGGTTGACTAAGATCCAAAACAACTTCATATACACCGTTCTCCAACCTGTATTTCATCTTGTAACCACATTTTTTGAAGAGATGCATCATCACGGTATTCTCAACAAGAACCCATGCCTTAAGAGTTTTGAAGCCGTTTGCAACAGCCAGCTCTATGATGTACTTTAGCATCTCTGTTCCAACCCCCCTACCTTGCCAGTCGTCTCTGACAGCTAAGGCGAGCTCCGCCGAATCGGTATTGGGTATTTTAGAATAACTCCCTATGCCGATCATAGTCTCAAAACCTTCTTCAATTACTACTGCTACAATAACCATTTCGTTCTTATAGTCTATGATAACGTACGGCCAAACTCTATCCCAAGGCAATGACTTTAACGGCCCAAGGTATCTTTTTATAACGCTCTCTTTTGACAATGCGTAGAAAAGATGTTGCTTCATCGTCGCGTCTGAAGGCTTTATTGGCCTAAGAATCGCTTGCGTCCCATCTTTCAAAGTTACGTAACGCTTCAGTTCCTCAGGATACTCGATCTCTGGGAACGGCAGTATTTCCTCAGGCACATACTTGTGAGCCTTAGCCCAGTCCAAGAGTTCATTCCTAAACTTCGGGTGTGCAATACTTATCAACTCTAGAGTTCTCTCTTTTATCGTCTTCCCTTCAAGTCTAGCAATACCGTATTCGGTAACCACATACTGAATATCACCCCTGGTAAGCACAACGCCAGCACCCTCGCTTAAAACAGGTTTTATTCGAGATATAGTGCCCTCTTTAGCCGTCGACGGTAAAACCGTTATTGCTTTCCCACCCTCTGACATTCTAGCACCCCTCATGAAATCAGCCTGGCCACCTAGGCCGCTGTAGAAGACGTAACCGAGAGAATCGGAACAGACCTGTCCAGTCAGATCTACTTCAAGAGCCTGGTTTATCGCAACCATCTTACGGTTTTGAGCTATGATGAAAGGATTGTTGACGTAATCAGACTCGTAGAACTCAACCATGGGATTATTGTCTATGAAATCGTATAAGCGACGAGTCCCCATTGCAAAAGAAGCAATTATCTTCCCAGGGTGGAGCGTCTTCTTCGCACAGGTTATTACTCCTGCTTCAACAAGGTCCACTACGCTTTCAGTAAGAAGCTCTGTGTGAATCCCCAAGTCCTTCTTATCGCTGAGTGCACCAAGAACAGCATCGGGTATACTGCCTATGCCTATTTGAAGAGTAGACTCATCCTCAACCAGTTCGGAGACGTATCTAGCTATCCTATCAGAAACAATGTCTCTAGGAGGTGGTGGGGACTCCAGTATGGGCTCATCGTGTTCGACAATAAGGTCGATATCATTAACGTGTATGAAGCTATCTCCAAGTACACGGGGCATGAAACGGTTTACCTGAGCTATAACCAGCTTTGCCATTTTAGATGCTGTTTTCGTTATCTCTACTGAAACACCCAGGCTGCAGAAGCCGTGTTCATCAGGCGGAGTCACTTGTATTAGGGCAACGTCTATGAGAACCATACCCTTCTTTATCAGCCTGGGGAGGTCTGATAGGAAAATTGGAGTGTAGTCAGCCCTCCCTTCAGCAACAGCCTCACGGGTATTTATGCCCACGAAGAAAGCGTTTAGACGGAACCTGCCCGAGTATATTGGTTTAGCATAAGGTGCAACACCAAGCGTATGCACGTGGAGAATCTCATTATCAGCCAGATGCTTTGCCTTCTCAACCAGACCATTTACGAGGTATTGGGGCTCGCCGCATGCAGACCCGACAAATATGTGGTCACCAGTCTTTATATGATTCAGAGCTTCTTCTAAACTGACTTTCTTTTCATCATACGGCCTATCCCTTAGGCGTTTTTTCTCAGACAATTAGTGAAAAAGCACCGATGTGCAAATTTATAAACGTAGTCTTAAACCGCTAAAGCAGCCTCTGATGATAAGGTAAAATGAAGCTCGAAGCATTCCTTAACCCCAAGTCGGTCGCAATAATAGGAGCCAGTAGGGAGGAGAGGAAAGTAGGCCATAGGATATTAAGGAACCTGATTAATTCTGGTTTCAAAGGCGATATTTATCCGGTTAATCCGAATGCAGACACGATACTAGGCTACAAATGTTATAAGAGCATGAGTGAAATCAAGGAAGATGTTGACTTAGCAGTCATAGCCGTACCTGCCAAGGCGATCCTGGAAGTTGTAGAGGAATGTGGGAAAAAAGGGGTTAAGGGTGTTGTCGTAATATCCGCCGGGTTCTCTGAAACCGGCAGGGAAGGGCTAATGCTTGAAAAACAGCTGGTATTAAAATGCAGAGAATATGGAATGCGTTTACAAGGTCCAAATTGCTTAGGATTAATAAACTCGAGAATCGGTTTGAACGCCTCCTTCGCGCCAACAAGCCCGATTCCTGGGAATATTTCAATAGTTTCTCAAAGCGGCGCTCTTGGAAGCGCCATACTCAACTGGGCCGGTTTCAATAGCATGGGTCTTGCAAGCTTCATAAGCGTTGGAAACGAGGCTGATCTAACTATCTCCGACTTCCTCGACGCGTTTATTGAAGATGAGAATACGAAGGCTGTCGGTGTTTACATGGAGGGTGTTAAAAACGGAGAGCGTTTTCTAGAAGTTGCTAAGAGACTATCGAGGAAAAAGCCATTGGTGGTTTTAAAATCCGGGACGACGGAAGTAGGGATTAAGGCAGTTTCATCCCATACTGGCTCTCTTGCAGGTTCCGACGTGGCTTTCTCCGCAGCCTGTAAGAAGACGGGGGTGCTCAGGGTTGAGATGATGAGAGAGTTTTTCGACCTGCTCTTCGCATTTCAAGACCAGCCATTGCCAAAGGGTAAGAACGTTCTTGTGATAACAAACGGAGGTGGCCCAGGAGTACTGGCAGTAGATGCTTGTGAGAAACTAGGTTTGAACCTACCCCTGTTAGAGAGGGAGATGATAGAAGACCTTAGAAAACGGTTTCCACCCCATGCTAGTTTAGGAAATCCTCTAGATGTTCTTGGAGATGCAGATGAGAATCGCTATAGGATTGCTCTAGAGTCTGCTTTAAAAAGCAATATTGTAGATAGCATTATACTCATATTAACGCCGCAGGCTATGACGCCATCAGAAGAGGTCGCGCGAATAATTGCTGAAATAGGTAAGACTGCTGAGAAACCGATCCTCGCCTCCTTTATGGGTTTTGACAACGATTCTACGCCTATAAGGTTTTTACGCGCAGGCAGGATACCGAATTACGATTTCCCAGAGTCAGCAGCACTAGTCCTCAGGAGGATGTATGATTACTACTTGGCTTCAAGAAAGCCAGAAGAACCTATTGCGACCGTAACAGGCGTAGACAATGAAGCGGTTGCCAGAATTATAAGTGTGGCTGAGGCAGAGGGAAGGGTTAGCCTCTCGCAAGAAGAAACGTTTCAAGTAGCCTCAGCATACGGTATCCCAGTTCCCAAAGCCATGTTGGCGAGGAGCACTAGGGAAGCGTGTGAAATAGCTGAATCCATCGGATACCCTGTTGTTATTAAAGTCGCATCTCCAGACATTCTCCACAAGACAGATATGGGCTGTGTTATTCTCAACGTTAACTCCTGTGAAGAAGTAGGTAGAGCCTATGAATTAGTCGTCAACCGGGCTAGGACACTCATGCCCCAGGCGAGAGTCTTAGGGGCAGTAGTGCAGAAAATGGTGCCGTCGGGTAGGGAAGTTATAATTGGGGCGATTAGAGACCCTCAATTCGGCCCTCTAATGATGTTCGGCCTAGGTGGAATATACGTTAACTTTCTAAGAGATGTTTCATATAGGCTGGCACCCTTAACAATATCGGATGCGATGGAGATGATCTCCGAAACAAAGGCCTATACCCTGCTTAAAGGAGTGAGGGGAGAACCGCCTGCGGACTTTCGCTCGCTAGTGGATGTTATGATAAGGATTTCCCAGTTTATGTGCCACTTTAAAGACGTTGTTGAAATGGAGATAAACCCGCTTATGGTTTATGAAGAGGGTAAGGGATGTATGGCAGTAGATATAAAAATGACACTTGCTAAACATAGAATGGAGGAAAAAGAGAAATGAGAGCAATATACATAGCATCCATTGAAGGTTTTAGCGGGAAAAGCATTCTCACGATATCCTTAGCGCATTTTACAAAGGAGAATGGTATGCGAATAGGCTACTTCAAGCCGATAAGCACAGAGTGTACCCCAGGGGTTAAGGGAGAACTGGTTGATGAAGATACGGAGACGATGAGGGAAATACTGGGTTCAGAGGCTGCAGCATGTCCAGTTAAGCTTCAAAAGAACTTTCTCGACGAATTCGAGGACTCGAAAATAGTAGAGAGCATCTTAGAGTCTTATAGAACTGTTTCATCTGGGAAAGACCTTATGCTCATAGAGGGGGCATCTAGTCTTTCAACAGGCTCCCTATGGGGTTGTCATGTTCCTAAACTCGCCTCCTTGTTGAATGCAGAATTGTTCCTCGTCGCCAAGTATGGGGAAGACTTTGTTATCGATCAGGTTCTTCAAGCTAGAGATTACTGTAAGCATTGGGGGATAGAGGTCTCAGGCCTGGTTCTAAACCGTGTAGCTGAAGATAGAATTGAAAGGGTCAGGAGCCTTGTTAAGACGTTGTTCGAAAAAGAAGGCTTGAGGGTCCTTGGGATCGTGCCGGAAGACCGGATACTCGGCTCATTGTCAGTGAGGGAGATAAACGAGGCCTTGGGAGGCGAGGTTATAGCTGGCAAGAAGGGTCTCGACAATCTTGTTGAAACATTCCTAATAGGAGCTATGACGCCTGAGAGTGCAATAAAATACTTCAGGAGAGTGAAGAATGAGCTAATAATAACTGGTGGCGATAGGACAGACATAGTCTTGGCTGCGCTTGAAGCAGGAGCCTCTGCATTAATCTTGACTGGAAACCTTTATCCGAGCGTAAAAGTATTGCCGAGAGCAGACGAGCTCGGGATCCCACTAATAGTAGTGTCACAAGACACTTATACTACGCTCCAAAATGTACAGAAGATTGTTGGAAAAATAAAGCCTAGGGACAATGTTAGAATCGAATCCGCCTTGAAGCTTGTGCGAAATAACGTTGATTGGAAGGCAATCTTACAGCTATAGCTTATTCGGCCATTAAAAATTCTGAAAAAGTTAGAAAAATTATTCCGCCACCCATATGCATTCTGAATTTAAAAACCTCGCAAAACCCCTTTTTCAAAAAACCATGGCCTCTCCCTAAACTTTATCAATAGCTATCTAACGGTTTTCACGATGGCTTACCAAAGCAAGAAGAGTTTAATCCTTAACCAGTTATACAGCCAAGTGATGGTAATAATTCTTGCAGCAATAAACACTTACTATCCTGAGTATTTGAACTACACTTTCATAGTATTCATAGTATTATTTTACATTATCATACTACTAAGGACTAGACCAAGGTTTTCTGGAATCCCTCCCAGTCAATTGAAGGAGATCAGAGAGAGCAAGAAGATCTATGAGGAAGAAGCCTCTGAAGTAATGAGGGTAATGTCGCTTGATACGCAACTTATTCAAGAAATGAAGCGAACCTTGTCAAAATCTTCCATAATACTCGTTATAATGGTTCTCACAATGGTTTGGTATTATCTTTACTCTAATTTTGCAAGCGGTTTGACACAAGGTCCTTCGTTTTCCGGAACTCGGAAGTTTTTAATCTTCTTAGCCGGATACGAGGTACCTATTGTTTTAACGACTGTAATAAGCTTCAAACAGAATAAGCTTTTAGGAGGCTTCCCACAAATACCGAGGTACTACACCCTGTTTGAAAAAGGGCTTATTGGGCAGAATGTGTTTATGAAGTTCCCCCTGCAGAAGCATGATATCAGGCTTGATGCGAAAAGGGGATTCGTTGAACTTATTAATAAGAGTAAAGGAGAGTTGCGAATAAGACTTTATAGTTCAAACCCCAAGGAGCTCTTTGAATTAATAAAGAATCATGCTTTCAAAGAATGGTCTCCCATGGCTTAAGTTTTATAAGCCGAGTTGTAAAACGATTCTCATGCAGGTCTTTGAGGCAATAAGAACTAGGAGGAGTATAAGGGTTTATGAGGATAAGCCTGTGGAAGAAGAAAAGTTACGAATAGTTCTTGAGGCTGCGAGACTAGCGCCTTCTGCTGGCAACAGACAACCATGGCGCTTCATCGTTATCACAGATCCTAAAGTTAAAGAGGAGATAAAACTGGCAAAAGAAAGGAAGATACCGCCTCCGCCTGCGAATGCTCCTAAGAGGCCTTTCAAGAGCCCCGTGGAGGTTGCACCCGTTCTGGTGGTGGGCTGCGCCATGCCCGGCGAAAGCTTTCCAGGAACCGATTTCTGGAAGATAGACGTGGCTATAGCTCTTCAAAACCTGGTTCTAGCTGCTTGGGAGCAGGATCTCGGAACATGCTGGATAGGCGTGTTCCATGAGGAAGAGGAGGTGAAGAAGATTCTAGGTCTTCCAGAAGAGGCTAGAGTGGTTGCAATGGTAGCCCTAGGCTATCCTGCTGAAAAGAAAGAACCAGTGAAAGACCGGAGACCACTGGAGGAGATTGTTCGTTACAACCATTGGTAGAAAATATGGAAAAACTATCGGATTAGGAGATCATATTTCTCAAACAGCCAATAACAATCCGAAGTATTTTGGCCGATCCCTGCGTGTTCTAACTACCTCTATCGTAAAACCTGCTCCCCTTGCTGTCGCATACACGTCTATTCCACATGCTTCCATCGAGGGCCTTGCGAGTTCAGGATGGATACAATTTCTCAAGTTGCATTTTCTACAAAATGGACATGGCCCAGATGCTAGTCCGAATGCTGAATAACATCCTGAGAGGAAAGCCTCCCTCTCAAGCTCTGCAATTACCTTATGGACGTTTTCCCAAGCGGGTTCAAACCGTAAAAGTATTGCTGAAGAATAACCGCTTAGGATTTTCCTCATCTGCTCCGGAGTTGGTGAATATGGAGGGCATGTAAGACGTTTACCATATTCACTGCATCCATATTGGCATTTTAATCTAACCCAATCTCTTATCACTATATCGTTGGCTTTGATAACCTTCGCCTCAGCTGCTCCAAGCTTTATCGCCTTTTGGCGTAGCTCCTCAAGACTCTTAGACAAGGTCATAAAATTACGATTCCTTAATCAAATTCATATGTCTTTCTATTAAAACTCTTTCATCCTAATGCTGCAAGAACCTCCTTAATAAAAGCCTCTTTATCGAGTACGAATGATCTTATTAGCCTGCTGTTTACGATCAAGCCTTCAGAAATACCACGTTTCTCAGCTTCAGCAGGTTCCTCCCAACTATTTATCCACCTGACATGCAGGCCCTGCACAGTCTTCTCTATTTCTTGCACAGCCTTCTTTAGAAACAAATAGGAAAACGGACAGAATGAGGGAGCGTACATTACTACCACTTTACCCCTATCATCATCTTGTGGTAAGTAGGTTGACTCTCTTTTCTTAACCGGCTGATAAGAGAAGCCTTGCTTAAGGGGATAGTATAGTAAGTCAGGATCATCCTCCACCTGTTTGAAACCCATGTCTTTAAAGAAGCTCCTAGCAGGGTACTGACCTGGCTTCTCCCCTGAAAAGGGACGGGCAATCAGGGCTGACGATGATTCGCCGCCGAACCATTCTTTCGGACGCCTCATATCTTCAATAAGACTGTTCAAAAGTCGTCTCCCAATGCCCTTCCTCCAGTGCTCCCTACTAGGCACAAATATGCAAGTAATACGAACCACCTTCTCATCCGAAATAGGGACGTACTGTATAAACCCTACTGGAGTTTCCTCCAGATATGCAACCTTAGCAACCGACCCCCAGCGTCTAAGCATATTCTTAACCCAAGTCCTCTTCAACTCCACACCTTTCATAAAACTCGGGTCATCAAGACGTTCGGATGGTATGCATAAAAAGCATAAATCATCTACATTATCCTCAGATACTTCTATTATCCTTACTCCTTCTGAAGTCAACTAAGTTTATAAGTCATCCATCGCTTATAAATCTATTAATTAAGTTAAAGCATTTTTAACAGCCTTTTCAACAGAGCTTCTAATAAACCTAGTGAATTTAAAGCTCTTTCCAAAGCAATGCATTAACAATGGATAATATCATTCCTTAAGACAACCATTTCTTGAGATCAACGTCTACACTAATGGAACTATAGAATCTCCTTAGCCTTTCGATCAACTTTATTACCCTCGTTTTCGAGAATCCTTTTTCAGCGTGAAGGAAATTCATCAACCCTTCTTCATCCGGCTCCGTACAAATCGTACTATATTCTTCTTTAACTTCAGGATATAGGAATATCCTTCTAACCTCCTCGTAGTTGTCAGGAGGCTTCAAAACCCTCTCAGGTATTTCCTCTATTCTCCCGTATTTCCTGATCAATTGGAGGGCTTTCTTCGGCCCTATGCCTTTAACGCCTTCGTTGAAATCTGTTCCAACGAGTATAGCAATATCGATTAGCTGCTCTCTAGTAATGCCCAATTTGCCTAGAACTTCTTCAACATCTATCAGCTCAGGCTTCAAAACCTTCGAGTAGCCTTTACTGGGGAGGAATTCAGTGCTCCGTATAGCCAGATTCCTAACAAGCCGGGGGGAACCGTATAATAGGGTATCGTAGTCTCTTCCCGCAACAGCATAGGCATCGCCTTTCTTAACGATGAATGCTGCTTGAGCCTCAGCATCCGATGGCGCTTCAACAAACGGGAGGCCCATCAGCCTCAGGAGAAATTTAGTATCTTCGATCATAATATTCGTCAGCCTCGTTGAGGAAACGGCTTTTGAAAAAGCCTCTGCAAGCCTACCCTCTTTCAACGCTAGCATCCATTCAGCTAAAGCCTTTTCCCTCCTCAGCCTTCTCTCCTCTAGCTCTTTCAGCTTAAGCTGAACAGGTCTTCCATCAAATACGAATATGAACTTCATACTATAATCACATAAGAGTCTTGTGACCCTGAAGGCAAATCCTACGAGATGAGATGTAACATTACCCTCAGAATCGGTGAAAAACGACCCATCGGGCTTACGTATTAATGCGAGAAACTGGTAGAGCATCTGACTAGCGTCGACTGCGAAGCTTTTCCCTCTGAATCTTTCAAGACGCATCGGCTTCCTGAATACTATGGGTGTTAAATTAGCTCCCATCTAGACCTTGAACTACTTATTTAAGATTCCGCAGGATTTATGGTTTTTCAACCATATTTTTAAGAATACTTGCCATTTTTTTCAATGAAACCTAAATCCAATCTTCATGATTTAACAACAAGTTATCCACGTGTGCTCTAATGTTTGCTAAATTCATTTATCAAAATCTTCCGTCCCCTAATCTATATTTACTCACCTCTCAGCCGGTAAGGAGTATGGAAGAAATCTGAGGATTAGTCAGCACTTACAGCAGCTCGCCACCTCTACTTTTACAATTCTGGCTTTTCCCATGTTCTAATACAGATGGAGAACTTTGTCATTGCTAATAGGTTTAATTAAAGACTTATAAGTATAGTTAATACATAATAGAAGCGAAAGGGATGAAGAAAAATGGAGGGTTTAAGATATTTTTTAAGCCCCTTTGAGAATC
>JAVZMD010000054.1:0-9707 GCA_038883435.1 Thermoproteota archaeon
CCAATGAATACTTATCGGCCTCTAGGAGACTCAGCCAGATATTCAGAGAACGGAATATTAATAAAAAACGTATGTTTGAAAAAGAATTGTCGAGGTTAAAATCCTCACTGGTTCTAAAAGAGAAGAAGCTAGTAAGAATCCATAGAAGCATTGGATTACTTGAAAAGGAATTGGAAAGACTAGATGATGAAAAGGCGAAAGTGAAAGAGAGTTTGATAAAAGTTGAAAACATTATCAACAGTCTACAGAGAAGAGTAGGAGAGTTTACAGACTTAGAGAAAGCATTGGCTAACAGGCTTTATGCAACCAGAGAGGAAATAAGACTTTATGGGAATCTGGTAAATGAGTTTAAGAATAAAATTGAAACATTAAGAACAGAGAGAGATGGAAAAACTATAGCAGAGTATGGTAAGGATGAGAATAGACAGGATAGATTGGTTGAAGCTATTCGGAAACTCGATGAAGAGATAGAGAGGCTTAATTCAGAAATCAATAGAGTTAAAGATATTGAAAGGAACCTTCTGGTAGAGAAAGAAGTAAATGAAAGTAAAATTGAAGAGTTGAGAAAAAGGATTCATGACCAGCCTATTAAAGCATCAGAAGAAATGAGAGGGCCTGCGGAAAGATACTTAAAAATTCTTAAGGAAGAAGTTGAGAAGGTTCAGGAAGTTAACATGCTTGCAATAAAACAATACGAGCAGGAAATTGATTTCTATAGGAATGCTCTAGAGAGGATTAACGAGCTGGAAGAAGAGAGGAGAAGCATTCAAGAGTTTATGGAGGATATTGAGAGAAGAAAAAGAGAAGCTTTCTTAGAGGGGTTGAGTAAAATAAACAGTTATTTCGCAGCTTTCTTCAATAAGATGACTGGCGGAGAAGGCTGGCTTCAGCCTGAGGACCCCAATAATCCTCTGGAAACAGGCTTGAATGTTTATGTTAAGTTTCCAAGTAAGGAGGCAAGGGTGATAAGCGGAGTCAGTGGAGGGGAGAAATCGGTTGCAGCACTCTGCTTGGTCTTCGCAATGCAAAAGCTTTTCCCAGCAGCTTTCTATATTTTCGACGAACCCGATGCACATTTGGATTACGTAAATATTGACAGGATGACTGACCTTCTCAAAGAGGTTTCGAAGGACAGCCAGATCATAGTCATATCGCTCAGAGACGTTGTTGTCAGTAAGGCTGATAAGGTTATAGGGGTATACGTTAAGAAGGGGGCATCTAGGTTTATGGAGATGCCGAGTGAGAAGGCTTTAGAGGAGATGGCTATTGCTGGATGAGTCTCTCGAAGCATCTGAAGTAATATTTGACCTAATAAGGCTTAGGAGGATTAACCCGTGGGATATTAAGATATCTAGTATCTTAAAGCAGTTATCCAGAGAACTGCGTGAGAAAGGATATATGCAATTCACCCTCTCAGGATTTTTACTATTAGCCTCTTCCATAGTCTACTTAAGGAAGACGGAGACCCTACTATCTATAGAATCCCGTGAGGAAGAGGCTTCTGAGAACGATGAGGCTCTAGACGTGCCTATTGAAGCTCTTGAAAGAGCAAGCGCTTTTGAAGTGCCTCTCAGACCTTCTCAACCAGTTATAGACCTTGAACAGCTAGTTAAGGCACTTCTTAAGATACTAGATAAGGAGTATTCTAAGAAACCTTTTGAAGAAGAACCTTTGCCGCCGATAGTACCGCAACAAGACGAATTCATGAGAGATATTGAGAAGAAAGTTGAAGATTTTAAGAAAAACCTTCTTGAGCTAATAAGCGATCAAGGAAGGGTTTCGCTCAGGTACCTGCTAGAAGGAAAACAACCCCTTGAAGCAGCTAGAACCTTCATACTGATACTCTTCATACTTTCTGAACCTGGTTTCGACATTATCTTCGAAGGCGAGGAGTATTATATAGTGGTTGAGAATGGTTTTGAAAGAGCCGGAGTATAAGAAGAGGATTGAGGCAGCACTTTTCGCATCCGGCAGGCCTTTAAACTTATTACAGCTTAAGTCGGCGGCGGGAGTTAGAAAAGCTGAGAAAGCTGAGAAAGCTTTGAAAGAACTAATCGAAGAATACAGGACAAGGGATACTAGTCTAGAGATAGTTGAAATAGGTCAAGGAAACTATATGCTTAGAGTAAAACCTGAGTATACCAGTTGCATTAAAAGATTAGGAGTAAAACCTATGATTAGCAGAGCTGGTTTAAAAACTCTTACACTCATAGGCTTAAAACAGCCAATTGCACAGTCTAAGATAGTGGCTCTAAGAGGAACACATGCATATAAACAAGTTCGGAAATTAATTGAAATGGGTCTTATTGAAGCCACCAGGAGTGGGAGAAGCAAGATGTTAAAACTTACTCCAACTGGTTTAAGCATTTTCGGCGCAAGGAACGATGAGGAGCTTAGGCAAGCCTTAAGAAGCCGTTTGGAACCATTGCCTTCCGATGAGCAGAATAGGAAGGATACAGGACAAGCTGAATAAGACTGGGATAGACCTTCTCGTATTAAGGGAACAGGGGAACATAATATATGCTGTTAACTGGGATAAGCCTCTTACAGGAATTCTTTTAGTACCGAAGAGCGGTGAGGCTAAGCTCCTTACTAGCTCGCTTGAAGGTGTTAACCTTCCTTCCTCTATCAATGATGTTAAAGTTGTTAAAGTTGGAAGGGGAGAGAGGCTTCTTCAAGTGCTTCTAAGAGAAGTTGGAAAAGACTTCAAATATGTTGAATTCGATTCTCTAGATATGAGTGACGCACGGAAGCTGGAGGAAGATCTTAACATCCTTGTAAATACTAGAAGCAGGATTATAAGCGAAATGCGTATTATCAAGGACTCGTATGAGGTTGAAAAGCTGAAGAAAGCTGCTGAAATAGCAAGTCTGACAGTTAAAGAGATTTTTGAGGAATTAGAAGAAGGGGTTTCCGAAGTGGAGATTGCATGTAAGTATAACCGTATAATCGTTTTAAAAGGTGCTTTTAAACCTGCTTTTGAAACCATAGTAGCGTTTGGAGAAAACTCTTCAAATCCTCATTTCACTCCATCTTCAAGAAAACTACGGAAAGGGGAAATCGTTTTGCTAGACGCTGGAGCAGACTACTTAAATTATAAGAGTGACCTGACAAGAACAATATTGTTTAAAGAAAATGGAGAAAAGAACATGATTATTGAGATGATTGAAGCAGTTGAAGAGGCTAAGAAGGCCGTTGAAAAGATAGCCTTACCAGGTGTTAAGGCCTACGAACTGGATAAGCGTGCTTGCGAAATACTTGAAGAATACGGTTTTAATAAGTATTTCGCACATGGTCTCGGACATGGTGTTGGAATAGATATTCACGAACCTCCTAGTATAACCCCGTCGAGCACCGAGGAGCTTAAGGCTGGAAACGTTGTAACTATAGAGCCTGGGGTTTACGTACCCGGTGTTGGTGGAGCGAGGATAGAAGATACTTATCTAATAACTGATTCTGGACCTGTTAGACTTACCTCCTAAAGACCGAACCTCCTCTTCCTCTTCTGGTATGTCCTTATGGCTCTTAAAAGGTCTATTTTCCTGAACTCAGGCCAGTACACATCTATGAATACTAATTCGCTGTAAGCAGATTGCCAGAGTAGGAAATTGCTAAGCCTCTCTTCCCCTGATGTTCTTATTATCAAGTCTGGGTCTGGCTCAGGAAGGTGCGCTGTGTACAACCGACTTGAAATAGTCTCCTCATCTATACTCTCAGGATCCAGTATTTTTTTCGAGACATCGCGGGCAATGCTTTTTACAGCATCAACTATTTCAGCTCTCCCGCCATATGCAAAGGCTATATTCAAGTAATGCGACGAATATCCCCCAGTCTCCTTCTCAAGCTTCTCTATTTGCTGCATTATTTCAAGTGGAATAAGGTCTCTTCTACCGATGACTTTGAAACGAACTTGGTTCTCATGTAGAATACCTTTATTCATTATTTCTACAAGCTTATTCTCGAATAAGCTGAGTATCAATCTTATTTCCTCAGGTGGTCTCTTAAGATTCTCTGTAGAGAGAACATATAGAGTTAAAGTCTTTATACCTAGTTCATAACACCATTTAATAACTTCTTCAACTTTTTTAGCACCAAAGACATGGCCGAGAGACTTATCCAAGCCTTTCAACTCAGCCCATCTTCTATTCCCATCCATGATTATACCTATATGATTAGGCATGGGCATTTGAGTAACTTGTTTAAGTAGGCTTTTCTCATAGAGCCAAATGGAAAGCCTGCTTCTCGAAATCTTCACCGCTAAGCTTCCTAGGAACTTTAGCATTCAGGCCTCATTCTTCAAGGGCCATTTTAAACATTTTTGAGAATAATAGTAGAAACCTTGTTATAAGAAACACAAGGATGTTAGCAGCATATATAAGGACTAGGGTAAGTATGCTTACGTATAATAACAACCTAAGGTCGAAAGACGGCATGTATGCAGCTAAACCCAAAGTTTTAATAAGTGGAGCAAGAGCCAAAAGGTTTACTAGCATGGATAGAGAATCACGTATGTTAGAGATTTTAAGTGGGTATTTTAACGAGCCGCTTACAAGTATCAAAGCAATGCCAAGTAGGAAAACCTCAATTATTTGTGCAATGAACTTCCCTAAAATCGCCATGAAAACCTCGCCTTCTTTCTCAATAAAATACCCAGTTGAAAAGGTGAAGAGAACTAAGGAGAACCCTGTGAATAAAAATAGGGTTTTAAACACAAGCATAGTCGGAGGCAAGTTTTCACCGTATATTTGCTTAAGGCCTGACGACACCCATTTATCCAAATCAAGACCTTTCATCAATATTGCTATACCGACTATACTCCAAAATACCGTATTTACTTCCTCATATGATCTAAAATGACTTAGGATGGTTAGGGATGTTAACAATAAGCCTCCAAGCCCTAAGACCCATCTCTTGAACCTTGGGTCAGTAAATAGCATTTTCAAATATCTTCCGAGGACTATGTAAGATTCCTCTATAGCACGACTCTGTTTAACAACTACTCTCTTAACCCCTGTTAAAGGCAGTCTAGCTTTTAAAACAGGCTCTATATCCTCCTCTCCGAAACCGTCAGTAACAACATAAACCTCCGAAGGAGGAAACAGTTTCGCAACATGTGTTATCTCCTCCATAGCCTTTCTCGAGGCCTCCAGGCCTCCGTTCTTTAAACCACTAACTACACAGACCTCTGTTAAATTACCTGATTTTGAAAACTCGTCTGAAAGCCTTATTGATGCGAACATAGCGTTTGAGTCAGCCTCCTCAGGATCTAAGAGAGCAAGCTTCTCAGCTGCTTTCAACACGTTTTCTCTTCCTATTATAGGAGTCTCTAAGCCTGTTTTACTACCTATATCATCATCTAGGTCAACGCATAAGATTAGCACCCTCTTAGCGCTTTCTTCCAAGAGACCCTTGAAAATCTAATAAGACCCTTATTATTAAAAATTTTCGTATGTATAAAAGGTCTAAATTCTATTATCTTGGTGAGAACTGACTGCTTTGTGCTTCTATAAGGGCCTTAAACTCCTCCCAGTCCAGGGTTTCACCGCGCTTAAGCTTCTCCTGAGCATCCATCGCAAGCTTGTTTTTTATAGCTTCCTCTATTTTTAGACGCTTAGTCTGCTCTTCCTGTAACATGAGTATACGTCTCATCTTGACTAAGTAGGATTTAGCATCTATCTCAACCATTTTCATAAACAGCTCGTCTTTCTTTTTCTTCGTTTCCGATATTTCAGCATCTAGCTTAGACAATTCCTCCCTCTTAATCTTTCTCTCCTCTAACAGCTCTTTGATAGTATTGTGGTAGAAATTGGATGTTTCAACTAGTTTAGCTTTTTCATTATTCCTCTGAATAATCATAGACCTTATCTCTTCAATCTTATTTTCGAAATCTTCCATGTTCTTCTTCATACTAATAATCGACTCCACTTCCTTCAATAAGATTCTTGCTCTCTCAATCTCTCTTACGAGTTCTGCTTCCTCTTTTGGATCAAGGTGTTCAGTTGCTAGCCTCCATTCTAGTTTTGAAAGATGGGCTCTCGCTTCTCTCTCACTTATCCTTATCTTCTTAGAACGACTTTTAACAACAACTCTCTTGCGTTCAATTTCATCCCTGAGATTTTTCTCCGAATTCCTCAGTTGAGCAATTTCCTCTTTGATCTTCTTAATTTGTTGATTAATCTCGTTTCTCTTAGCTACGTTTTCATCAATCCGCTTGGTTATTTCCATGATTTCTTCTTTAAGGCGTCTTCTCTTTTCAACAAGCTCCTTGAGCGTTTCCTTCTGTTTCTTAAGTTCCTCTTCAATCTGTTTCACGTAATCGCCTGATAGGCTTTCGGCTTCTTGGAACGCCGGCAAATCACTGAGGGGTTTACATAATGGTTTAATAAATTTTCCGGTAGCCAAAAGACCCTTTTAAACAGCCTGTTCGTGCGAAAATTCTTCTCCAGTGCCGAGGATTCTAGTAACTTGTGAGTACACGTCTACAAAACCCTCCATGGTCAAAGCTGAGACGGGAATCGGCTTATTTAAACTACTTAACATAGGCAGTGCCTTTGAAAGTTCCTGGCCTAGCTTCAGCTTTTCACCCTTATAGTACTTCTTAATAGTGCCGTATAATGTTAGTGGGTTAGAATACCATTCACCAATTCTTTTCACCGAACGCGGATCTACTAGGTCCACTTTATTAATTATGTTCAGCTGTGGAATAGCGAGGGACGCGTAAACGGATATGCTCAGATATAGAGAGGAAAGAAAACCAAGGGGCTCGAGCATAAGTGTGTAATCGAAAAGGTATATTACCATTCTGGGACCCTCTAAAAAGCTTTCTGAAAACACTCTCCCAACAGGCCTGAATGCAAATAACTCTATCTGACCTGGCGTATCAACGACAGCAATCTCATAACCCATTGTTTCAATAGCATTACTAATTTCATGTACCTTCACCGCTATTAAATCTGAAGCAACTGTTAAAGCACTGTTGGGTCCTAGTCCAAGATCTTTCATAATCTTCTCAGTATTAACGTATTCTCTAACATCGAAATCAGCAGCATAAGGCAGGTTTATAACGCCAGGGTCTAAGTTAATTCTTGCAACATCAACACCTTTACTCTCAATCCATTCGGAAAAGTTTTTTACGAAAGTGGTTTTACCGCTTCCCGCAGTACCTATTAGGAAGATGGCTTTCATACCGCTGTCTTCCTCTCAATTCTTGATTTTACACTCGCCCCGTGAAGGGGTAATCCCTCTAACCTACTCAGCACCTCAACATATTTAGTGGCTTTCTTCAAGTATTCGGTAGAGAAATATTGGTATGAAACGATTCTAAGATAGTCAAGTATTGTAACACCACCCCTCACTTTAGCGTATCCCCCGGTTGGAAGAATATGGTTGCTTCCCGATACATAATCTCCTACTGCTGGCGGCGAAGAGCTTCCGAGAAAAACAGTACCAGCTGTTGTAAGCCTATGGAACAATTTATTTGAATTCCTAACTTGGAGAGAAACGTGTTCAGGAGCCAAGGAATTACATTTTTCTAGACCATCCTCAATGGATTCGACCAAGTATGTATTCATCTTCGTACTTAAACCATGTTTCTCCGATAATTCTTTGAATATTTTCTTTACAGATCTAACTAGAGGTTTTGAATCTGTAATTAGAGCTATAAAAGAATCTGGTGAGTGTTCTGCTTGAGCAATTAAGTCTAAGGCTATGAACATAGGGTCCGCACTTGAATCTGCTAAGACAACGAGTTCTGATGGACCTGCAGGGATATCTATAGATACACCATAGCTGTTTGCAATCATTTTCGCTAGAGTCACGAACCTGTTGCCAGGACCAATTATTTTCTCAACTCTTGGGATAGTCTCAGTGCCAAATGTTAGTGCACCGACTCCGGCAACCATATTACACCTATAAACTCTTTTAAGCCCCATTAGCTTAGCAGCGTAAAGAACCGCTGGATTTACGGAACCATCTTGCCGGGGGGGAGTTAACACATGTATTTCCTTTACACCAACTAAAACAGCCGGATAAGCAGCCATGATTATGGTTGAAACATACACAGCTTTCCCTCCAGGTACAAGTACTCCAATTCTTTCGAGAGGATAGAAACGCATATAGTATTCCAATCCATTATCTTTAAGCGTGTTCAGTGAAAGGATTTTCATTTGAAACCTCACTATCTTCTTAACCATCTTCATCATGAATGAAATCGCTTTCTTAACATCATCTGTTAGATATGCTTCAGATTCTTCTAATTCTCCTTGACTTACCAAAAGCTTATCTTTTGAAAGGTTAACATCATCGAAAGGTTTAGGACGAGAAGTATAGTCTAAGAGCGCCTCGTCGCCTCTCCTTTTCACATCGAGCATTATCTGCTCAACATAACGCCTATCCTGATCATTTATATTGAAGGGGTTAAAACGGTTAGTTGGATTATCCATTTTGCAATAGCCTGCGAATGCTGGTCTTTTAAAAATTACTGAAAAAACTTAATTTTCGGATTATTATTCTTCTTCAGACTTCTTGCCAAGCCACCATTTAACAATTTCTTTTCTCTGTTTTTTTCTCCTCTCCTCTTCGCTTTCCATTACGGATTTTAGGAACTTCTCCCTCGTTGACTTAAGTTCTTCAAATTCATAGACTCTTCCACAAGCTTTACAAACATAAAGCTTAGTAGCAGACTCGTACTTGAGCTCTCCACCGCAATCTGGACAGTAATAGGTTGGCAACCTGTATCCGTTAAGCAATATCATGTATAAACTTTTCGCGGTCTGCTTACGACCATTAAACCTTTTAAAAAAAGCTCATGAACTGGGCTAAACAAGAAAATTTCACTATCTAACTGGGAAATAGAAACATGGGGTCGCCGGGATTTGAACCCAGGTCGCCAGCGCCCTTAGCCAGCTTTTGCCTCAGGCTGGTATCCTAGACCAAGCTGTCCGGTTTAACTCTCTAGACGACGACCCCTCGTCTCCAGATTAATTAAGACGTTTAAAAACTTTGTTTCCAAAAAGGCCACTTAATCCTTCTTAGACTTGATGAATAAGGCATTAGAAAACCTATTAGTTTCTCTTAACGGTTCATAGTATTGGAGATTTCTAAAGAACTACTAGGAAACGGCGAGGGTGGGGGGAAATGCCCTCAGAGATTAGAATCGGAATGAGTAGAGGGCACCCTCACCGTTTCCGCAAAATTCATGTAAACTATTTATATAAACCTTACTCTGCGATAACTTGTTTAACCATGTTCTTTGGACGAGCCTTCTTTAAAATCCTGAAGCCACAGTATGGACATCTAACACCCCCTCTGAATTCTAAAAGGTCCTTCTCGTTGAGAACCCTATTGCAAGCCAAACATTGGAACTCCATTCCTTCACTACCTTTGCTATCGGTGTTTAAAAGTATTACTCATTTACCCAACTCTCTCCCTCATTATTTTACAACCGGAATTTAAATAAGCATTTGGCCTTTCCACGTGGCAGCATGCTAGAAACCCATGGAAAGTTTAACGGTCAATGGCTGAGGAAAGAGGAGTATGATAGGATATGGATGCTTCTTAAAATGTTCATGGATAGTACTGCTCCTCTATCCATGCTGGTCATCGCATGTGGTGAGGCTGGGACTGGTAAAACGACCCTTGCTAAGAGAATCATGCTTAATGCAAAATTGATTTGGAAAGACCTTAGGACGGTCTATTTTAATCCTCAG
>JAVZMD010000055.1:0-9666 GCA_038883435.1 Thermoproteota archaeon
AGAATGGTAATTATAGCCTTTTGGTGGAGCTTAATTGGGGAAAAAGCAAAGGCCATGGCATATTACTATGCCCTCTGGTGGGTTTTTTCAAATACTAGTTTGATAGCTAGAAGGAGAATATTCATTCAGAAAACGAGGAAAATAACAGATAAAGAATTGATGAAGATAATGTCACCCCCTGTTGGTTAGATTTTAATGTGACAAGCTTATATATGGAGTATTAAGCATTCCACTTGAGGATTGAGAATAGCAGTAATACATACAGTGTTTATATCTAAAGGAGGAGGTGAAAGATTCTTATACGAAGTCTTCACTAGACTTAAAAAACACCATGAGATTCATATTTTTTGCAATGGGATAGGCCGTGAAACCTTTAACTTCCATGAATTTGACCATACTATTATACCGGCGAGACATGATCTTTTCGGTAAGTTTGTAGCCTATTACGAAGCAAAGGCTATTAAGAAAAGCATTGAAAATGCAATAAAGTGGAATCCAGACTTAATCTGGCTTAACAGAGGATACTATTATGCAGAGTGGATAATTAAAAAGCATGGCATAAAAGTTATTCCTTACGTTCATTATCCAATTTTACTTGAACCAATTAAGAGAAACCTTCTACGCAGAATATACAGAAGGATTATCGGTTTAGAGAAAAAGGAGGCAGTATCATTCGCTTCCGTACCAGTAGTATTATGCAATAGCAAATATACCGAGTCTGCAATAAGAAGGGAACAGCCGAATGCAAAAACGGAAGTAGTGTACCCTGGAGTTGACCATTCTAAATTCTTCCCAACGTGGAGAGACGAGGGTTACTTATATTATAACAGCAGGTTCCAGAGAATAAAGAATCATGAATTGGCAATAGAGGTTGCTAAAAGAACAGGCTATAAACTAATCTTATCCGGATTTCTAAGCAAAAACAATATTGATTACTTTGAGTATATAAAAAGGAAGTCTAAGGAAGCAAATGTCGAACTCATACAAAACCCCAGTGATGAAACGGTAGTAAAACTTTTACAAAACTGTTCTATTTTCCTATTTCCCTCAATAGGTGAACACTTTGGAATAGCCCCGGTTGAGGCAATGGCTTGTGGTAAGCCTGTTATAGCTCATAGGAGCGGCGGTACCTTTGAAACTGTTGGTAACGTAGGCATTTTATGTGGTGATGACCCTGAAGAATGGGCTAGAAATGTAAGACGTCTAATGGAGAACGAGGGGGGAAGGAAGGAAATGGGGAGGAAGGCCTTTGAGTTTTCAAAAAAATTCACATGGGATAATGCTGTCGGTAAGATTCTGAGTGTATTAGAGTCGTTAAAATAAAAACCTTTATAATTGGGATTTTTTAATTGTCTTCTTTAAGATCAGAAATAGCATCCCGAATGGCAGTGTCATACCCGCAATTATGGCAAGAAGACTATAAGGATTCCCATGAGAACGTCTTAAGTATAAGAGAGACAGTGCTGTTAAAAGCAATAAAGAGAGCAGTGTGAAGAATAGGGGGGAGAAGGGTATTAGTAGGATTGACCCTAGTAAAGCCGTATAGTATAAGTATTTTGCTATAAGGTACTTGCTTCCAGATTTTATTTCCTGATAATGATATATGACGGAGGCTGTAAAACAATATTTTAAGTAGCTTACGAAGCCTCTCGGCTTCTGTTTAATGTGGAGAGCTTCTTTCTTCAGAACAGCATATTCATACCCTTTCTTTTTTAGCCGGAAAATTAATTCATTAGGATTCTCCCCCTTATGGAATCCCATAAAGTAAGGCCCCACGTCTTTTAAAGCGGAAATTCTTATAGCGGCACAACTCATACCTTGCGGCTCTCCAATAGACTTGTAAAACTTATCCACCCATCCTTCCCTCCCCTTCTCAACTACACATGGGATGTTTATGAATGCAATTTTCGGATTAGAAGAGAAAAGATGTTCCACTTCTCTTAGTAAATCAGATGGGACTACTACATCGGAGTCAATGAATAATATGAAACTCCCTTCCGCATTGCGAATACACGTATTACGTCCCTCTGTGATGTCATATTTTCCAGAAATTACTTTAATGTCGTAATACTCGTCAATATTTTGACTCCTAAACTCTTCTAAAAGCTTTAGAGAGCCGTCTGTCGACCCGCCGTCAACAAAGACTATTTTTATATTCTTCTTATCATATTGGAGCTCCTTAATACCTTGCAATGCGTCTTTCAGAGTTTTAATCGAGTTTTTTAGAGTCATTGCAATAGTTATCAATCCACTGTTTTCTTTTGCAAGCCGCTATGAATATAAGGTTTTAAAGAAGGTTTTACTAAAAGACGCCAATCACCAGCGTAGGGTCTCGCATCTGGATTAATAATGGAAAACCTTCGTAACGTATTAGTGTTTTTCCAATTTATTGCTTTCTAAATATCCCGGAAAAAGACGTGTTATATTAATGCGGGGGGTGGGATTTGAACCCACGAACCCCTACGGGACTGGAGCCTCAGTCCAGCGCCTTTGACCTGGCTTGGCGACCCCCGCATTACTCTTTCATTTGTAAGCAGCCAAATTAAAAGTTTTTTTTGGGAAATGAGATAAAGCAATGTTTTCCATATTTCTTACATGTGTTAATAGGGAGAAGAGATAGTAATATATAACCTATCCGGTTTTTGACCCCCTAATAATGGCGGTAATACTGTGAGTTTTAAACCAGATGGGAAATGAATAAAGTTTATTTAACATCATGAAATGGCTTTTAAAGAGGTTAATTGGTGATAAAAATAAACCAATTACGGACATATCCCGTACCAAAGCAGAAGATAGAGATTGTAGAAAGAAAGGGACTTGGCCATCCGGACACTATTTCAGACATGGTTATGAACCAGCTCTCTGTGGAACTCTGTAAACTATATCTGAAGGAGTTTAACGCCATACTCCACTATAATCTTGATAAGAGCCTTCTAGTAGCAGGAGAATCTGAGACCAGGTTTGGAGGAGGCGTTGTTAAGAAGCCGATGAAGCTTATCTTCGGTGACAGGGCAACATATAGCTTCAACGACAAGGAGCTACCAATAGATAAGCTTGCTGTAGAAACTGCGAAGAAGTGGTTTAAGGAGAACCTTAGGTTTGTAGACCCCGATAAGCACGTTTCCTATGAGGTTCAGATAGGTAGGAGCGCAGCTAATCTGGCTGATATTTTTAAACGTGGAGGAGAATTCCTGGGGGCCAACGATACTTCCGCAGCCGTAGGTTATGCTCCACTATCACCCCTGGAGAGGCTTGTTCTAGATGTAGAACAGTATTTGAACAGTAAGGACTTCAAAAAAGATTTCCAAGAGACTGGAGAAGATGTTAAAGTAATGGGTTTCAGGGTGAATAGCGAAGTAGACTTAACAATAGCCATGTCTTATGTGGATCGTTTTGTAGATGGCGAAGAATCCTATTTCAGGTCTAAGAAGGAGGTTGTTGAAAACCTTAAGGAGTATATTGCTGACAATTACGATTTCAAGAAGGTGGATATAACATTGAATAGCCTCGACGTGAGGGGTAGGGGTGAGAATGGTGTTTACCTAACTGTTACGGGTACATCGGCAGAGGCAGGAGATAGTGGACAGGTGGGCAGGGGGAATAGGGTTAATGGGGTAATTGCCTTATTAAGGCCAGCAGGGTCGGAGGCTGCTGCAGGCAAGAACCCTGTAAGCCACGTGGGGAAAATATATAACGTTTTATCGTTTAAGATAGCTAACGACATTATTGATAGGGTTGATGGAGTTGAGGAAGTCTATGTGTGGCTCCTGAGTCAGATAGGTACGCCAGTTAATAAGCCTAAGCTAGTGTCTGTTCAAGCAGTTCTCGAAGAAGGATTGAATATGGAGGCTTTGGAGAAGCCGATTGCAGACGTTGTTGAGGAGGATTTGAGCGACGGTTCATTGAGAAGCTTCATAAACAGTTTGATAGAGGGAAAAATGAGAGTATGCTGAGTCAGGAAGAGACTGGCAAGCTTAAGATAGGGCTGGAGATACATGTTCAACTAACTAATTTAAGAACAAAACTATTCTGCCCCTGTCCTTCCGATTACCGGAGTAAGAAGCCGAATGAAAACGTTTGCCCCATATGCTTAGGATTACCAGGTACTCTTCCACAGGTCAATAAGAAGGCTGTGGAAAGTGCAATAGCTGTATGCCTAGCGTTTGGGGCAAGGGTTCAGCCATACGTCGTCTTCAGCAGAAAGAACTATTTCTACCCCGATATGAATAAGAACTATCAAATAACCCAATACGATAAGGCCGGGGGTACAACTATAGGTGTTGGAGGATATGTGACAGTAAATCTTGACGGTAGGAGAAAGAAGATACCATTGAGGAGAATACAGATTGAAGAAGACCCGGGTAGGCTTGTTCACGTTGAGAAGAATGGTGTCAGGAAGACCTACATAGATTACAATAGAGCAGGCATAGCCCTGGTTGAAATCGTTACAGAGCCGGCTATGCATCATCCGAGGGAAGCAAGACTGGTCTTGGAGAAAGTGCAGACAACATTGGAGCATCTTGGAGTGTTAGATCCCTCTTTTGAAGGATCCATGAGGTGCGATGCTAACATTTCCTATGCAGGTGGGGCTAGGATCGAGATAAAGAACATAAGCTCGTTTAAGGAAGTAGAGCAAGCACTACGCTTTGAACAGCTGAGACTAGAGTATCTCCCGAAGATAGAAAGCACCGTCACAAAGAGATGGGGCGAGAAAGAGGGAATTACAGCAACATCAAGAGAAAAGGAGATGGAAGAAGATTATCGCTACTTCCCGGAGCCAGATATACCCCCGATAATTATAGATGAGAAAGTTATTGAAGACATAAGGAGTAACCTGCCTGAGTTGCCCGATGATAGAATTGAAAGGCTTGTGAGAGAATATGGAATATCTGAAAGGCTTGCTTCAATACTTGTTTCAGAGAAACCTATTGCAGACTTTTTCGAGAAGACTGTGAAGATGTTGAACGAGCCCGAGGAGGTTGCACATTGGCTTATGAATGAGGTTGTAAGAAGGTGGAGAGAATGCGGTATAGATTACAGGTATAGCAAGTTTAAACCCGAAAACCTTGCCAAACTGATAAGAATGGTTAAAGAAGGGCGTATGACTACAAGGATGGCCAAGCAGGTTCTTTGGGAGATAGTTTCAACTGGCGAGGATGCTGAGGAGTATGTGAAACGTATTGGATTGAGAATCATAAGAGACTCTGAAGAGCTTGCCCCAGTGATAGTGAAGTTTTTAGATGAGAATCCAAGTCTTGTAAAAGATGCGTTTAAGAACGAGCGTGTAATAGACCATATATGTGGAGAAATTCAGAAGAAGCTGCAAGGCAGAGCAGACCCGATAATACTAAGAAACGAGATTAAGAAGCTAATTAGGGAAAAGATGAGAAATGCTTGAAAATGTTTCTGAGAAACTTCAGAATGCTCTTAAGTTTATTACAAGACAGGCTTATGTGAGCGACAAAGAGGTTGCCGAGTACCTTAGGGAAATTCAACGCGCATTAATAATGGGGGATGTCGATGTGAGGCTTGTAAGCCAGCTCACCGAGGAGATTAAAAAAGAGTTAAGAGAAACACGTGGGGAATATGGAATATCCTTTAAAGATAGGGTTACTTACTTGACTTATCAGGGGCTTGTTAAAATACTTGGAGGTGAGAAAAAGGAGCTCCGCATAATACCCAATCAGCTTAACGTCTTTGTCTTCATGGGCATACAGGGTTCTGGTAAGACTACGACGGTAGGTAAGATTGCTCATTACCTAAGGAATAAGAATATTAAGGTTGGTGTAATAGCTGGAGATGTTTTCAGGCCTGGTGCCGTAGACCAGTTGAAACAGCTTTTAAAAGATGAAATCCCCATTTACTCAGATCCCTCTAAGAATAATTCTATAGATGTGATAAAAGACGGCGTAGAGTGGGCAAAGAATCTCGGTCTAAACGTTGTCTTAGTTGACACCGCGGGCAGACATAGGACTGAAGAATCCCTTATGGAAGAAATGGCTCAGATAATAAACGAGGTCAACCCTACCGCAACAATACTCGTAATCGATGCTATGATTGGTCAACAGGCCAGGGTCCAGGCTGAGGCTTTCAACAAGATTGCGAAAGTAGGCTATGTTGTTGTGACTAAGATGGATGGTTCAGCGAAAGGAGGCGGAGCCCTATCTGCAATAGCTTCTGTTGGCGCTCCAATAATCTTCATAGGGGTTGGAGAGGGAATTGAGGAAATTGAGGAATTCGACCCCGTTAAATTCGTATCACGATTACTTGGAAAACCCGATTTAGAATCAATAGTAGTAAAAGTACAGAAGATGTCTAGGGAGGAGAGGCTTAGAGCACAGAAGATGGCACGTGGTAAATTTACAATAGAAGAGTTCGTACAACAGTTAGAGTCGGCGAGGAAGATAGGGGGATTCCAAAGTATCCTCTCCAGCATCCCTGGAGGAGCAAAGCTTAGCAAGAAGGAGATGGAAGAGTTTTTTGTAAAGGTGAAGAAATGGAGGGCAATTATAAACTCGATGAATAGGGAGGAGAGGGAGGATGTGACGATAATGGATTCTTCACGAGTGAGACGCGTTGCAAAGGGTTCGGGAACTTCAGAGAAAGACGTTAGGGAGTTAATAAAGCAATATACATTAGCTAAGAAGGCCGTTAAGAAAATCTCTAAAGGAGCTTTCAGAAACGTTTCCCACCTAAGGCTTTAGAAATGGATCTTTTAAAGACTCTGAGGAAAATCATTACAACCACTCCTCTTTGTAACAGATGTTTAGGAAGACAGTTTTCAAGCCTCATCCCATCCTATGACAATGAGACCAAGGGCAGGATACTCAAGGATTTTTTATTCATGAATGAGAAAATAGAGAGTGAGGAAAGCGGTAAAAAAGCCCTCAAAATCTTCAAGGCCCTGGCGGAGTCAGGACACGAACTTTCTCAGACTTTCATTAAAAAGAATAACCCTAGCCTTAAAATATCTCCTAAACCTTGTTATGTTTGCGGTGGGGAGATTAATCAACTTATTGGCAAGGCTATTGATAAAATAATTGAAGAATCTTCTAAAGTTGAGTTTGACACTTTTTACGTAGGGCTTACGTTACCAGTCTCATTAGAGGAGAGGGATGAGAAAGTGAAATCCTTCTTCAAATTGGGTCTCGGCGAGGCTTTGAAAAATGAACTCAATAAAGAGATAAACCGGAGTGTTGAAAAAAGGCTGGGGAAAAAGATCAGAATGAAACGACCAGATGTCGTATTTGTGTATGATGTGGTAAACGACAAAGTCTCGATGCAAATAAACTCGATTTTTCTAAAATCTAGCTACAGGAAGCTGGTTGGGGGGATTGCCCAGACGAAATGGAAGGGAATGGATTCTAGCGATGTAACTCCATCGATAGAAAAGATGTTAGAGGAAGTTCTCTTGCCAGCCTTCAAAGGAAGGAAGTTGAAGTTCCACGGAGCCGGAAGAGAGGATGTAGATGTGAAAATGCTTGGAGACGGTAGGCCGTTTATAGTTGAAATACTTGAACCGAAGATTAGGAACATTAACTTGAACAATCTTCATCTAGAGTTCAACAAGAGATTTGGCAGCATGGTTGAAGTATCTCCATTCACTAGAGCAAGCTACTTGGATGTCCCTCGTTTGAAGATGGAAGCTGAGAGAAAGAAGAAGACCTATAAGGTTATCTTCGAGACCGAGAGGAAGGTTTCTGAAGAGGAGCTAAAAGAACTTTCAGAAAAGCTGACTGGATGCCTTATAAGACAGAGGACGCCGCTCAGGGTTTTAAAGAGGAGAGGAGACAGGGTTAGGAAAAAGATGGTTTACCAGGCCTTTTTTAAACATCTTGGGGACAACCGCTATGAAGCAACCGTCACTTGTAGTGGTGGACTCTATGTCAAGGAGCTTCTCCATGGGGATGAAGGTAGGACAGTACCATCCGTAGCAGGATTGCTTGACACTAAGGTTAAAATAGTGGAGATGGAGGTTACGGGGATCGAAGGAGGATAAAAACATGCCTCAAACATCCGGTAAAAGAATTAAAACGAGGACTCTACTCAAGAAAAAGGTAAGAGAAAGAGGTATTAAGCCACCATCATACCTCCTGCAAGACTATAAGCCAGGTGACAAAGTTGTACTGAAGTACGACCCGTCTGTGCATAAGGGGATGCCTCACAGAAGGTTTTATGGGAAAATAGGGACAGTAGTGGGAAAAAGAGGAAGTGCGTACATCATCCGAGTAATGGATGGAGGTAAAACAAAAACCTTAATTGTAAGACCGGAACACTTCAAAAGGTTGTGAAAAATGGGAATTAGAAAAATATCTGAAGTAGACATAACCGTGTCCGAGGCTCTTGAAATGCTTTCAAAACAGGAGGATTTGAAACAGTATCAAAAAATGGTTTTAGAATATTTAAAGGAGGTTTCCAAGCTGTCGGCAGACCAGGCCAAGAAACTAATGGAAGAGCTTATGAGAGAAACTGGTTTGTCTAGGAAGGAAGCAGTAATGCTCGTAAACATACTCCCTAAAAGCAAGCATGAAATAATGGCAATATTATCTGGAGGAAGAGAGAAGGAGTTCTTAACGCTTGAGAAAGCTGAGAAAATTAAGAGTATAATAGATAAATATGTTTAATTAATTATTTAATCCTCATTATTTTTTGTCTATTGCCAACTCTCCAGTATTCCACAGTCACGCCTTGGACAATGTTTCTCCTTAGCTCTTGATCTTGCGGAAGAGGAAGTTCGAAGACCTCGTATGTCTCAAGGTCCATTACCTGTGTATTATCGCCAACTATTGTAAGCACTTGCGCACTCCTCTTCTCTATCATTGGAACCTCCACCTTAGTATCGACTGGACTCAAAAGAGTATGCTTAGCACCGTCGAACAAGCCTATTCCCACGACACGCGCCTTGGCACTCCCATGTTTACCAGGCTTCGAATGAGAAATCTCAACTATTTGACAGGGCTCGTTGTCGATCATCAGCCAAGACCCCTCTTTCAACTCACCTAGCTCAACTACTTTGCCCATTTTTGAGGAAAACTAATAAGTTACGGTATTTAAAAACTTATATTGCGAGGGAGATGCCAGAGGCATGAAGATAGCAATAGTCTACAAGGTAGGGGATTCGGAAACCCTGAACATAGTTGATAGGATTAAGAAGAACTTAAAACCAGATGTCCTAGAAGAATATTCAATAAAGGATTTGAGAAAGAACTTAAAGGGTTTTGATTTAATAGTGTCTATCGGAGGAGACGGGACCCTTCTTAGGACTTCAAAGAGTGTTGAAAACGGATCTTTAATATTACCGGTTAATACTGGTAAGAAGGGATACCTGATAGAAGCTAGCCCTGACAATTTAGAATCCCTCTTAGAGAGATATCGAAAGGGTAATTTTCTGATTGAAGAGTGTTTCAAATTAAAGATACGGCATAATGAAAAGGTTTTGAATGCAGTAAATGAAGTCGTTTTTAGAAACGTAACGGGCTTGAAGCAAGTTGAACTGCTTGTTGAATTGGGCGGAGGAAGTTTCATAGTGGAAGGGGATGGTTTTCTGGTCTCTACTCCCATAGGCTCCTCCGCATACTCTTTAAACGCAGGAGGGCCCTTTGTCCTCTCAAACGTAGGAGTTATGATATGCACACCTCTATGTGCAAGAAGGCCTTTAAGACCTAT